>NZ_CP022600.1:0-327914 GCF_002952215.1 Porphyrobacter sp. HT-58-2 | reverse complement strand
CGAGCCGGAATAGCCCTCGCCTAGCGGGTCGGGACGGGTACTTCGCCCGAATAATCGTAGAACCCGCGCCCGGTCTTGCGGCCGAGCCAGCCGGCCTCGACATATTTCACCAGCAGTGGGGCGGGGCGATACTTGCTGTCGCGGGTGGTCTTGTAGAGCACCTTGATGATGTCGAGACAGGTGTCCAGCCCCACGAAATCAGCCAGTTGCAGCGGCCCCATCGGGTGATTGAGGCCGAGGCGGCAACCCTTGTCGATATCCTCGATCCCCGCCGTCGACTGGCCCAGCACGAACACCGCCTCGTTGATCATCGGCAGCAGGATGCGGTTGACGACGAAGCCGGGTTCGTCCTGGGAAAGCACCACTTCCTTGCCCAGCCCGCGCGCAAAGGCGGTGACAGCGTCGGTGGTTTCCTTCGAGGTCGCAAGGCCGGGGATCACTTCGATCAGGCCCATCACCGGCACCGGATTGAAGAAGTGCAGGCCTATAAAGCGCGCCGGATCGGGCGAGTGGTTCGCCATCCGGGTGATCGGGATCGACGAGGTGTTCGAGGCCATGATTGCTTGCGGGGCCAGCACCTTGCCCGCCTTTTCGAAGATCGCGTTCTTGATTTCCTCGCGCTCGGTGGCGGCTTCGATGATCAGGTCGGCTTCGGCGAAGGGGGCGTAATCCGCGACGGGTGTGATGCGAGCCAGCAGCGCCTCGGCCTCGGCCGCCTCGATCTTGCCGCGCCCCATCAGCTTGGCGAGCGCCTTGCCGATCGCTTCCTTGCCCGCTTCGGCGCGGGGCAGGTCAACGTCGGTCAGCAAGACGTTCATGCCATGGGCGGCGACGGTCTGAGCGATGCCGGTGCCCATCTGACCGGCGCCGATAACGGCGATATTGCGCATATGGGGCGTGTCCTTCGCAAGTGCAGCAAAGATCTCGCCCTAGCGGGGAAGCGCGCGGCTGGCTAGCGCACTAATTTCCTAGCGGTTGGCGCGCTACCTGTTCTTCCCCGGCACCCACGTCACATCCGCGCCGCCATCGTCATTCGCCACGCGGGCAAGCACGAACAGCAGGTCGGACAGGCGGTTGATATAGGTCAGCGCGGCCGGGTTGACCGGGTCCTGTGCGGCGAGCGCCACCATCGCGCGCTCCGCCGCCCGGGTGGTGGCGCGGGCGACATGGATGCGCGCCGCTGCCTCGCTCCCGCCGGGCAGGACAAAGCTGGTGAGCGGTTCGAGGCGCTCGTTCAGCGCATCGATCTGCTGCTCGATCCATTCCGGTTGGCCGGGGACAATGCGCAGCACCATTTCCGACGGGGTGAAATCGGCATCTTCCGCCGGGGTCGCAAGGTCGGCGCCGAGATCGAACAGATCGTTCTGCACCCGCGTCAGCAGCCCGCGGTGCTCATCATCCGTCAGCGCGCAGATCGCAAGGCCGATGGCGCTATTGGCTTCGTCCACCAGCCCCATCGCCGCGATGCGCGCCGAATGCTTGGGACAGCGCGAGCCATCGACTAGGCCCGTCGTGCCGTCATCGCCGGTACGGGTGTAGATCCGGTTGAGCTTGACCATGGCGAGGGTCAGTTATTGCCAGCGGCGAGCAAGCCGAGAACCACGATCACGCCGATCGCCATGGCCTGATACTTCACCCGCGCGAACATCGCCTTGTTCTGGGCGAGCTGCATATCGGTGGCCGTGCGTCCTTCGCCTGTCTCAAGGTCGATCTTCGTCGTCTTGAGGAAGGCAATGATGCCGCGGATCAGCGAAAATGCGACAAGCCCCATCAGGACAAGCAGCAAGAGAACGAAAAAGATCTTCATGTCTGCCTAAATGAACGCTCGGCGCTCATGTTCCAAGCCTCAAATGCTGCAACCGCAGTTGTTCGGCGAGCATCTGTCCATTTTCGCCCGCCGCCCGGCGTTCGGCCAGTGCGGGCGAGCCGCGCCGCTTGGCGAGCTTCTGGCCGTCTGCATCCATCAGCAGCGGGTGATGGTGCCAGCGCGGCTCGGGGAGACCGAGCAATGCCTGCAGGGTGCGGTGGACGTGGCTCGCCGCAAACAGATCGGCCCCGCGCGTCACCAGCGTCACGCCATCGGCCGCATCGTCGAGCGTCACGGCAAGGTGGTAGGAGGCGGGCAGGTCTTTGCGGACAATCACCACATCGCCGAGACCGGAGAGGTCGACCGCCTGCGGCCCCGCCAGCGCATCCTCCCACACCAGCGGCCCGGTTGCAGCGAGCGCCTTCTCCGCATCCAGCCGCCATGCCGCCGGAAGCGCCGGATCGGCCGCGCGATGCTTGCAGGTGCCGGGGTAGATCAGGCCATCCGAGCCCTCGATGGCGCCTGCTGCCTCGATCTGCTTGCGGGTGCAGGTGCAGGGGTAGAGCAGCCCGCGTGCCTTCAGCGCCTCGGCGGCAACGGCATAGCTGGCAAGACGGGTCGACTGCGCGGGGACTTCCTCCCATTCGAGCCCCAGCCATTCCAGATCGCGGCGGAATTCGTCGGCGAGTTCGGGGCGGGAGCGCGGCCCGTCGATATCCTCGATCCGGAGCAGGAACCGCCCCTCACCTGCCTTCGCCAGATCATGCGCGACAATCGCCGACAGCGCGTGGCCGAGGTGCAGGTGGCCATTGGGGCTCGGTGCAAAGCGGGTCACAAGGGGCGCGGCGGCAGGCATCCTTGCGCCCATGCCACAGGACATTTTGTTGCGCTATCCACAGGCTATCCACCGCCCGTCCCTGTGGATACCCACCCTGTCACGGGTTTGACTCTTTGCCCTGTCAGGTCAGGATGCAGGTCAATCAGGGAGGAACGCTACCAGTGTTCAATGCCGAACTGATCGAGAAAGTGGCGAAGTTCCGCGGGATCGAGGAAGATCCGACCCGCAACCTTTCGGCCTGCCCGGCGCTGGTGCTCAACGCCGATTACACCCCGCTGTCCTACTATCCGTTGAGCCTGTGGCCCTGGCAGACCGCGATCAAGGCGGTGTTCCTCGACCGGGTGGACATCGTCGCGAGCTATGACCGCGAGGTTCACTCGCCCAGCTTCGACATGAAGATCCCGAGCGTCATCGCGCTCAGGCAATATGTGAAGCAGAGCGAGTTTCCCGCCTTCACCCGCTTCAACGTGTTCCTGCGCGACCGCTTTCAATGCCAGTATTGCGGCAGCCACGATCACCTGACTTTCGACCACGTCACCCCGCGCCGGCTGGGCGGGCGGACCACGTGGGAGAACATCATCACCGCCTGCGCGCCGTGCAACATGAAGAAGGGCGGGCGCACGCCCAAGCAGGCGGGTATGAGCCTGCATCAGGCGCCGATCCGTCCGACCAGCTGGCAGCTGCAACAGGCGGGCAAGCAGTTTCCGCCGGGCTATCTCCATGAAACCTGGCGCGACTGGCTCTACTGGGACGTCGAGCTCGAGGCCTGATGGGCCTTGCCCGCTCGGCTGCGTGTCGCCGGGCATTGTCGACGAGCGATAGAGCGCAACCGATGAACTTACGTTGTGCCGTCCTGCCGCGACTGCTAGCAATACGATGATTTTCATGACCGACTTTGTCGGTCGATGGTTTCAGGGTGCGACCGGCCTGGGGGGGCTTGCGATCCTTGGAGCCTTGGTGGGCGGCAGCGTGACTTGCAAAGATTATCAAGGCGGCCTGGCATGACGGGCATACGGAACCAAACTCCAGCATCGCCGGCCCATTTCCTGCTGCTTGCTGCCATTCTGGCGCTGCCCGGTTGCATTTCGCTCGGCCCCGAGCCGCCCACCATGGCCAGCGTTCAGCCGGTTCCCGATCAGTGGGTGCTGGCCGAACCCGGCGGCACCGACATTCCGCTGGATCGCTACTGGGTGATGCTCGGTGATCCGTTGATCGAGGAATATGTGGCGCGTGCGCAAGCCGACAATCTCGACATAGCGCAGGCAGCCGCACGTCTGCGGGCCGCACGCGCCGGGTTGCGGGCGGCGCGCGCAGACCGTGTGCCAACCATCAATGCCAGCGGCGGCGCCCGGCGAGATGTCGGCGATCTGGCCAGCGATGATGTGTTCTTCTCGCTCGGTGCCGATGCCGCTTGGGAAGTTGACCTGTTCGGACGGATCGACGGCTCGATCGACGCTGCGCGCGGCGATCTTCAGGCAGCAGGCTATTCGCTCGGTGATCTTGAGCGGGTGATCGTGGCGCAGGTCGCAAGCCAGGTGGTGAACGCACGCGCGCTGGCCGCGCAGCTCGCCATTGCGCGCGAGACGCTGGCGGTGCAGGACGACACGTTCCAGATCGCCCGCTGGCGCAATCAGGCGGGGCTGGTGAACAGCCTCGATGTTGAGCAGGCGCGCACCCAGCGGGCGCAGACTGCGGCTTCCATCCCGCAACTTGAAAGCAGTCTTGCCGCGGTTGCCAACGCCATCTCGACCCTGATCGGCGAACCGCCCGGACAAGTCTATCGCGCACTGACCGAGGCGCCGCGCGATGTGCCGTTGCCACCTGCCGATGTGGCGCTCAATGTGCCTGCCGATACCCTGCGCCGCCGCCCGGACGTGAGCGCGGCCGAAGCGCGGCTGGCGGCTGATCTCGAACGCGTCGGCGTGGCGCGCACGCAGCTGTTTCCGCTGGCGCGCCTGTCTGGCACGATCGGCACCAGCGCGACTGATGCGGGCAGCCTGTTCGATCTCGTCACTGGCAATATCTTTGCCAGCTTGTCGCAGCTGATTTTCGACGGTGGGCGGGCGCGCGGGCGCATCGAGGGCGCCGAAGCCGTCGCCGACGGATCGCTCGCGGCTTGGCGGCAGAGCATCCTTGTGGCGCTCGAGGAGGTCGAGAGCTCTTCCGTCGATCTTTCTGCCACCGGCGAACGCGTGAATGCTCTGACTGAGGCAAGCGAAGGTGCGCAGAACGCCGCCGTTTTGGCGCGCAGCCAGTATCAGGCGGGGCTGATCGATTTCCAGCGCCTGCTCGTCGCCGAAAGCCAGCTGCTTGCGACGCGCAACGCGCTGGCCAACGCACAGGGCGCGCGCGCGATTGCCTTCATCAGTCTCGCCCGCGCGCTGGGCGGCGGCTGGTCAGTACCGGAAGGCGCGGGCCTTGAACAACTTGCGGCGAGGGAGCCCACCGAGTGAACGAAGCGAGCAATCCTGCCGAAACGCCGAACGTGGACGAATTCCTCGGCAGCAAGCCGCGACCGCGCTGGCGGCGCTGGATGAAGTACTGGCTGCCCGGTCTTGTGCTGGTGCTGCTGGTTCTCATCATTTCGCGCTGCACCGCCGATGCGCCACCGCCCGATTACATCACCGAAGCTGTCGTGCAGGAATCGCTTGCGCTCTCGGTCACGGCGACGGGCAATCTGCGCCCGACCAATCAGGTCGAAGTCGGCGCGGAAGTCACTGGCCCGGTCGACAGCGTGGCGGTCGACGTCAATGATCGCGTCACCAAGGGGCAGGTGATCGCGGTGATCAACACCGAAATCATCGACCAGCAGATCGCCCAGTCG
Source organism: Porphyrobacter sp. HT-58-2 (assembly GCF_002952215.1). NCBI lineage: Bacteria > Pseudomonadati > Pseudomonadota > Alphaproteobacteria > Sphingomonadales > Erythrobacteraceae > Porphyrobacter > Porphyrobacter sp. HT-58-2. Next base: position 322,445 of record NZ_CP022600.1, on the reverse strand, counting down.
CGCGCCAATCTCAATGCCGCGCGGGCCGCGCTGGGACAGGCGCAGGCGACGCTCGATATCGACAAGGTGCAGCTGGCAAGGCTTGAAGAAGTCCGCCGGCTGTCAGGCGGGCGCGTGCCGTCGCAGATCGAGCTTGAACAGGCCGAGGCCGCAGTCGAGCGAGATCTGGCCGCGGTTGCTTCGGCCCGTGCCAATATCGAAGCCGCAGCAGCGTTGCTCAAGGGCAACCTCACCACCCGCAGCCGCGCGGTGATCCGGGCGCCGGTCAATGGCGTGGTTCTCGCTCGCCGGATCGAGCCGGGGCAGACCGTGGTTGCCGCCTTCAACACCGTCACCTTGTTCGTGATTGCCGAAGACCTGTCGGAAATGCAGCTGCGCGTGTCGATCGACGAGGCCGACGTGGGGCAGGTCAAGGCGGGGCAGAAGGCGACCTTTACCGTCGATGCCTATCCCGGGCGCCGCTTTCCCGCGACGCTCCAGCGCGTCGATCTCGCATCGCGCAGCACGGTCGATGCCCAGGCGGGCGGCGCGGGCGCTGCAGCGGCAGCTGGCGGCGGTTCGGTTGTCAGCTACGAAGCGCGGCTGGAAGTCCAGAACCCCGATGGTGTGCTGCGTCCGGGCATGACGGCGACCGCCACGATTGCCACCCAGAACACCGGCAAGACGCTGTTGGTGCCCAATGCCGCGCTGCGCTTCCGCCCTGACAAGGAAGAGGAAAGCGGCGGCGGTGTGTTCCAGCCGCAGATCGGGCTTGAGCGTGACAAGCAGCAGGCCACGATCGGCGAAGGCAGTCGCCAGCAGGTGCAGGTGCTGCAAGCCGATGGCACGCTCAAGGCGATCGAGGTCATCACCGGCCGCAGCGACGGGCGCCGCACGGTGGTGCGCTCGGACGATCTGAAGCCGGGCATGAAGGTCGTCACCGGGATCAAGGCAGCCGGGAAGTGACGGACGAGCCGCTCATCCAGCTTGAAGGGATCACCAAGACCTTCGGCAGCGGGGCGGCCGCGTTTCAGGCGCTGAAAGGCGTCGACCTGACCATCATGCGCGGCGAATTCGTTGCGGTCATGGGGCCTTCGGGCTCGGGCAAGTCGACCACCATGAACATTCTCGGCTGTCTCGACGTGCCGACCGGCGGCGTGTTCCGGTTCAAGGGCGTGGAGGTGCAAAAGCTCGACCGCGATCAGCGCAGCCTGCTGCGGCGGCGGTATCTCGGCTTCGTGTTTCAGGGCTTCAACCTGCTGGCACGCACCACTGCGCTGGAGAATGTCGAACTGCCGCTGCTCTATCGCGGCGAAAGCAAGGCCAAGCGGCGGCAGGCGGCGATGCGGGCGCTGGATCAGGTGGGGCTGGTGCCGTGGGCCGACCACACGCCCGCCGAACTCAGCGGCGGCCAGCAGCAGCGCGTCGCGATCGCCCGTGCGCTGGTGACCGAGCCCGACGTGCTGCTCGCCGATGAGCCGACCGGCAACCTCGACAGCGAACGTTCGGTCGAGATCATGGAGCTGCTGCGCCGCCTCAATGGCGAAGGCATCACTATCCTGATGGTCACCCACGAAGAAGACATGGCCGCCTATGCCGGCACCATTGTGCGTTTTCGCGACGGTCTGGTGGAACGGATCGAACGCGGGGCGATGAGCCTGGCGGCCGGGGAGGCAACCGCCTGATGCTGGGGACGACGATCCTTCTGGCGTTGCGCGAGATCCGGCGCCACATCCTGCGCTCGATCCTGACGACGCTTGGCATCATCATCGGCGTTGCCGCGGTGGTGACGATGGTGACGCTCGGCAATGGCGTGACGGCCTCGGTGCAGGATCAGATTTCCTCTTTGGGCGCGAGCAATTTCATCGTCTTCCCGGTGCGCACCACCCGCGGCACGATCCGCCCCTTCGACGAGGCTGACGTGCGCGCAGTTGGCCAGCAGATCGCGGGCGTCGAGATTGCGGCGGGCAATGTCTCTGCCACCGCCACGGCCTTCTACAACGGACAGGACTGGGATACGCGCGTGCAGGGGGTCTCGAATGACCTGCTCAAGGCGCAGTCAGTCAAGATCGACGAGGGGCGTCCCTTTACCCGCGACGAGGAACTGTCAGGCAAGAATGTCTGCCTGCTCGGCCTCAAGGTGCGCGAGGCGATCTTCCCGCCCGGAACCAGTCCGGTCGGTGCGCGGATGCGGATCGGCGATGTATCGTGCGAAGTGATCGGCACGGTCCAAGAACGGGGGCAGGGCGGCGGCGGCGCAGATGATGATGATGCGGTCTATCTGCCGATCAAGAACGTCCAGCGCCGGTTCCGCGGGAACGAGAACCTCGATTTCTTCGTGGTCAAGTACGACCCGGCCTATGCACCTGCCACGATCCAGGATTCGCTGGTTGCCCTGCTGCGTGAACGGCGCCTGTTGCAGGATGCCGAACCCAATGATTTCAACGTCATCGACACCGCGCAGGTCAATCAGGCTCTTGGTGCGGCGACCGGCGCGCTGACCGCGATGGTGGCGGTGATCGCCTCGATCAGTCTGTTGGTCGGCGGGATCGGGATCATGAACATCATGCTGGTCTCCGTCACTGAGCGCACCCGCGAGATCGGCATCCGGCTTGCCATCGGCGCGCTGGCCAGCGAAGTGCGGCTCCAGTTCCTGACCGAGGCGGTGGTGCTGTGCGCGCTGGGCGGTCTGGTCGGCATCGCGCTGGGCTTTGGCGCCTCGATCGGGATCGCCACCTTGATCGACGTGCCTTTCGTGTTCGACCCGGCCATCAACATCGTGAGCTTCGTGTTTGCCGCAGGCATGGGGATCGTGTTCGGCTATTACCCGGCGCGCCGTGCATCGCAGCTCGACCCGATCGACGCCTTGCGCCACGAATAATGCGGGTGCGGGCCGTGCTGGCGCAGCGGTATCCCCTTGCCTTTCGGCCTTCTCCCGCCTAAGCGCCCGCACTTCACTGACACGAATCAATCAGCCAGCCTGGCGACAAGGGCTGCCATGGCCGGTTCCGACGTGTCTCTTGCAGGAGATGAAAATGCCCAAGCTGAAGACCAAGAGCGGTGTGAAGAAGCGCTTCAAGATCACCGCCACCGGCAAGGTCAAGCACGGCGTCGCTGGCAAGCGTCACCGGCTGATCAGCCACAACGCGAAGTATATCCGCACCAACCGCGGCACCTCGGTCCTGTCGGCCAATGATACGCCGACGATCAAGAAGTGGGCGCCCTACGGGCTGGATTGATGCGAGCGGGGCCTTGCGCCCCTTACGCACCTTAGAAACAAGGATATACTGATATGGCACGCGTCAAACGGGGTGTTACCACCCGCGCCAAGCACAAGCGGATTCTGGACCAGGCCAAGGGCTATCGTGGTCGCCGCAAGAACACCATTCGCATCGCCCGTCAGGCGGTCGAGAAGGCCGGGCAGTACGCCTACCGCGACCGCAAGGTGAAGAAGCGGACTTTCCGCGCTCTCTGGATCCAGCGCATCAACGCTGCTGTCCGCATGGAAGGCCTGACCTATTCGCAGTTCATGCACGGCATCAAGCTGGCCGGGATCGAGCTCGACCGCAAGGCGATGGCCGATCTCGCCATGAACGAAGGCGGCGCCTTCAAGGCCGTGATCGCTCAGGCAAAGGCGGCGCTGCCCGCCTAAGGCTTCGGCAGTCGGCATTTGCCGCTGCCAGACACGAAATCGGGGGCAGGTTCCTTGAGGGACCCTGCCCCTTTTTCGTTCCGCTATTGTAAGGATCCGCCACCAGCCTTGTAAGTCTGCGCCATCTGCGCTTTATGGTGCCTATGGGGGAAGGCAGTAATCAGGGTGCTGAATCGGGTTCTGCGCATCTGGCGCGACATCGCCTGACGGCCGAGTTTCGCGAACCGCCCGCGCAGTTCGAGGGGTGCTTCACCACCTTCTATCACCTGGCGCTCGATATGCCGGCCGGGTCACAGCCAGTTACCGATTATCTCCAGCCCGAATGGGGTAATATTCGCTTCTTCTGCGGAACCCACCCCCGAGGCGGAGATTGGCGCGACCCGGATCAGCGGCGTACGCTTTGTCGGCACCGGGCCAAGCGCGTTGCCATGCCGCTTCTCTTTGGGGCCGGTGCGGATGTGGGGCGTTGGTTTCCTTCCGCTGGGCTGGGCGCGTTTCATCGATGCCGATGCCAGCGACTGCGCCAACCTCATTTGCGATGGCGCACAACACCCGGCATTCCGACACTTTGCCAGCCTCGGCGATGTGTTGTGCGACCCGGAGGCGAGCATCGATGAGCAGTTCGCGGCGCTGGTCGCTGTCATGACCCGGGCGATGCGCCCCAACCGCGACGAACCGCGCATTGCCCGAGTCCATGCGGCGCTGGTGAGCGGGGACCATGCCACGGTGCATGAACTGGCCGATGCCTGCGCCATGAGCATTCGCACGCTGGAGCGTGTCTGCATGCGCTATTTCGGTTTTGCGCCCAAGCTGCTGATGCGTCGCCAGCGTTTCATGCGCAGCCTGACGACCTTCATGCTCCAGCGTGGTACGCGCTGGACGGAAGCGATGGATGCGCATTACCACGATCAGGCGCAGTTCACCCGCGAGTTCCGCGAGTTCATGACCATGAACCCGAGCGAGTATGCCGCGCTCGACCACCCGATCCTCACATCCTTCATGGAAGCGCGGGCGCGCGTCTGGGGCAGTCCGGCGCAGACACTCGATCCGCCTGTACACCGCTGACCTGCACTATTGTGGCGGGGCATTGGCGCTTTGCAATGCGGGCGATTTCCCGCTAGCGGGCGGCGCACGTTTTCCTTTGCGCAGATCGCCCGAACCCATGATCGAAATCACTTCCCAGACCGAGGCCGCGCTGGCCGCGATTGCAGCGGCTGACAGCCTTGATGCGCTTGAGGCCGAGCGGCTCGAAACCCTCGGCAAGAAGGGCTGGGTCAGCCTTGCCCTCAAGACCTTGGGCGGTATGAGCCCGGATGAGCGCACCGCTGCCGCGCCTGTGATCCAGAGCGCCCGCGCCGCGATTGCCGAGGCGTTGGATGCCAAGAAGGCCGCGCTGGAGGCCGCCGCGCTCGAAGAGCAGCTGGTGCGCGAGACGGTAGACCTGACCTTGCCTGCCGCCGTGGCACCCAAGGGTTCGGTGCATCCGGTGTCGCAGGTGATGGACGAGTTGGCGGAAATCTTCGCCGATCTCGGCTTTGCCGTCGCCACCGGGCCGGAGATCGAGGACGACTGGCATAACTTCACCGCGCTTAACATGGATGAAACCCACCCCGCGCGGGCGATGCATGATACGTTCTACTTCCCCGACAAGACCGCCGAGGGGAAGGACGTGCTGCTGCGCACCCACACCTCGCCCGTCCAGATCCGCGCGATGCTCGATCAGGGCGCACCGATCCGGATCATCGCGCCGGGCCGCGTCTATCGCTCGGACAGCGATGCGACCCACACGCCGATGTTCCATCAGGTCGAAGGGCTGGTGATCGACCGCGACATTCACCTCGGCCACCTCAAGTGGACGCTGGAGACCTTCTTCAAGGCCTTCTTCGAGCGCGAGGACATTACCCTGCGCCTGCGCCCCTCCTACTTCCCCTTCACCGAGCCGAGCGTCGAGGTCGATGTCGGCTATTCCACCGAAGGTGGCCGCCGCGTCGTCGGCGGACACGGTGATGCGCCGGGCCATGCGTGGATGGAGCTGGGCGGCAGCGGGATGGTCAATGCCCGCGTGCTCGAATTCGCCGGGCTTGATCCGAAGGAATGGCAGGGCTTCGCCTTCGGCCTCGGGATCGATCGCATCGCCATGCTCAAATACGGGATGAACGACCTGCGCGCCTTCTTCGATGGCGACCCGCGCTGGCTGGCGCATTACGGCTTCTCGCCCTTCGACCAGCCGACCCTGTCCGCCGGTGTGGGAGCACGCGCATGAAGTTCTCGCTGACCTGGCTCAAGGACTACCTTGAAACCGACGCCACCGTCGCGGAGATCTGCGACGCGCTCAATGCCATCGGCCTCGAGGTCGAGGGCGTGGAAGACCCGGCGGAAAAGCTCGCCGGTTTCCGCATCGCCCATGTGCTGACCGCGGCGCGCCATCCCGATGCCGACAAGCTTCAGGTGCTCACCGTCGACACCGGCGACGGCCAGCCGCTGCAAGTCGTGTGCGGCGCGCCCAATGCGCGGGCGGGGATGAAGGGCGTGCTTGGCCTGCCCGGCGCGACCGTCCCCGCCAACGGCATGGTCTTGCGCAAGAGCGCGATCCGCGGCGTCGAATCGAACGGCATGATGTGCTCGACCCGCGAGCTGGAGCTGGGCGATGATCACGATGGCATCATCGAACTGCCCGACGACGCGCCGGTCGGCACCGCCTTTGCCGATTATCACGGCTCGGACCCGGTGATTGAAGTCGCCGTGACGCCGAACCGCCCCGATTGCATGGGCGTCTACGGCATCGCCCGCGATCTGGCGGCGAAGGGGCTGGGGACGCTGAAGCCGATTGCCATGCCGGCGTTCAGCGCGGCGGGCGCTTGCCCGGTCGACATCCGCACCGACGATGCGGAAGGCTGCCCGGCGTTCTATGGTCGCGTGGTGAAGGGCGTGAAGAACGGCCCCTCGCCCGACTGGCTGCAGGCGCGCCTCAAGAGCGCGGGCCAGCGCCCGATCTCGCTGCTGGTTGACCTCACCAACTACCTGATGCTCGGCTTCGGCCGTCCGGCGCACGCCTATGACCTCGCAAAGGTCTCGGGCGCGGTGGTGGCGCGGCGCGCGAAGGACGGCGAAGAGGTGCTGGCGCTCAACGAGAAGAGCTATTCGCTCGACAGCGAGATGGTCGTCATCGCGGACGAGAGCCAAGTGCACGATATCGCGGGCATCATGGGCGGCGAACATTCGGGGGTGTCGGAGACGACCACCGATGTGCTGCTCGAAATCGCCTATTTCGACCCCGCCCGCATCGGCGCGACGGGGCGCAAGCTGGGGCTTTCCTCCGACGCGCGCACGCGGTTCGAGCGCGGGGTTGATCCGGCGTTTCTGGACGCTGGCCTCGACCTGCTCACCGGGCTGATCGTGGAACTTGCAGGCGGCCAGCCTAGCGAAGTCATTCGCGCCGGTTCGCCGCCGTCTGACGCCAAGGTCGTCGCTTTCGACCCCGGCCTGACGCTGCGCCTCGGCGGGGTGGAGGTGGCCGAGGGCGAGCAGAAGCGCATCCTCGAAAGCCTTGGTTTCAGCGTGGGAAGCGATTGGGAAGTGACTTGCCCGCTGCGCCGCCACGACATCGAAGGCCCGGCCGATCTGGTCGAGGAAGTCGTCCGCATCCACGGCCTCGACAAGGTCGCCAGCGTCGCGCTCCCCCGCGCAGAAGGCGTCGCCCGCCCCACCGCCACGCCGCAGCAGAAGCTGGAGCGTGGCCTGCGCCGCGCCGCTGCCGCCAGTGGCTTGAACGAAGCGGTGACGTGGTCCTTCCTGCCCACCTGGGCCGCGACCCACTTCTCGGACGGCAATGGCGCTCCGTGGGTGCTCGCCAACCCGATCAGCGAGGACATGAAGGCGATGCGCCCCTCGCTGCTCCCCGGCCTGCTGATGGCGGCCAAGCGCAATGCCGATCGCGGTGCGGCAGCCTCGCGGTTGTTCGAAATCGGGCGGCGTTACTTCCGGGGCGCGAACGGCCTCAGCGACGAAAAGCCGACCCTCGGCATCGTGCTGGCGGGTGAGAAGGCCCCGCGCGGCTGGCAAAGCGGCAAGGCCAAGTCGTTCGACGCCTATGACGCCAAGGCGCTGGCGCTCCAGCTGCTTGAAGCTGCGGGCGCTCCGGTGGCCAACCTGATGGTGATGGGGGATGCTGGGCCGCAGTTCCATCCCGGCCAGTCGGCCACGCTGCGCCTCGGCCCCAAGGTGGTGCTGGCGCGCTTCGGGATGGTGCATCCGGCGACCCTCAAGGCCTTCGACGCCGACGGGTCCATCGCTGCGGTCGAGCTGTTCCTTGACGCGATCCCCGCGAAGAAGGGCGCGGCTTTCGCCCGCCCGGGCTTCACGCCGCCCGCGCTGCAAGCCGTGACCCGCGACTTCGCCTTCCTCGTTCCGGCAACACTTGCTGCGGGCGATCTGGTGCGCGCCGTGCAGGGCGCTGACAAGGCCTTCATCTCCAGCGTGCGCGTGTTCGACGTCTTCGCGGGGCAAGGCGTGCCCGAGGGGCAGAAGTCCATCGCTGTCGAAGTCACGCTCCAGCCGGGCGAGGCGAGCTTCAAGGACGCCGAATTGAAGGCCATCGCCGAGAAGATCGTGGCTGCGGCGGCCAAGCTGGGCGGGGAGCTGCGCGGATGAGAACCGCTTTTGTCACCGGTGCCACCGCCGGGATCGGCCTCGCTACGGTGCGTCGTCTCGTAAAGGACGGCTGGCGCTGCGTCGCCACCGGGCGGCGGCAGGAGCGGCTTGATGCGCTGGTTGCCGAGCTGGGCGCGGACAGGGTCCACGCGGTGTGCTTCGACGTGCGCGATACCGCCGCGATGGATGCGGCGCTGGCGGGGCTGCCCGAGGGGTTCCGCGATATCGATCTGCTGGTCAACAACGCGGGCCTCGCCCAAGGCCTCTCCCCGGCGCAGCACGCCAATCTCGATGATTGGCAGACGATGATCGACACCAACGTCACCGCGATGGTGGTGCTGACCCGCAAGCTGTTGCCGAAGCTGATCGAACGCAAGGGCGCGATCATCGCCATCGGCTCGGTCGCGGGGAGCTACGTCTATCCGGGTGGCAACGTTTATGCCGGATCCAAGGCCTTCGTGAACCACTTCACCCTCGCCCTGCGCGCCGACCTCCACGGCACCGGTGTGCGCGTCACCAGCATCGAGCCGGGGATGGTCGAGACCGAATTCACCCTCGTGCGCACCGGCAGCCAGGAAGCCTCCGACAGCCTCTACGCCGGGGTCAACCCGATGACGGGCGAGGATATCGCCGACACCATCGGCTGGATCGCGAGCCTGCCGCCGCATCTCAACATCAACCGCATCGAACTGATGCCGGTCAACCAGGACTTCGCGGGCTTCCGCGTCGCGCGCAATGACTAGCAATCGCCGCACCTTCGCGATCATCTCGCACCCTGACGCGGGTAAGACAACGCTCACCGAAAAGCTGCTGCTGCAAGGCGGCGCGATCCACCTTGCGGGCGAGGTCAAGGCGCGCGGGGCGGCGCGGCGGGCGCGGTCGGACTGGATGAAGATCGAGCAGCAGCGTGGGATTTCCGTCACCTCGAGCGTGATGACCTTCCAGAAGGACGGGATCGTCTTCAACCTGCTCGACACGCCCGGCCACGAGGACTTCTCGGAAGACACCTACCGCACACTGACCGCCGTCGACAGCGCCGTAATGGTGATCGACGCGGCCAAGGGCATCGAGCCGCAGACCCGCAAGCTGTTCGAGGTCTGCCGCCTGCGCTCCGTCCCCATCCTCACCTTCGTCAACAAGGTCGACCGCGAGGGCCGCGATCCCTTCGAGACGCTGGACGAAGTCGCCGATATGCTCGCGCTGGATGTCAGCCCCCAGATGTGGCCGATTGGCATGGGCGGCGAGTTCGAGGGCCTGCTTGATTTCGCCACCGAGACCGTCAGCCGCCCCGAAGGGCCGAGCCGCGAGTTTCTCGGCACCCGCGACACCGCCGCGATCCCGCAGCGGTTCCAAGACGAGATCGAGCTGGCGCGGGGGGGTTATCCGGAGTTCGACCTCGAAGCCTTCCGCCACGGCGACCTCACGCCGGTCTATTTCGGATCGGCGCTCAAGAATTTCGGGGTCGAGGAGCTGATCCACGCCATCGCCCGCTTCGCCCCGCCGCCCCGGCCCCAGCCTGCAGGCGAGGAGCAGATCAGCCCTGAGCGCGACGAGGTCACCGGCTTCATCTTCAAGGTGCAGGCCAACATGGACCCCAACCACCGCGACCGCATCGCCTTCATGCGGCAGGTTTCGGGCACCTTCAAACGCGGCATGAAGCTGACGCCGAGCGGGCTGGGCAAGCCGATTGCGGTGCATTCCCCGATCCTGTTCTTCGCGCAGGACCGCGAACTGGCCGATACGGCAGAGGCGGGCGACATTATCGGGATTCCCAACCACGGGACGCTGAGGGTGGGCGATACCCTGTCGGAACGCAATCAGGTGCGCTTCACGGGCCTGCCCAACTTCGCGCCGGAAATCCTGCGCCGGGTGCAGCTGAAGGACCCGACCAAGACCAAGCAGCTGAGGAAGGCGCTCGACGACCTCTCCGAGGAGGGCGTCATTCAGGTCTTCTACCCCGAGATCGGTTCGGCCCACATCGTCGGCGTGGTCGGCCAGCTGCAGCTCGAAGTGCTGATTTCCCGGCTCGAGGCCGAATACAAGGTCGAGGCCGTGCTTGAACCCTCGCCCTTCGCCACCGCGCGCTGGATCAAGGGGGATGACAAGACCCTCGACGAATTCGCCAGCTTCAACCGCGCCAACCTCGCCAAGGACCGCGACGGCGATATGGTGTTCATGGCCAAGAGCCCGTGGGACGTGAGCTATCAGGTCGAGAAGAACCCGCAGCTAACCTTCTCGGCCACGAAGGAACGGTAAGCCGCAACCTACGTTCGCCTCGAGCGTAGTCGAGAGGCACCGAGGCCAAGTGTCTCGACTTCGCTCGACACGAACGGATGTTGGGTGACTTGCCGAACCGCGTGCATTTGGCCAAAGCAACCGCCATGCACGATACCGGCCCGACTTCGCAGACCTTCATCTCGCAGCGCCTTCGCCTCAACTACCTCGATTGGGGCGGGCGCGGCAAACCGCCGCTGGTGCTGGTGCATGGGGGCCGCGACCACGCGCGCAGCTGGGACTGGACCGCCGAGGCTTTGCGCGAGGATTACCATGTCATTGCCATGGACCACCGCGGACATGGCGATAGCGACTGGGTCTCGGACGGTGTCTATTCCGCGGCCGACATGGTCTATGATCTGGCCCAGCTGGTGCACCAGCTGGGCGTCGGCCCGGTGCGGATGGTGGCGCATTCGATGGGCGGCAATGTCGCGCTGCGCTATGCAGGTGCCTTCCCCGACATGGTGACCAAGCTGGTCGCGATCGAGGGCCTAGGCCCTTCGCCCGAATACCGCGCCAAGCAGCGTTCTGTTCCCTATCCCGAACGCCTCGCCGAATGGATCGAGAAGAAGCGCAAGGCCGCTGGGCGCACCCCGCGCAAATATGAAAGCATCGAAGCCGCCTTCGCCCGCATGATCGAGGAGAACGCCTACCTCACCGAAGAGCAGGCGCGGCATTTGACCGTCCACGGGGTCAACCGCAACGAGGACGGTACCTATAGCTGGAAGTTCGATCCGCACCTCAATGTCTGGCCGGTCGAGGACATCGGCGACGAATTCATCGAGGCGCTATGGGGGGCGATCACCTGCCCGACCCTACTGCTTTACGGGGCGGATTCCTGGGCCTCCAACCCGGAAAAGGACGGGCGCATCGCCCATTTCAAGACGGCGAAAGTGATCGAGTTCGAACAGGCCGGCCACTGGCTCCACCACGACCAGTTCGACCGCTTCATCGCTACCCTGCGCGATTTCTTGTGACCCTGCCGACAAGCGGTGCAATATTCTCGCGAAGTTGCCCGTAGCCCCAGCCCTTGGGGCGCAGAGCGCGCATTCTTGACCTGTTCGGTTTTCGAGTGTCAGCTCATGGCGCAGAGCCGGGTCAAGCTCCCAGGCCCGTTGAAGGGGCGCAGTTGGCCGCAGATATTGCCTAAGCGTTAATCAGGTGCTTAAAAATAAGGCAGGCAATCTTCCGCATGTGCGAAGAAATGCTCTGATTCCGCTGCATCTGGCCCCTTTTGCAATTCTGGCACGCTTGTTGCTGTGTGTTCCGCATCCGGAAAAATCCGGTGCAACAGGGGCCACAGATGAAGTTCATCATCGCCGTCATCAAACCGTTCAAGCTCGACACCGTTCGTGAGGCGTTGAGCGGGATCGGCATTGCCGGGCTGACCGTGACCGAGGTCAAGGGTTTCGGGCGCCAGAAGGGGCAGACCGAAATCTATCGCGGTGCCGAATACTCCACCAACATGCTTCCTAAGGTGAAGCTCGAAATTGCCGCCAGCGACGACATTGCCGCGCAGGTGGTCGAAACCATTCAAGCGACCGCCAACACCGGAGCCATCGGCGATGGCAAGATCTTCGTGCTCGATCTTGCCTCGGCCACCCGCATCCGCACCGGCGAGTCCGGCGAAACCGCGCTCTGAGGGGTCCATTGAGATGAAGCGTTTTCTCGTCAATTCCGCGGCTGTGATGACCGGCGCCGCACTGCTGGCCACCCCCGCGCTTGCTGCGCCTGCGGTGCCAAACCCGGGCAACAACGCCTGGATGATGACGTCGACCCTGCTGGTTCTGCTGATGATCCTGCCGGGGCTTTCGCTGTTCTATGGCGGTCTGACCCGATCGAAGAACATGCTCTCGACCATGACCCAGATCGGTGCGACCGCGTCGCTCGCCATGATCATCTGGGTGATGTGGGGCTACAGCCTTGCTTTCGGAGACACGACCTATGAAGGGACGCTCGGCCTGTTCGTCAGCGGGGGGAGCTATTTCCTCGCAGGCACTGACGCGAGCAGCACCGCCGCGACCTTCACCGATGAAGTCATCAGCAAGTACGTCTTTATCAGCTTCCAGATGACCTTCGCCGCGATCACCGCGTCGCTGATCCTCGGCGCGACGGCGGAGCGGATGAAGTTCAGCGCGGTGATGGCCTTCGTGCCGATCTGGCTGACGATCGTCTATTTCCCGATCGCCCACATGGTCTGGGCCGGTGGCGGCCTGCTGTTCGAGGACGGCGCGCTGGATTTCGCGGGTGGCACCGTGGTGCATATCAACGCCGGTGTCTCGGGACTGGTGCTCGCCTACCTGCTCGGCAAGCGCCGCGGCTATCCCAACGAGCCGATGCCGCCGCACAGCCTTGTGATGACCATGATTGGCACGGGTCTGCTGTGGGTGGGCTGGTTCGGGTTCAACGCCGGTTCGGCGCTTGAGGCCGACGGTTCGGCGGGCCTCGCCATGATCAACACCTTCGTTGCGACGGCGGCCGGTGGTCTTGCCTGGATGGTGATCGAGAAGCTTGCGGGCCACAAGGGTTCGGCGCTGGGCTTTTGCTCGGGCATCATCGCGGGTCTCGTCGCGGTCACCCCGGCAGCGGGCAATAGTGGCCCGTTCGGCGCGATCCTGCTCGGCATCCTGTCTTCGGCGGTCTGCTATGTTGCGGTCGCCAAGGTGAAGGCCAAGTTCGGTTACGACGACTCGCTCGACGCTTTCGGCATCCACGGTGTGGGCGGCATCGTTGGCGCAATCGGCACAGCGGTGGTTTACCAGCCCTTCCTCGGCGGACCCGGCGACGGTTCGACCCCACTGGGTGAGCAGCTCTGGGTGCAGATCTTCAGCGTTCTGGTGACGATCGGCTGGGCCACGGCTGGCACGCTGATCGCCGGTTACCTCGTCAAGCTCACCATCGGCCTCAGGGTTGATGAAGAGAGCGAAGTCAACGGGCTCGACATCTCCGAACACGGGGAGCGCGCCTACAACTAATCAGGGAGTGTCGCGCGAAAAGTGGGCACCGGTTTTCGCCCTTCGCGACACGACCAGAATGAAACACCCAGTTTGGCGGGGGGAGGCCTCTCTCTCCCTCTCCCCTCCCCCCGCCTCACCTTGTTCCTCCTGCGAACGAACAAACTGAATATGGCCGGAGTGGTGCAAACCCTCCGGCCTCTTTTTTGTGTGATTTTTTGTTTGCGACCCCGCCTCCGCGGGGTCACCCTCGGCGTAGTCCCTCCGCTTCGCTCCGGGCGCCTGCGGGCGGGCGGTCGCGCTTGCGGCCCTTAGGGCCGTTGCAGCACTACGGATTGGAGATGGGGTCTATCCCCGCTCCGCCGCCATCACGAAGTCCGCACACCGCTCCCCGATCATGATGCTGGGCGCGTTGGTGTTGCCGCTGACGAGTTTGGGCATGATGCTGGCATCGGCCACCCAGAGGCCTTCGAGGCCGTTCAGCTTCAGCGTCGGATCGACCACCGCATCGGCGTCGCTACCCATGCGGCAAGTGCCGACCGGGTGGTAGACCGTGTCGGCGCGTGTGCGGATCAGCGCGTCGAGCGCGGCGTCGTTATTGAGATCGACCGGGTGGCGATCCTTGGGGCCGAAGGCCTGCAAGGGCGGCGCTTCCGCGATGCGGTGCGACAGGCGCACACCGGCGCGCAAGCAGGCCATATCGCGGTCATCGCTAAGGAAATTGGGGTCGATCACCGGCGCGGCGACGGCATCATTGCTGCCCAGCCGCACTGTCCCCCGGCTCTCCGGACGCAGCACACAGGCGTGGAGCGAGAAGCCGTGCCCCTTTACCTTCTCGCGGCCATGATCCTCCAGCACTGCGGGGACGAAGTGCCACTGCACGTCGGGTGCGGGGCTATCGGGCATCACCGTCCAGAACCCGCCCGCCTCGGCATAGGGGGTGGTCAGAATGCCCGTGCGCTTGCGCCGGTGCTCGATCACGGCGGCGGCCATGCGGAGCGTGCCTTTCAGCGTGCTGCCGATCGGCACATCACTGGTCGTCTCCCAGCCGGAGACATAGTCGATGTGGTCTTGCAGATTGCCGCCGACCGCGGGACGATCCAGCACCACTTCGATCCCGTGCGCTTTGAGGTGATCCGCCGGGCCAATCCCTGACAGCATCAGGATTTGCGGCGAGTTGAACGCACCAGCACTCAACACCACCCCGCGACGGGCCAGCAACGACTGGCTAACGCCCCCGCGACGAACCTGCACGCCGGTGACACGACCGCCCTCGATGATCAGCTTTTCGACCAGCGTATCGGTGCGCACCGCGAAGTTGCCCGCATCCCGGATCGGCTCGACATAAGCGCGCGCTGCCGACCAGCGTTCGCCCTTGTGCTGGGTGACCTGATAAAGGCCAAAGCCGTCCTGCCGCTCGCCGTTAAAGTCCGCATTGGTGCGCAACTGGAGCGCGGCGGCGGCCTCGACAAAGGCGTGCGAAGTGGGGTTGGCGGCCGTCTGGTCGGATACGAACAGTGGGCCGCCATCACCGTGGAAATCGTCGCCGCCGCGCACGTTTGATTCGGCGCGCTTGAAGTAGGGCAACACATCGCCATAGGCCCAGCCGGTGCAGCCCATGGCGGCCCAGTTGTCGTAATCCCAGCGGTTGCCACGGATGTAGACCATCGCGTTGATCGCCGAGGAACCGCCGAGCCCGCGTCCGCGCGGCTGATAACCGGTGCGCCCGTTCAGCCCTTTTTGCGGAACGGTTTCATAGCGGTAGTTCGATTTTTCCGGGATGAAAGGCATGAAGCCCGGCGTCTTGATGAAGACATTGTCGTTGCGCCCGCCCGCTTCCAGCAGGCACACCCGGCGCGTGCCGTCCACCGCGAGCCGCCCGGCAACAGCGCTGCCTGCGCTGCCACCGCCGATGACGATGTAGTCGAAACTTTCCATGATCTCTCCCTTTGGCGGGGAGATTAGGCAGCTTCCGCGCCGCCCGCAATCCGGTTTCGATCAGCTACTGAAGTTGCATCAGGCGCAACCGGCCCGACCCGTGCCTCCCACCTGGCGCGGATCATGTCGCTGGTTTCGCGGCTGCCGTCATGGCTCCAGCCGGGTTCGCGCAGCATGTATGAGAGCTTGTGCCGCCACGGCGCGCGCCAGATGTCCGCGATCATTCCGATCCATTCGTGGAACACCGCCCATAGTAGGTTGAAGCTGCCGAGCTGCTTGATGATCCCGTAGCGGATTTTCTCGTCATCGACCTCGGGCGCGAAGGTGCCGAATATCTTGTCCCAGATGATGAACACGCCGGCGTAGTTGCGGTCGAGATAGCGCGGATTGGTCGCGTGGTGGACGCGGTGATGGCTCGGCGTGTTCATTACCGCCTCGAACCAGCGCGGCATGCGCTTGATCGCCTCGGTATGGATCCAGAACTGGTAGATGAGGTTGAACCCGCCGCAGATCGCGATCATCGCCGGATGGAAGCCAAGTAGCACCAGCGGCACGGCGAACAGGAAGCCGAAGGTCAGCGGCCCGGTCCATGTCTGGCGCAGCGCGGTCGAGAGATTGTAGTGCTGGCTCGAATGGTGGTTCACATGGGCGGCCCACATCCAGCGGATGCGGTGTCCGGCGCGGTGGACCCAGTAATATTTGAGATCGTCGAGCACGAAGCACACCGGCCACGCCCACCACACCGCCCACCATGCGCTATTGTTATCTGGGCCGAAATCGAACACCCGATATTCGTAGGCCTCAATGAACACCGCGACCGCAAACCCGCCCAGCAAGGCGCCTGCCACGGTTGACCCCAGCCCGAAGGCAAGGCTGACAAGGGTGTCCTTCGGCTCATAGGCCTCAGGCGCGCGGAATTTTGCCCAGATCATCTCGGCCAGCACCAGCACCACGAACAGCGGCACGGCATATTGGGTAGGGTTGAAATCAGGCATGTTGCAGCTCGCTTAGCCGATTGATCGCTTCGGCCCAACCCTCGGGTTCTGGCAAGGTCAGGGCGAGGCGGCCAAAGTGCCGTTCACCGCTGTCGATGATAATGTTGAACTCACCGGGGTAATCCTTGAGCGTGGCGCTAGCACCCGAAGTCAGCACTCTGCCGGCAAAACGATTGCCGTGCGGCTTGATCAGCATGATGCGGCCCTGCGCATCGCGCGCCAGCGCCCCGGCGCCTTCCTCATCACAGGCGATTGCGACCGGGGCGAAGCCGTCCTGGATCTCGGCGGCAATCCGCCGCACGTCATCCCCATTGGCAAGGGGAAGGGCAGGCCCGAGCCGCATCCACCACGCCAGCCCTGCCAGGGCGAGGATCGCGACGAGCGAGCCCGCGGTCTGGGTCAGCAGGTCCACGGGATCAGCGCCTCAGCGCGCGCTCAGCATGTCGATCATCGGGCGGATCGGGCTTACGTCATAGCCCGCCTGCATCGCCTTGCGCATGATTTCGTCGGGATCATTGCCCTGCTTGGCCGACGCCAGCGCCCACAGGAAGGTCGAGCGGGTGCCTGACCGGCAATAGGCGAGAATCGGCCCTTCGGCCTGCTCCATCGCGGCGATCAAGGCATCAACCTGCGGCTCGCTGAAGCCGGAATGGCCGACCGGGATCGCCACATAATTGAGCCCGGCAGCGGCCGCAGCGGCGGCGATGGCATCGCCTTGCGGAGCGGATGGCTCCTCCCCATCGGGCCGATTATTGACGATCATGCTGACACCCATCGCGGCTGCCGTATTGACATCATCCAGCGTAAGTTGCGGGCTTACCAGCATATTTTCGGTTAACGTGCGAAAATCGCTCATGATCTGTCCTGCTCTCAAGCCTCACTGGTGCGGCAGTCATGCCCAACTGTGCGGTCACGCACAAGCATTCCCGGAAAGGCTATGGATGCGCCCCTCCTGCCAGCCGGTAATTTCGTTCGCAAAGCAATCTTTTGTGCGCTATATCACATGGACGTGCGCTCCGGATCACAATCCCGGCGCGGCGGTGTCCGGTGCGGCTCACTGTCCACGACATCGGCACAATGGAGAGCGGGCAGTGAGGCAAGGTACGTACTGATCTATGGGTTACGATAGGGGACGCCGGCGCGGCCGCGACAAGCGCGACGGTTTCGGTGAAGATGGCTTCGATCCGTTTGGCGGCGGGAATGATGGTTTTCCGCCAGCGCGCGATTTCGGGGGCGACCGATTCGGCGGTAGTGACCGCTTCGGAGGCGGAGGCGACCGTTTCGGCGGCGGCGGTGGCGGTGGCTCCCGCGGCGGTGGCGGCGGCTTCGGCGGCGGCCCGCGTGGTCCCGGCGGTCCGGGCGGCGGCGGTGGCGGCGGTTTCAGCCGCATGCCTGCGCAGATCGTCGGCACCGGCAAAGGCACCGTGAAGTTCTTCAACGCCCAAAAAGGCTTTGGCTTCATCCAGCAGGAAGGCGGGGGCGAAGATGTGTTCGTGCACATCAGCGCAGTCGAACGTGCCGGTCTTGAGGGCCTCGCCGAAGGACAGGAACTCCAGTACAATCTGGTGGATCGTGGCGGCAAGGTGTCCGCGCAGGACCTTCAGGTCGTGGGCGACGTGATTGCCGTGGCGGCCAAGCCTGCCGCTCCGCAGCGCGAGCTGACCGGGGAGCGCGTCTCTGGCACGGTCAAGTTCTTCAACGCGATGAAGGGCTTCGGCTTTCTGGTTCGCGATGATGGTCAGCCGGATGCTTTCGTGCATATCAGCGCGGTCGAGCGTTCGGGCCTCTCCGGCATCAATGAGGGCGAGCGTTTCGAATTCGATCTCGAAGTCGATCGACGCGGAAAGTATTCCGCCGTCAATCTGGCGCCGATCGAAGGCTGAACCGGCCACAACCTGCGCCTCGCGGTTTGACCGGGGGGCAGCGGAAGATTAACGGCAAAGCGGATGGCGGCTCTGGTTCAGGGCCGCCATTTGCGTTTCATGTCCACAATGCGTTGCAATTCAGGAAACAGCTCATGTCAATTACCCCGCTCATGCCCGTCTATCCGCGCAGCGGCGTGCGGCCCGTGCGCGGCGAACACTGCCATCTGATCGACGAGGACGGCACCCGCTATCTCGATTTCGCCAGCGGCATCGCGGTCAACCTGCTCGGCCATTCGCATGAGGGGCTGATCGGCGCGATCCAGCAACAGGCGGCGACGCTGATGCACGTCTCCAACCTCTACGGTAGCCCCCAGGGAGAGCGTCTGGCGCAGCGGCTGGTCGACACCACCTTCGGTGACACGGTGTTCTTCACCAATTCGGGCGCGGAAGCCTGCGAATGCGCGATCAAGACCGCGCGCGCCTATCACCAGAACGCAGGGGATGAAGGCGACGTCAGCCGGTTCGAGATCATCACCTTCCACAACGCCTTCCACGGCCGCACGATGGCGACCATCAGTGCGTCTAACCAGACCAAGATGCACCATGGCTTTTCGCCGCTGCTCGAAGGGTTCAAATATGCGCCCTTCGATGATCTGGAGGCGGCACGGGCGCTGATCGGGCCGCACACCGCGGGGATCATGGTCGAGCCGATCCAGGGCGAAGGCGGCATCCGTCCCGCCTCGCAAGAATTCATGCAGGGCCTGCGCGATCTGTGCGACGAGCACGGGCTGATGCTGATCCTCGACGAGGTGCAGTGCGGCGTCGCGCGCACCGGCAAGCTTTATGCCTATGAGCACTACGGGATCACGCCCGACATCATGGCGACCGCCAAGGGCATCGGCGGCGGGTTTCCCCTTGGTGCTTGCATCGCTACCGAGAAGGCTGCGCGCGGCATGACTTTCGGTACCCACGGATCGACCTACGGCGGCAATCCGCTGGCGATGGCGGCGGGGATGGCGGTGATGGACGCCGTGGCGAACGACGAATTCCTCGCCAGCGTCACCGAAAAGGGCGAGCGTCTGCGCGCCCGGCTCGAACAGTTCATCGGCAACTACCCTGAGTTGTTCGAGCTTGTCAGGGGCAAGGGCCTGATGCTCGGCCTCAAGATGAGGATGGAGAGCCGCCCCTTCTACGTCCACCTGCGCGACAATCACCAGCTGCTGACGGTGGCGGCAGGCGACAACACGATCCGCGTTATCCCGCCGCTGGTGATCGGCGATGCCGAGATCGACGAATTCATGGACAAGCTGTCGGCGGGCGCGGCGAGCTTCAAGGTGCCTGCGGCAGCATGAAGCACTTCCTTGACCTCGGCGACGCCGGTGGGAACGCCATTGCGGCGATGATCAACGATGCGATTGACCGCAAGGCGGCGCGTGCTGGCCTGCCCAGGGGCGCGCCCGATGTCGACGCACCGCTCGCGGGCCGGGTGCTGGCGCTGGTGTTCGAGAAGAATTCGACGCGCACCCGCGTCAGCTTCGACATCGCAATGCGGCAGCTCGGCGGCAGTGTGCTGATCCTCGATTCGGCCTCTAGCCAGTTGGGGCGGGGCGAGAGCATCGCTGACACCGCGCGGGTGCTCAGCCGGATGGTCGACGGCATCATGCTGCGCACCGACGATCACGCGAAGATCGAGGAGATGGCCGCGCACGCCAGCGTGCCGGTGATCAACGGCCTCACCGACATGTCGCACCCCTGCCAGATCGTTGCCGATCTGCTGACCGTAATCGAACACGGCAAGGCGCTGCCCGGTCTGGAAGTCGCGTGGTTCGGGGACGGCAACAACGTGCTGCACTCGATCCTCGAGGCGGCCGGGCTGATGAAGTTCAACGTCCGCGTGGCGGTGCCGGAGGGGTATGAGCCCGATCCGGCCTTCGTCGAATTGGCGCGGGCGGGCGGGGCGCAGGTCACCCTGACCCGCGACGCGCAGGCCGCCGCGCGCGGTGCGGATGTGATCGTCACCGATACCTGGATCTCGATGGGACAGGCCCATGCCGAGGCGAAGCTGGCGGCTATGGCCCCCTATCAGGTCAATCCTGCGCTGATGGCTGAGGCCAAGCCCGATGCGGTGTTCCTCCACTGCCTCCCCGCCCATGTCGGCGAGGAAGTCAGCGAGGACGTGTTCGAAGGCCCGCAATCGGTCGTGTTCGACGAAGCCGAAAACCGCATCCACGCGCAGAAATCGGTGCTGCTGTGGAGCTTCGGGCTGCTCGGCAGCTGAGCTTGCGGGCGAGAGGGTCTTCCGCCTGACACGTTCCGCCCCCATATGACGGCCTATGTCTGACAAGATCGGGACCTTTGCCGACACCCTGATGGGATTCACTCTCCCCGCGCGCAACGCGCGCGGCCGGGTCGTGCGGCTTGAAAATGTGCTGGAACAGGTGCTGTCCGCTCACGATTACCCCGCGCCGATCACGCACCTTCTGGGCGAGGCGCTGGTGCTGGGCGCGCTGATGGGCGGGCTGCTAAAGGGCGAGCATGCGCAGATGACCATGCAAGCGCAGACGCAGGGCGGGATCGTCAAGCTGCTGGTGTGCGATTATCGCGCGGGCGCGGTGCGGGGCTATGCCGATTTCGACGGCGAGCGGCTGGCGACGCTGGGCGCGAACCCGGGGCTCGCCGCGTTGTTCGGCGAAGGCTATCTCGCGATCACCTTCGAGACCGAGGGCCGTCAGCGCTATCAGGGCATTGTCCCGCTCGAGGGCGATAGCCTTGCCGAGGCCTGCGAGAGCTATTTCAGCCAGTCAGAACAGATCCCGACGCTGATCCGTGTCGCCAGCCGGGCCGGAGTGGGCGGGCGCATGGCGGCGGGCTTGCTGGTGCAGCATCTGCCCGATGGCGAGGAGGGGCGCGAGCGGCTGCACGTGCGGATGGATCATCCCGATTGGGAGCATGTTGCGATCATGGCGGGCACCGTCGGGCATGACGAATTGCTCGACCCTGCGCTTTCGCTCGAGGCGATTGCCTGGCGCCTTTTCCATGAGCAAGAGGAAGTCCGTGTCCAGCCGGGCGCCAGCCTGTCCCGCGGGTGCCGCTGCACGGCCGCTCACTATGAAAGTATCGTCGCCCGTTTTCCGGTTGGAGAACAGACGGAGATGCGCGGGCCGGACGGAGTGATCTCGGTCGATTGCGCCTTCTGTTCGAAGACCTTTGCCCTCGCGATCTGACCTTTGGTCGAAAAATGGCCCAGATTCCGAGGCAAGGGCCAAAATGTGCAATGCACAAAGTCCAAAAGCAGGCATGAAGAACAGCATGAAGCTCTTGTCAGACAGCGTTTCGCGTCTTCTCGTAGGCGTTGGCCTCGCCGCCGCGGCTGCGGTGTGGCTCACCGCACCCGGGCTCGCTCAGGATAACGGTCTGAAGATGCTCGGCACTTTGGCCAAGGGCGAGTGGACTATCAAACAGCGCGGCAGCACGCCTGATCGCAAGATTTGCGTAAAATCCGGCGCTGAACTCATTCAGCTGATGCACCGTGAAAGCGGGTGTAACCAGTTCGTGGTGGAGGATGGCGCAGCCCGAGTGACGGTGCAGTATACCTGCCCGGGCAATGGTTATGGCCGCACCAGTATCCGCCGCGAAACCGCGGCGCTCGTACAGCTTGAAAGCCAGGGCATTCACGATGGAATGCCGTTCCAGCTTCTTGCCGAGGCGCGTCGCACCGGGCCGTGCTGACCGGCGTGATTGCGTTTGGCCGCGTGCGTGTTAGGGGCGCGGCATGAGCGGTTCTGAACACCCTGATCATTCACAGCTGGCTGTCGTCCTTCTGTCTGGCGGCCTCGATTCGATGGTCACTGCCGCTTTGGCGCAGGAGGCCGGGTTTTCCGTTCATGCACTGACGGTGGACTATGGCCAGCGCCACAGGCTGGAGCTGGAATCGGCTGAACGGATTGCGGCGAAGCTTGGCCTTGTGCGCCACACACAGATCGCGCTGGATCTGCGGGCGTTTGGCGGGTCGGCGCTGACGGATGCGATCGATGTCCCGAAGACTGGGGTCGGGGATGATATTCCAGTGACCTATGTACCGGCGCGTAATCTCGTTTTCCTCGCGCTTACCACGGCCTGTGCCGAGGCGGCTGGTGCGCGCGACGTGTTCATCGGGGTCAATGCGCTCGACTATTCGGGCTATCCAGATTGCCGCCCGGAATTCATCGCCAGTTTTGCCGAGACTGCTCGCCTCGGTACCAAGGCCGGGGTGGAAGGCGCGCCCTTTACGATCCATGCGCCGCTTCAGCACATGACCAAGGCGGATATCGCTCGGGAATGTGCGCGGCTGGGACTTGAACCGGCGTGGAGCTGGTCGTGCTACGATCCCACCCCTCAAGGCCTTGCCTGCGGTCTGTGCGATTCCTGTCGATTGCGCAAAAAGGGTTTTGCCGAGGCCGGTATTGTCGATAGCACAGAGTACAAGGCTTGACCGGCTGCAAGCCGGTCGAAATCCCAGCTAGTCGTGACAGGGGATCATCATTGAGCGACAATACCACTACGGTCGATGGCCGAGGCGAAGAGTCTGCGTCGGCCTATAGCTGGTATGTGCTTGGCGTGCTGGTTGTGGTCTATATCCTCAACTTTATTGACCGGCAGATTCTCTCGATCCTCGCGGTTGACATAAAGCGGGATCTCGGCCTGACTGACGGACAGCTGGGCTTTCTGGGGGGTGCTGCCTTTGCAGTCTTCTATGCCCTGTTCGGCGTGCCGCTTGGGCGGCTGGCTGATCGTTGGAACCGGGTGCGACTACTGACCATCGGCCTTGTGCTGTGGTCAACTATGACAGCTCTTTCCGGCCTTGCGCGCAACTTCCTTACCCTCTCCCTTGCTCGGATGGGCGTCGGTGTTGGGGAGGCCACAGCGAGTCCGACTGCCTACTCGCTGATCTCCGACTATTTTCCCTCTCGGCAGCGTGCTACAGCACTCGCGATCTATTCCTCTGGCCTCTACATTGGTGGCGGCGTCTCACTGCTAATCGGTGCCCAGATTTCGAAGGTTTGGGATGCCGCCTATCCCGATGGAGGTGTGGGCGGACTCGTTGGCTGGCAAGCAGCCTTCATGGCGGTCGGCCTTCCCGGCGTCCTGCTTGCTGTTTGGGTTGCGTCGCTGCGCGAACCTGCGCGGCCACCTCAAGACCAGGCGACCGCCCGACACCCCTTGTTCGATTTCCTGATTGATCTGTCGATGTTGTTGCCACCGCTTACCTTCATTCATGCCATGCAGCGCGGTCCAATGGCTCTGCTGGTCAATGTCGGTGTGGCGGTAGCCATGACGGCCTTTGCGCTGCTCATGATCGAATTGACCGGGAACTTGCCGCAATGGTCGTCCGTGGCATTCGGTTATTATGCGGTCTTCTCGTGGGCGGCGACATTGCGGCGGCATGACCCGGCGACGTTCAGCCTGATATGGGGCACGCCGGCCTTTATCTGCACTGCGCTGGGTTATGGGCTGGTATCGCTTGGCGCCTATGCTCTGGCCTTCTGGTCGGCACCTTACGCAGAGACAGTTCTCGGATTGCCCAAGGCACAACTTGCCTTCGTGCTCGGAGGTAGCGGGGCGTTATCAGGCTTCCTTGGCGTCATCCTCGGGGGACGGATGTCGGATTGGCTACGAGCGCGCAATCCTTCGGGGCGCATCCTTGTGATCATGTTTGGAATCATCGCTCCGGTGATCCCGATCTGGATCGGCTTCACGACCGAGAATGCGGTACTATTTTATGTGATGAATTTCCTTGCAGGAATGTTTGCCGCGACGGCGCTGGGGGCAGCAGCGGCAACGACGCAGGATCTGGTGCTGCCGAGAATGCGCGGCACGGCGACCGCTTCTTTCTTCCTTGCAACGACGCTGGTCGGGTTGGCGCTGGGGCCGTACATGGTCGGCCAGATTTCCGAGTTGAGCGGAAGCTTGCGAACCGGAGTTCTTTCGCTGATCGGGGTGGCACCGATTTCGCTTGCACTGCTTATCTACGCCTATCGCGCCTTACCTTCAGCCGAAGCAACCATTGTCGAGAGGGCGCGGGCCGCAATTGGAGAATAAGGACGGCGTAAATCTGGTGCCGATCTTTTGATTTCCTCAGCCTACCCTAAGAGCGACGTCGTCTTGTGACAGTGCCGCTTTGCGGTAGCCGTCATGTCGGTCGCCGCACCAGCGCCGCTTCAATTCGCTGCACTTTTGGCGAATAGGGGCTGGACTGCTTGCGTTCCGTGATGGCGCTTGCGCGTGTGTCGGAAACTTATCAGCCAACGAAAAAGGGGCCGGATTTCTCCGGCCCCTTTTGGTGTTCCAGCGGAACAGAGACTTACATGCCCGAGCCCGGGCCGTAGGTCACTTCCACGCGGCGGTTCTGAGCTTCGCGCACACCATCTGCGGTCGGAACGCGCGGCTGCGATTCGCCGAAAGCTTCGCCGGTAATACGGCCAGCGGGGATGCCACGGCCAGTGAGGTAGCTGCGAACCGACGCGTTGCGACGTTCGGCCAGACCGACGTTGTACTTAACGCTGCCCGCGCGGTCAGTGTGACCGGCCAGCATCACGCTCGCAGTGCCGCAATTCGCATAGGCGGTGACGGCGCTGTTGAGGATGTTGGCAGCCTCAGCCGTGATGTCCGACTTATCAAAGTCGAAGAACACGATGTACGGACCCGTGTTGCACGGAGCCTTGGGCGGCGGGGGCGGCGGGGGCGGAGGCGGCGGCGGGGGCGGCGGGGGCGGCGGCGGAGGCGCAGCAACCGGCGCAGCAACAGGCTCTTCACCACCGAAGTTGTAGGTGATCGAGCCAAGCAGCGAATGCGTCACCAGCTTGGTGTCGAGCGAGCGACCGAGCGGATCAACCAGATTGATGTCCGGTGCATTGAAGTAGCGATACTTCAGGCCGACATCCCACGAATCGCTCAGCGGCGCACGGATACCGGCAAGAATCTGCCATGCGAAGCCCGTGTCGGAATCGTTCCAGACGCCCGGACCGTTTGCGTTCACGCGACCATCCAGATCGACACGGGCCACGCCAACACCACCGCCAACGAAGGCCTGCAGGCCGTCATCGTCGCCGAAATCGGCCAGACCGTTGAGCATAAAGCTGAGCGCGTTGACTTCACCGAGCGCGTCGCGGTTGCCGGAGAAGGTGTTGAAACCGCCACCCGGCAGCGGATTAAGGGCCAGACCCTGCGTTCCGCCACGGACCTGATCAAGATCAGCAGCACGATAGCTGGCTTCAGCTTCGAGGCGGAAGCCACCGAAATCGTAGCCGACTGCGGCCCCGAAATCATAATCGGTGTCGTAATCGGCGGAAGCGTTGCCTTCGACGCCGTTCACGTCGAAGCTTTGATCTTGGACGATCATGACACCGCCATCGCCCTGAATGTACCACTGGCCATCACGGGCCAGAGCAGGCGTGGTCAGCGCGGTCGAAGCCATCGCCATCCCAATGACGAGTTTGCGCATTACAGAATTCCCCTTTGTTTTAGACTTGAGGCACTGGTTGTCTCTATCTTTTCCCCATGCATGAGGCAAGCCGTCAATACCGCGATAATGTTGCAAGAATGTCGCTATGAGGGCGTCAAACAAAAAATTTTGAACCGGAGATACGCGCGAAACCGCCATTTCTCCGACCTATGGCACTGGTGCGCCAAGGACACCAACTGTCTGCAATGACTGTATCAGCCCCATAATGGCGGCCCGCGCTTCGACATCAATTGTGGAGCCGCCCGAGGGCAAAGGCGGAGCGTCGGCTCGCTCCCAGCCATTCCTGAAGACAAGTATTTGTCCGGCGGCATCGTCAAAAATGGACATGCCTTCGCGTGGTACAATGTAATGCCAGTCATCGCCGGTTCTGACCGCGATCTGATCGATCCGCCCATCCCACGCCAGTTCCGCACCTGCGATGATGCGAAAGCACTCGCCATCGCTGGCCGATGCGGGTGGGACGGCCAAAGAGGCATTGACCACCCTCGCTCGAGTAGCATCGAGAATTGCAAGGGCATGATTGACGAAGAATTCCTTTTGGGCCTGACCCGGGATCAGCAGCGGCAGGCCGAGATAAGGAGTGATAGTCGGAAAACTTACGGGGTCGGACATGAAAGAGCCTCCGGTTTGGTCAGGTGAGCGCAGCGAGCAGCAAAGGTGACGAGCTGTCGTATGTGCCGATCTGCTGCACCCACAGTTTCCCGGCACCATGGGAGGTAATGAGTGCGTTCAGTTCGGCACCCGTTAATTGCAGCCATGGCTTGTCGCGTTGCCAGGTCGCACGGGGTGATTCGACGGGGCCGTAGCCGACCAGATAAAGTTCCCGTTCCTCCACCAGCGGCACTTCCTGCTCGTTGTCCCAGCGCCACTGCCCGCGGGCTCGGCGGGTCCAGCGGAAAACACGCGACCCATCGCTTGTGGTCGTCGTCCTGGGGTGGACGGGGCAGAGTGGTCGGCGCGACAATCCGGGGTTGGCGAGCGGGGCAATGACTGCCTCTGGATCGCCGATCCCTATCGCTGCGACACGCGAGGCAGCAACCGGCGGTACCATCAGCGGATCAAGCGGACTGAGGCTGTCATCGATGAAAAGTACCGGCGTCTGACCTGAATGCCCTCGCAATGCCGCGGGTTCTGTCCCTGCACGTCCGCGTAGCAGCCCGCTGAGACGCCAGCGGCCAGCGCCTAGCGGCTCGGCCTGCAGGAACTGCACAACTTCATCGCCGATCAGCGCCCGGTTCGCGCCAGCTGCAAGCCCGCTTATGTCAGTGTCGCCAAGCGCAAGGTCATCTGCGACAAGGGCAATGACAACGCTCGCTCTGCGCTCGAGCACCAGCCCCCGGGAGGAAGGGAGGGGCTCTTCCAGAATTCCCATGATGGCACGTTGCGAACCGGTCGATCCCAACTCCGCAAGGCTTGTGCCCTGTACTGCGAACAACGCTGCTCCGCGCCAGGCACCGTTTGCGGCTGAAGCTGCCGCGAAAATCTGCGACTGATCTGGCCCTGCTTTCGCATCCGAAGGCAGCTCTACCACCAGCAACCGGGTCTCCGGGATTGGCAGGTCGGACGGTTGCAGGCTCTCGCCCGGATCGCTTGTTGGCGCTTGGCTGAGATCTGGCGAAAGACGTTCCAGCTCAAGCTCGACTCCGCGATCGAGCCACTCCCAACTGCGCATCAGCCACTTTCCGGGCATCTCCGGGAGTCGAACGATGGTTCCTGGAACGATGCGTGGATCGAGTTCGCCGATGCGCCATCTTACGGTTTCGTGCTGCCAACGCGCCCGATTGGCGGCTTCGTTGGCCAGTTGTCGCGCGCCGCCTGCGGTCATAGTGGCAGGCAGGTCGATCATCAGTTCACGGCCTGCCTGCTTCGCGCCAAGGGCGCGCTGGACCCCGGTCTGATAGTCGCGCTCTTCGTCATAATACCGCAAGGCTGCAGGCTGCAGCGCTGGCGCGCCGGATCTTTGCTTGCTCCCCGGATCCGCTTGAACCGGCCCATCGCCAGCAAGCTGTTGGGGCAGCGTCAGAATGTCCTGACCAGAGCTGCCTTGCTGCGCGATCGTAAGCCCGTCCGAACCTGACATGCAGACCAGCGGGATGACCTGATCAATAGCAGCGAGCGTCGAGGCAAGCGCGCCGCCCTCGTCAGCGAAACCGCGGGCGTGAGCCAGTTCCTGAACGGGTTCGGCAGGCCGTGTACCGGGAACCAGCTGGGCCAGCGATACGCTGTCATCCCCACCTTCGGCAAAAATCTCGAAGCTCAGCGCGGGGATGCGGTTGCCGTAGTCTCCGAGATCGAGATCCTCGAACACGACATAGGCACAGTCACGGAAGGCGGGTGCCTGATTGCCCTTGGCGGCGGCAATCAGGGGATCCAGCGGATCATCGCCGAAGCCCTGATAGAACCGCAGACTCCCGCCGGTCTTGAGGTCACCTAGGGCGCCGCGAAGCAGGTTGCCGTCAGCCCACACCTTGCCCAGCCGCGCAATCGGCGTGCTCGACAGCGCCACGGCAAAAGAAGCAGTGTAGGAATAGACTACAGTGGAGGGCTGTCCCTTGCGCCCCTTCTGCTTGCGCTTGCTTTCGATGAGATCGGTTGACCAGATCACCGATCCCGGCACACGCATCCGGCCGAATTGACGGGGGATGGGTTGGCCATAGCTTGAGCTGCTGATTGTCAGTTCGCGCAGACGTGGCCCCTGCCGGGCGCCGCCGCTGAAAATCCGCATGTCGATCTGTTGGCCTATCAGTGCTCCGATCGAGCCGCCGACCGGCCCGCCGATCGCGCTACCAACTGCGGTAAGAACCAATGTGGCCATGAGATCAGCCTTTCATTTGTGGCGCGAGACGCCACTTGGCGCGGATCTGCCAGGTGCGGTCGATTTGTTGACGGACCACCCGCCTGAGCCCAGCATGGGCATGAATGATACTCTGAGCGTCTGCGGCGATCACGACATGGTGCTGGCAGTGCGCCAGCGTGATCAACAGCACATCCCCGCTGCGCACAGGCCCGAGCGAAGGCACGAGGCCTGAGCGGGTGGCCAAGGGCAGCCAGTGGTCGATGGCAAGGTTTCGCAACGCATAGCCGCTGGGCGGCACCGGCTGCCCACCGCTCGCAGCCATGGCGGCGGACACAAGCCCGATGCAGTCTAGGCCGGTCGCAGGATCACGTCCGTGCAGCCGGAAGGGGCAGCCCACCAGTTCAACGGCGGCCAATGCCAGCGCCTCACCACGGTCGGTCATGGCTGACCTTGCCGGGCGAGGAGATCATTGCCCGGCAGAAACGGCTCGCCCCGGAAGTTGATGGCATTGGCAAAACGCCCCGCGCAGGTCGCCAGAGTGTGATCGCAGCCCTCGCGCAGTTCGGCGCGCGCTCCGATCGCCGTTCCTTCAACAAGCGGGCGGTCGAGCGTCAGCCATTCTTCCTCGGCAGCGACAATTCTGAAGGCAACGCCTGTCTGTGGCCCGGAGAGGAACCGCAGTCGCCCGTCGATATAATCTGCTCCAGCAATGCCAATGAACCGCACCCGGTTGTTTTCAAGATGTATTTCCGCCACGGCCCGCTTGGACGTCAGGTGTGACGCTGCCAGACCGCAGCCGCGACCGCAGAATTCTGCTCGGCAGGTCGGGCTGGTGCGCGGCACGAGATCCCGTTCCAGCAGGCTCTTGCTTGATCGCAATTCCGCAGCGAATTGCGTGCCGTCATCTTCGATCCGCCCGATCGTGCCGGTGTAGAGCGTGTGGTGATCCAATCGCACCCAGTCGACCGCCCCGATCTCGACTGCAGCTTCGTCAAACAGACCGGCGGCAAGATCGGCGGCGCCAATCGAATCGTGATTGAGCGCGCCCTGCACTTCAGCACTGTCATTGGAGAGCGCAGCCGTGAGCCGGATCGCAGCCGGAACCATGCCTGGGGCAGCAAGGTGCCGGATTCCGCCGAATGTCAGGTCGCGGTCATGGCTGGTAAACGCAAGCGCCACGCCGTCACGGCGATAGATGCGCCAAAAGGTCGCAACCGTGTCCAGCTCGCGGTCAAAGAACACCCGCATCACACGGCTTCCCTGATCTCGATCAGCGGCACCGATGGCGCCTCCCCAGCGGCGAAGTTGACGGCCGAGACATCAAGTCGGTCTTCGGCAAAGCGCACCGGTACATCGAAGCGAAAGCCAGCGCGGACTTCGGCGCCGGCAGGAGGTGCGGCCAGCAGGCGCAGCAGGCCCTTTTCCCCCAGCGTCCATGCGGTGCTGGCAACGCCGCCGATGCTGACCATCAAGGTTTCAGGGCGAGGGCGGGTGATTGGCCGAACCTGAGGTTCAGCGCCGCCATAGGACTTGATTAGCTGGAAGTCGGCGACCAACCCATCGCCTACACCGATCAGCTGATCGAGCATTGTCGGCGCGCTGGTCATCCCGTTGGAGCTGTTGTCAAACGGATCCATGATCCTGAAGCCTCGGGCTGGGCCGCGGCGGGCACGGAAAAAGGCGATCAGTTCCGACAGTTCCGGTTCCGACCGGATGCCTGGCCCGACATCGAAATGTAGCCGCGCGTCGGCCCACAGCGAATTGCGCCGCTCATGCCCTGAAGCAGTGACTGCGATCGAAGTCGAGAATTCAGGCGCAACCGAGGCGCTGCGCCCCAGCGCAAAGGGGTAGAGCACGTTGTCGAACGGGTTCATGGCTTGCTCCGAAGCGGGGGCGAGGCGAGTGAAACCATCGCGGTTGATCTGCGGCAGCGCCCAGACATAGCGACGCGGAATGCCGCGTGCGGCGGCCTCGTCGATCCCGGCATCGATCCGCGTCCAGAACTGTTCAGCATCAGCCGGATCAAGCACGAAGCCTGCAAGATAATCCTGATCGGCCAAAGCATAGCCGAGGCGTGCATCGACGAAGGCATAGGCGGACCGCCGCGCAGCATCGGCCCCTGCCGTGAGCCAGTCGTAATCTTCAAGCTGTAGGCGGTCGAAGGCCGGCGCAGCCCACCCGGTCGGCAGGTTGGCGCGGTAGAGTTCGGGCATGTCCGCCGCAAGGATGGTCGGGGTGAAGGCCAGCAGCAGCACTTCGGCCTCGGCCTGGGCGGCTGCTCTGACAGCAGCTGTCAGAGCAGCGGTCGATTGCGCCAGCAGATCTCCCGCCGCATCCAGCAGCGCAACCGCCGAGGCATCGAGCGGCGCAGCCATGTCGGTGATCACGGGCGGATTGCCGCCGAACGCGGCCCTTGCGGCATCGTCGTAAAGGCAGATTTCGCGCGATGGCGTGATCCACCACCAGGGCTCGCCGATCTGGAAGCGCACCGGCTGTCCCGCTGTTTCGAGCAGCACAACAAAGGCAGCTGCAACCTCGGCCAGCCATGCCATTGCAGGTTGCTGGGCAGGAGATAGCAGGCTCGATGGCGGTACCCACCCCGTCAGTGCGGGAGCACCGCTGGCGGTGCGCTGTTTCCAGCTTTCAGGGCAATAGGCGTCGAATACCTCGTAACTAAGTGAAACGATCACTTCGAGGTCTTCGGCCCGCGCCAGTTCGAAGAAGTTCGCGTGCCACCGCGATGCTGGGGTGCAGAGCTCTCCGCCAGGGGCCACCCAGAGGTTGCCGCCCGCCTCCCGCGCGAGCCGCATGAAGTGGCTCATCCCCACATAGTGGACGACATCCTCCCGGTAGCCGAGTCCGATGACGCCGCGTAGCAGCCGCGCTGGGGTCTGGTTGTAGGCATCGTCATAGGCTGTCGCCATCCGCTCGCCATGCGGAGGCAGCAGCACGTCGCCCAGTTCAAGCATCCCGTGCGCGCCATCGGTGCTGATTTCGGACATTACCACCGAGCCATTGAAGCGGCTGGCGAGGGGGGCAGTACTGCTTGCGACATAGCCCGGTGCCACCAGTGAAATGAACATCCGGTCGATGTCTTGCGCGTGGATCGGCTCGCCTGGCAGCCCAAAGCCGCTTTCCAGCGATGAGAACGGCAAGGTTATCCGGGCGTCAATCGGCGTGCCTTCGGCGTAATTCCACAGCCGGACATACCAGATGCGCGGCTGGCCCGCTGCATCGCGACCTTCGATTGTCAGCGTCGGTCCGTTGGGCTGATCGAGCGCAATGACCCCTTCCGACTGCCAGCGGAAGCTAAGCGTGGTGTGCGAGTAATCACGATCGGTTTCGTAGGCGAGCAGCGGGTGATCGAGTGTGTCGGCACTGTCCCAGATCAACCCCACCAGTTCGCCTGCGTGATGAAGTTCGACATCAATCCGCAGGGCATCCGGCCCCAGTGTCACGACCGAGGCCATGGCCGGCCGTGGGAAGTTGACGGTCCAGAAGCGCGGATCGAACCGCTGCATGAAGGTGCTTTCCTGCGCGCGCCGTTCGCGTGCCAGCCAGAATGCCATGGCGCAGCTCCTGCCTCAGACCTGCTGCAGCGAGCGCCGCACTGCGCTTGCAATCTGGCGGGATGAGCGCTGCATGGCGGTAGGCGCTGCCTGTCCGCGCGGTACCGCGATTGCAATCGCCACCCGCACATCGCGACCCGCCGCTCCAGCACCGGTTTCGACCCGCCCCGCAGAGGTGGGCACGAACACCTCCGGCCCGCGCTCACCAACCAAATAGGCGCGGCCTGGCGCCACCGGCCCGCCCGTCGCCCGTCCCGGAAGACCAAACAGAGCGCCGACAGCATTGCCGATCAGACTGCCCAGGCCCCCTCCGCCGCCCGCCCCGCCTGCACTGCCGCCAAGCAGGCTGGAGAGACCCGACTGAAGGGCATAGGAGGCGATCTCGTTGAGAGCATTGAAGGCCACTCGCTTGAGGTCGTCAAAGCCGAGGCTGCCGCGGCGCAGTGCTGCCAGCAGTCCGTTCTCGAGCACATTGCCTGCCCGGTTGAATCCATCGAGCAGCGATCCGTCGAGCGTGCGTCGCATGGTTTCCACGTCGCTGGCGAAGCCATCGGTGCGAGCGCGCACGTCGATCACGAGTTCTTCGAAACTGTCATTCATGTCCATCGCGCTCCATCATTCGGGCAATCTCTTCGCGGCTGGGCGGGGGGAAAGCGGCGAAGGGTTCGGGTTCGGTCAGGGCCATCGCCAGTTCGCCGGGCGTTGCGCTCCAGAAGTCGGCCGGTCGCCAGCCCAGCAGGCGGGCGGCAAGCCCTGCCCAACAGGCTGCGGCCTCGGCAAAGGTCGCTCTCATGCCTCGCCCTGAAGCACCTGTGCAAGCACGGCGCGGACCGGTTGGGTTGCCCCGACCATCCCCATCGCCAGCACAGCCTGCCCAACGGCAAGCCGGTCAGGACGGCCATCAAGCGGCAGGCAATGCCAAAGCAGCGCAGTCATTTCGGTCAGAGTCAGCGCGCCCCCGGCCGCGCGCTCGATCAGTGCGAACAGTGATCCCAATTCAGCTTCGGCCTGCACCAGATTTTCGAAGCTCGGGCGCAGGACGTAGTTTACTCCCGCAACCGTCAAAGCGCTTTCGCCGCGCAGGGGGTTGGCCGCAGCAATCATGCCGGCACCACCGGTCCGGAGCTTTCCAGCTGGAGCGTGTAGCTGCGCTCACCATTGAAATCCCCCGCATAATCGAGCCGTTGTACGAGGAAGCGTCCACGCAGCCTCTCGCCATCCTCGAAGGACAGTTCATAGTCGTCCAGCGTCCCGGCAAGCGCATGGGCGCGCACAGCGCTCTCCGCAGTGCTGCCAAGGAAGATCCCGGCGGCACCGACCGAGACCGAGCGCGTGCCAGCTCCGGATAGGAGATCCCGCCACCCTCCGGACTGCTTGTGCGTGACGACCACCGTGTCGCCATTGATCGACAACTGCGTGGTGCGCAGGCCTGCGATGGTCTGATAGGCTGGGGGCGATGCCCCGTCGGCGATCTTGAGCAAAAAGGCGGCGCCGGATTGTGCGGGCATGGGCTTACTCCTGAATAGGGGCGAAGAGACGGAAGCGGAATTCGATCAGCGCAGCGCGCAGATTGTTTGCCCGGGCTTCGCTGCGGGCGCGCAGGAAGCGGATCGAGGCGACTTCGAAGCCGGGATGGAATGGCGGCAGATTGAGCACGCGGCGCTCGATCGCGCCGAGTAAGGGGGCGTCGCCGCTGGCCAAGTCGGTGCGGGTTTCGAGTTCGAGCGCGATGCGAATCTCGCGGCCGGGGTGGTCCTTGGTGCCCCAGTCTACGGAGGCACTGGCCGCAATCCCGAGCCACGGTGGGCTGGCGCGGACCGGAGCCTCTTCCTCGATGGCGTTGATGCCAGTCAGCGCCGGATCGGCAGCCAGCCAGGCGACCAGTGCTGCACGCAGGTCATTTTCCATCGCGCTGGTCTCCAAACAGATCGGGCCAAAGTGCGGCGGCGGAATGCCAGTCCGTGCGGGTGCGGTGCTGCCTGCGGTGGAGAGCGTCGACCCGCTCGTTGACGAGCCTGGCGGCCCGGACACGCAGGCGCTGCACCAGGTGGCCGGTGTGCGACGAGGCGCGGATCATCCGAGCCTCGTGTCGCGCCAAGGACGCCACAGCGCGGTGACGCTGGCTGGCGGCACTGCGCTCGCCTTGCCCTCGCGGTCACGGTAGTGATGTGCGGCGAGGCGGATGATCCCTTGTCGCAAGGGGGGAGGGAGACCATTCCACTGCGCTGCGATCCCGACCACCAGTTCCAATGCCAGTCCGCGTCCTTCGAGCGGCTGAAGCAGCTGGACAGAGGCCTTTCCGCCAATCCGTACATCCAATGTGTCGGCAGGGATTGTAAGTGGCTGGCGGGTGCCATCGTTTCCGATGAGCGCTGCCCCGGTAAGGTCTTGCACAGGCCGGGAGACAAGCTCCTGCCAACCACTGACAAGCGGAATGATCTCCTCGACCGTCTGGCGCAACGGTGCCTGGCCGGTGAAGGCCTCGCAGATGGTCACGCTGGTTTCGAGCAGCCCAGTCAGGGCGGCATCGTCATTGGGGCGGCTGATCCCGAGCCAATGCTTGAGCTCGGCCAGCGCAGCGCCCTCAAGCACCGGGGGCTGCACGATTGTCCGCTGCATCGCGGTTTCTCCCTGATTGTGATCCACAAGAATGCGCCCGCATCGCGGCATTCAGGCGGGGGGAGCGCCTGAGGCGATGCGAGCGCGAGTACCCGGCGGGGGCAAGCGGGCACCCCCGCCGGATGGCTGATTCAGCCTCAGGCTTCGACCTTCAGCAACTTGATCGCGTTTGAATCCAGCACCTTCCCGCCGATCCGCTTGGTTGCGTAGAAGTGGACGAAGGGCTTGTTCGTGAAGGGGTCGCGCAGCACCCGCGTGGCGCTGTGTTCGGCGATCAGATAGCCATGGCGGAAATTGCCGAAGGCGATCGGGAAGGCCCCGCCCGCGACATCGGGCATGTCTTCGGCCTCGACCACCGGGTAGCCGAGCAGGCGGTCCGGCTGTCCCTCGACCATGCCCGGCTGCCACAGAAATGCTCCATCTGCAGTCTTGAGCTTGCGTACGCTCGCCAGCGTCGCCGAGTTCATCACGAACACTGCGCCCTGCCGATGGCCCGACTTGAGCGCGTGGATCAGGTCGATCAGCTTGGCATCAAGCGTGCTGCCCAGCCCGGTTGCGCTGCCCGATCCGACATATTGCAGGGTGCCAAAGGTGCGGACACCGTCTTCTGCAGTGGCGGTGGGGGCGGTGAGAAAGCCCTCCGGCTGGTTGTTGCCGGTGCCGGTGACGAACGCGGTGCCTTCCGCCCGGGCGAATTCGAGCGCGATTTCACTGGCGAGCCAGGTCTCGATGTCAAAGGCGGCATCATCGAGCATCGCCTGACTGGCTGCGGGATTGGCAAAAAGATCGCCCGAGGGGGGTGCGATCTCGGCGAACTGCGGCGTTCCGGTCAGCGGGCGCGGGGCTGTTTCGCTGACCCAGCCCGAAGCGATACCACCAGTGGCGACCAGCTTGCGATAACCCGAGGTGCCGGTCTGCACCACTTGTGCAATAGCCCGGATCGGGCTGATGTCGGCGAGTTGTGCGGCAATGGCCGCATCAATCTGACGCGGCACGGCAAAGCCGCCATCGCCAGGCGTTGCGCCGCTGATCGACTTCAGTTCGGTCTCGCGGCCACGGCGCAGGTAGCCATCGACGAAGCCCTTGACCTCGCCTCCATCGCTTGAAGTGGTGCCAGCGCCTCCGATGGACGGACGGCTTGCAGCACGGGCGACCTTGTCGAGCCGGGATTTCACGTCTTCGACATCCCCGCGCAGGGCTGCAATTTCGGCTTCCGCCTGATCCTGGCGGGCGACGATGTCGAAGCTCCCTTCCAGCGGATCGGTGGCGGAGGTCGTGGGAGTAGAGGTATTGTTCATGGGGCAGTGGCCTTTCGGTTGGGCAGAAAAAAGGCCGCCCCTGTGGCGGCCATGCGGGGGTTGAGCTTTTGCTCTGGCTATCGGCCGCAAAGCGACCGCAAGGCCGACCGGCCGCCCGCAGCGACCGGAGGGAGCGAGGAAAGCCAAAGCCGCGGATGCGGCTGCCGGCGTTTGAGGCTAGGTAACAAGATGCACCCGAGCCATCGGATGCAGCGGGTGCGTGACGAGGCTGACCTCGAACAGATCAATTTCGATCAATTCGCGGCCTTCCGGCGATTGGCGCGCCGCACGGGTACGGAAGCCGAAGCTGAGCCCGTTGACCTTACCTTGCCTGAGCAGATGTGCGGCGCGGCTGTGCTGCTGGTCGATGCGGGCGATCACCCTGAGGCCGCGAGCGTCTTCGGCGACGTGTTCGATGACCCCGATCGGCTGGTCGGGACGGTGCTGCCAGAACAGCGGGAGCGGCGTGGTGCGTGCAGCCAATGTCCGGGCAAAGGCGCCGTGCCTAATTGTGTCTCGTCCGGCATCGGTGATGTCGAACAGGGCGGCATAGCCGGCGAAGCGCAGCTGGGAGGGTGCTTTCGCGGAATGGTTCACAGCAGATCCCACACGCCGAGCCGCACCGCGATCCCGATCAGCAACAGCGCCAGCGCACCGCGGATGATCCATTCGACCAGAGCCTTCCATGCGCTGGTCTTGGCATCGCGCCAAGCCTGCAGCAGTTCGCGCAATTCCACCAGGTCGCCCTCTGCCCCGGCATCGCCGAGGCCGAGGCGCTCCAGCGTCCGGTCGGTGGCGAGCGCGCTCGCTTCTTCGACGATGGCGCGCAAGGTGACCAACTCGGCCCCTTCCTCGCGGGCTTGCGCCATCAGGCTTGCGAGTATGTCTTCGCGGCTCATTAAGCAGTCTCCTCGGGGCTCAGGCCCAGCATCAGGCGCTTTTCGGCGCGGCTCAGAAAATCGGCATCGGAAACCTGCGACCACAGTCGCTCGCGGTCTTCGGACAGGGCCGGCACGCGATCGAGATCGATCCGCAGTTCGGCTTCGGGAAACCAGGGGGCGAGCCCTTCGCGCAAGGCGGCGAACAGTTTCTCTGCCAGCGGCAGCAGGGTCAGGCGCCACAGCGCCCGGCTGGCCTCGCGGTAATTGGCATAGGTGTTATCGCCCGGCAGGCCGAGCAGCATCGGCGGCACTCCAAAGGCGATCGCGATGTCGCGCGCCGCCGCGCTCTTGAGCGTGGCAAAGTCCATGTCGGCCGGGCTCAGTGCCATGTTCTGCCACTTGAGCCCCCCGTCGAGCAGCATTGGGCGACCGGCATTTCCGGATCCGGAAAAGGCAGCGTCGAGCTCGCGTTTGAGCCGTTCGAATTGTTCGAGCGTCAACGCCCCGCCATCATCGGTTTCGTAGATCAGAGCACCAGAAGGCCGCGCGGCGTTCTCCAGAAGTGCGCGGTTCCAGTGGGTTGCGGCATTGTGGATGAGCACCGCCTGCCACGCTGCCTCCAGCCCGCCCGCACCGCGGTGATCGTCCAGCGGATGCATTGCCCGGATCGCGATCACGCCCGGCCAGCCATCCTCGTCCTCCACCGGCAGGCGGGCCGTATGGCTACCCACCGTGTAGTCATAAGCGCGAGGCCAGCCCTTGTCGTCGAGCACGACCTGGATGCGGTCGGGCCGCAAGGCGAACAACTCGACCGGTGTGCCTGACGCGTCCTTCAGGATCTGCACATAGGCATTGCCGTTCAGCAAAAGGTTGGCCGCCAGAGTCTCAATCAGCGACTGGCCCGCGCTGGTGGCGGCGACCAGCGCGGCAAGGCGTGGGTCAGGACAGGCCAGCGGCGCTTGTCCGATCCCCTCGGCCAACAGGCGGACAGAACGCTGGGCAATCGGATTGGCGAGAAAACCCTCACTCACCGCCCGCGCATAATCATAGCTGCGCGCTGCCGGGCCACCGTCGAAAGCGGGAAGCCAACCTTGCGTCATGCCGCAGGAAAGGGGCACGCGGGTGCGCTCCCCGCCCTTGAAGGCGGAGATCAGATTATCGAGCAAGGCCATCGAATTTCCTTTGGTTAGATCTGCCGCACGCTTGGAGTGGCGGTGCGCCGCCCAAGCAGCAGTTCGGTCAGCGCCCACACCAATGCGTCGGCTCGGTCGGGACTGCGCCCCGGCCCGGCATAGGTGCCGCCCACGAGCAGGCCGCACAATTGATCCTCCAGCCGCGCAAAGACGCCGAGGTGCCGCACCCGGCCAGCGGCATAAAGTGCGGCGACCGGTTCGGCGCGGGCGATCTTGCCGCGACTGGCATGAACCAGCTTCAGCGGCAGCGTCTGTTCGGCGGCGCGCAGTACGCTTTCGACCATTACGCCCCCCTGATTGGCTTCGGCCACGACCCGGTCGGCTTCCCATTCCTGCGCTGCGTTGGCGACATTTCGTGCCCAATCGGCGGGCGTCGCCCCGCTCACCGAACAGTCCGCCAATACCCGTGCAATCCCGTCGTGGCCGAGCGCGGCGACGATGATGCCGCATTCGTCACCACCGGTCCCGGCGGGCGGATCGACCGCAACCACGACCCTCGCATGCGCCGCCACCGGGCCGTGTTCACGGACCTGTTCCAGCAGCGAGCGGGTCCACAGCGCGCCTTCGATATCCTCCAGCAGCTCGCCACCGATTTCCTGTCGCGCCAGCTGGGTATCGCCGAACTCGCTGGCGATCGCTTCCATGAAGCGCTCGGCCAGGTGTTCAGTGTTGTCCAGGGTCGAGCCGCGGGTGATCACAACCTCGCCGCTTCCGGTCTGCGCCACCAGTCGCCGTACCAGCGGTACCGCGCGCGGGGTGGTGGTGACGGCGATGCGCGGGTCACTCCCCAACCTCAGGCCGAGCAGCAAATTGTCCCAGCAGCGCGTTGCCCGTTCATGCGCCAGCGGCCACTTGCCGATCTCGTCACACCAGGCGTGGCTGTGCTGCGGACCGCGCAGGGTCTCGGGTTCGGCAGCGGAGAACAACTGGGCCTGTGCGCCATTGGTGAAGCGGACGCGGTGCAGCGAAGGTTCGAAAGTTGGCTTGTGGCCGGGACGGCAGATCGCCAGCAACCCGCTCTCACCCTCGACCATCACCGCGCGCGCCTCTGCCAGCGAGGACGAGACCAGCGCGATGCGGGCATCCGGATTGGCATCGGCAATCATCCGCACCCATTCGGCCCCGGCACGGGTCTTCCCGAAGCCGCGTCCGGCCATGATCATCCAGATCCGCCAGTCGCCCGGCGGCGGGAGCTGTTCGGGGCGGGCCTGGTAGTCCCACAAGTAGTCGAACCCGTTGCGCTCGTCGCGATCCATGGCCTCGCTGAGTTTGTAGCGGAGCCTGTCGCCATCCTCGCTTTCATCGGCGATCATGTCGTCATAGGGGCCGCTCATGCGTTCTTGCCTTCGGCGGCGGCCTTCTGGCGGGCGATGCGGCGTCGGATATCCTCGATCTTGCGGTCGATCGAGGCGCGCACTTCGGCGGCGCTGACATCGCGCACCTGGTTCTGCTGTCCCCGACCTGCGGCGTCGCGGTGGGCGGCAAGCAAGCGGATCGCATTGGCGAAGTCGAACTTGTCGCCATTGACGGTCATCAGGTCGCCATCGCGAAGGCGGCGGATCACCTCCAGTTCGAGATTCAGATAGCCTTCGGCAATGGCGGCCTGCCAGGCGCGGGCGAAGTCAGGATCGGTCCGGCGTGTCTCCTGGGCTCTGGCAATTGTTACCCTCGCTGCGACTGCGGCGCGTTCGATGCTGGACGTGGCAGCCAGAGTCTCGACGAAGTGCTTGCGCCAGTGTCGTCCGGGCTTGGCATTACCGCTGCCGGCCTGGGCAGGCTCCGTGTCAGGCATGAACGCCACTCCCTCGTGCGAACGGAAACGGGCGGCTCTCCGCGAAGAGGGCCGCCCGCTGGCGAATCGCAATTTTCCGATGATGCCCTCTGATAACCAGAGAGCGTCACGATGTCAAGAAAAATAACCAAAATGGTTATCTGAGGGTGATCAGATGATCCCGATTGCCTTGCCAGCGCGTTCGAACATGCCGAGGATGGTCTGCACCTGTTCGGCGGTGTGTTCGGCGCAAAGCGAGCAGCGCAGCAGGGTCATCCCCGCCGGGGTTGCCGGTGGGCGCGCGAGGTTGACGTAGAGACCTTCCTTCAGCAGCGCCTCCCACATCATCGCGCCCTTTTCGAGATCGGGCATGATCACCGCGATGATCGCGCTCTGCGGGGTTTCGGTGCCGAGCTGGAAGCCGAGATCGCGCAGCCCCTTGTGGAGGGTGCGGCTGTTCTCCCACAGATGCGCGCGCTTGTTCCCGCCGTGCATCAGCTTGCGGATCGAAGTGGCGCTCGAAGCCATCACGCTGGGCGGCAGGGCGGCGGTGAAGACATAAGGGCGGCACACCAGCCGCAGTACTTCGAACTTGGGATGGTTGGAGACGCAGAAGCCACCGACCGTCCCGACGCTCTTGGAGAAGGTGCCGATGATGAAATCGACATCGTCGAGCACGCCCTGCTCTTCGGCCACGCCCCGGCCATGTTCGCCGATGAAGCCCATCGAATGGGCCTCGTCGACCAGCACCATGGCTCCGTAACGCTTCGAAATCTCGACCATTTCCTTCAATGGCGCGACATCGCCCATCATCGAATAGACGCCTTCGAGCACGACCAGTTTGCCCGCGCCCTCGGGGACGCGCTTGAGGCGCTTCTCCAGCGCTTCTATGTCATTGTGCTTGAACGGCACGACCTCGGCGTCGCCCATCTTGCATCCATCCCAGATCGAGGCGTGGCTGTCGATGTCGAGAATGATGTAATCGCCCTTGCCCGCCAGCGTCGAGATGATCCCGAGATTGGCCTGGTAGCCGGTCGAGAACACCATAGCGTGATCCATGGCGTAGAATTCGCGCAGGGCCGCCTCGACATCGCGGTGATCGCGGAAGGTGCCGTTGAGGACGCGGCTGCCGGTCGTACCCGCGCCGAAATCCTCCATCGCCTGCTTACCCGCGGCGATCACGTCATCGTCGAAGGTCATGCCCATGTAGTTGTAGGTGCCGAGCAGGATCGTGTCGCGCCCGTTGCAAATCGCCTGGGTGGGCGAGAGCACCTTTTCCATCACCAGGTTGAACGGATCCTCCACCCCGGCGGCCAGCAGTTGCTCGCGGGTCTGGATGATCGGATCGAACTTCGCCAGCAGATCGACCGGCTGCGTCATGGTGTCAGTCATGGCTGTTGCCATTATCAGCTATCCTGCAGCTTGTGGACGGCCGCGACGAGCTGCCCCCAGTTTTCGATCTCAGCCTGCTGGTTCATCGAGATGATGATGTCGAATTCGTCCTCGATCGCGGCGACGAAATCCATCACGGTCAGGCTGTCGAATTCCAGGTCGCCAGCAAAGGTGGTGGCGTCCTCGATCGCGATGCCTTTCTTGTTGAAGGGCTCAACCAGAGTGCGGATGGCAGTATCGACGTCGGCGGGGGTCATGGCAGAGTGCTTTCTTCGGATCGGTTGTCGCGTGGCCTGCGCCACGATATTACGAGTGCAAAGCGGCGGATGATGCAGCTTGTCAAGTTTTCGCCGCACAGG
This sequence comes from Porphyrobacter sp. HT-58-2, assembly GCF_002952215.1. NCBI lineage: Bacteria > Pseudomonadati > Pseudomonadota > Alphaproteobacteria > Sphingomonadales > Erythrobacteraceae > Porphyrobacter > Porphyrobacter sp. HT-58-2. The sequence continues at coordinate 280,758 of NZ_CP022600.1, read as the reverse complement.
GGGGTGTGCGGCAAGCCTGTCCCGGGGGAATGATGGCTGACACTTCAACGCAAGCTGAACCGCGCGGTGCAGCGCCATCCTTGCCTTCGCCGTCGGGCTATTCGAACCACGCGATCCACCTGGTGCGGAACAGCCAGCAGATCAACGTGATGCTCAGCCAGATGGCAGACACCAAAGCCTCGATCCTGATGGCGGCGGCCTTTCTGGTGTTCACCCTCTCTGTCGGGCAGGCCACCAACGGGACGCTGCCGTGGTCGCTCGCTGTGCTGGCGGTGTTCGCGTTTGTTTCGGCGATTTTTCCGGTGTTTGCGGTACTTCCATCCGTCAGCGGGCCGGACACAGGGCAGCTGACCGGGGGCAAGCCCAACAAGCTTTTCTTCGGCTACTTCACTCACATGGACGAGGGTGAGTGGACGCAAAGCGTCCTCGAAGACCTGCGCGCCGACGAGACGGTGTTCCGCGCCATGCTGCACGATGTCTATCAGAATGGGCAGGTGCTCCAGCGCAAGAAGTACAAGTACCTCGCCTATGCCTACAAAAGCTTCATGGCGGGCCTGTGTCTGACAGCTGTGGCTTTCGCCGTCGAATATGCCGTGAAATTCACCTGAAGCGGATCACCGCCGGGTGTCACACCAGCGCCTTCACCGCCGCCATGAACGGGCCGATCGACACTGGCTTGGACAGATAGCCCTCGGCCCCGGCAGCGCGGATGCGTTCCTCATCGCCCTTCGCTGCGAAAGCCGTGACCGCCAGCACGGGGATCGCGGCCAGTCCCCGGTCGCGCTTGGCCGCCTCGATCAGATCGACGCCCGAGATCCCGCCAAGCTGGATATCCATGATGATGAGGTCAGGCGACGTCGCCCGCGCGGTCTGCAGCACCTTGTCGCCATCGGCCACAGGTTCGACCTCGAAGCCATTGGCGCGCAGCACGTCGCAGAACAATTTCCGGTTGAGGTCATTGTCCTCGACAACCATGATCCGCTTTGTCACACCGCGCCCCGTTAGTCGCCCGCGCTTTAACTAGACCGACCCAAAGGACACGGCAATCCCGCTTCGCCCGCCCTCCGAACCCGTTAGCCCGCAGACACTGGCCTTGGCCGCGCTCGGCTGGGTGCTGGAATGTGAGGATCGCGCCGCGCGCTATCTTGAACTGACCGGACTTGATCCCGATAGTCTGCGCGCCGGATTGGGCGATTCCGCAATCCTCGCCTCGGCGCTCGAATTTCTCGCCAATCACGAACCCGACCTGATTCGCGCGGCCGAAGCGCTGGCTGTCACGCCTGAGGAACTGGTCGCCGCCAAGGATATTCTGCAAGCATGACCCGCCCGCTCATTATCTCCGATTGCGACGAAGTGCTGTTGCACATGGTCGCCCCTTTCAAGGACTGGCTGGAAAGCACGCAGGGCGTTGCCTTCCACCTCGAAGGCCACAATTTCGCCGAGGCATTGCGCTGGCAATCGAGCGGGGAACTGCTCGCGCCGCCCGACATCTGGCGGATGCTGGGCAAGTTCTTCGACAATGAGATGGGCAGCCAGACACCGATTGCCGGAGCAGTCGAAGGGATCAACACTCTCGCGGAAAAGGCCGATGTGGTGATCCTCACCAACCTCGTTGACGGCCACCGCGATGCCCGCGCCGAGCAGCTTGCAGCGGTCGGCATCAATGCCCGCGTGTTCACCAATCAGGGCCCCAAGGGCCCGGCGCTGAAGGCGATCATTGAAGAATACGCGCCCAGCCGCGCGCTGTTCATCGACGATCTGGCTCAGCATCACGCCTCGGTTGCCGAACTCACGCCGCACGTCACGCGGCTGCACCTGTGCGGCGAGCCGATGATCGCCCATGCCATTGATTGCGCCCACAAGGCGGGCCACGCCCATTCGCGGATTGACCGCTGGGACGAGGCATTGCCATGGCTGCTGGAACGACTGGAGGACTGAAGATGAGCTACACCGCCAAACTCGCCGAACTCGGCATCACCCTGCCCAAGGCTGCTGCGCCGGTCGCCAGTTATGTGCCTGTCGTGGTTAGCGGCGGCATGGCCTATGTTTCGGGCCAGTTGCCTTTCGTTGATGGCGTGGTGGTGACCGGCCGGCTCGGCGATGATGTCAGCGTCGAGGACGGCAAGGCTGCTGCGCGCGCTTGCGGGCTGATGATCGTGGCCCAGCTTCAGGCGGCAGGCCTGCTCGATCAGGTCGAGCGGGTGGTGAAGCTTGGCGCCTTCATCAACTGCACCGCCGATTTCACGCAGCAGCCGGAAGTCGCCAATGGCGCATCTGACCTGATGGAGCAGATTTTCGGGGGCGCAGGCCAGCACGCGCGGGCCGCTGTCGGCGTTCCTGCTCTGCCGCGCGGGGCCGCGGTTGAAGTCGACGCGATTGTCGCACTGAAGGCATGAGCACAAGGCCGGCGCCCGGCTGGTTGACGGAGTGGGAATTCGCCCACCGCGGGCTGCATCGGGAGGGCGTACCGGAAAACTCGCTCGCTGCGGCCGAGGGCGCGATTGCACGCGGCATGGGGATCGAGTGCGATATCCAGCGCAGCGCCGATGATCACGCGATGGTGTTCCATGACTGGGATCTCGCCCGACTGACGGGGGAGGAGGGTAACACCGAACACCGGACAGCCGAGGCACTGGAGGAACTCCGCCTGCTCGGCACCGATCAGCGCCCTGTCCGCCTGGCGCACTTTCTGGACATCGTCGCAGGCCGGGTGCCACTGCTGATCGAGATCAAGTCGATGCCGGGCTATGATGTCGAATGGACCTGTTCCACGGTCGCATGGTTGCTGGATTCGTATAAGGGTGATGTTGCGGTTATGAGTTTTGATCCACGTGTACCGGAATGGTTCGCTGATCAAGCCTCTCGGATCACTCGTGGGCTGGTCGGAACGGACTCCCTTGAAAACGGCTTCGAAGGCGTCTGGCGCACGCCTGAGGCTCTCGCCGCCGCGCGGGCGGATTTCCTCGCCATTGACGTACGCGACCTCACCCGGCCCGAGGCGGCCGCGTGGCGCGCAGCCCGAAGGCCGTTGCTGACATGGACAGTGCGCTCGGCAGAAACGCGGGCGACGGGCCTTGCCCATGCCGATGCCCTGATTGCCGAAGGGGAAGGGCTGGCGTGAGCGACGCCCCGAACGAAGGTGGCCTGACTGTCCGCATCGCCTCATCGGTCGGCGCCTTCGACGCTGGCGAATGGAACGCGCTGGGCGGGAATGACAACCCCTTTGTCTCCCACGAATTCCTGACTGCAATGGAAGATTCCGGCAGCGTCGGCCCCGGCACCGGCTGGGAGCCAGCGCCTGTCGTCATCACCGATGATGCGGGACGCTTGCTGGCGGCGATGCCCTCTTACGCCAAGGGGCACAGCCAGGGCGAATATGTGTTCGACCACAGCTGGGCTGATGCCTGGCACCGCGCGGGCGGGCGTTATTACCCCAAGTTCCAGATCGCCGCGCCTTTCACGCCCGCGACGGGGCCGCGCCTGCTGTTGTCAGACCCGGCACTGGCGCCGCATCTGCTCAAGGGTGCCGAGGCGGTGTGCCTGCAAAACAAAATGTCGAGCGCCCACGCGACCTTCATTGACCCCGCGCAACTCCCGCTGTTCGAAGCGGGCGGCTGGGGCCTGCGCGCCGATATCCAGTTCCACTGGTTCAATCGCGACTACGCCAGTTTCGAGGATTTCCTCGCCGCGCTGTCATCGAGGAAGCGCAAGGACCTCAGGAAGGAACGCGCGGCGGCTTGTGAGGGGCTGACCATCCGTCACCTCGTCGGTAGCGAGATCCGCGAGTCGCATTGGGATGCGTTCTGGGTGTTCTACCAGGACACCGGCGCAAGAAAATGGGGGAGCCCCTATCTGACCCGAGAGGCGTTCAGCCTTCTGGGCAAGCGCATGGGAGATCGGATCGTGCTGATCCTCGCCTATGATGGGGAAACGCCGATTGCGGGCGCGCTGAATTTCGTCGGGAAGGATGCGCTTTACGGGCGCTATTGGGGCTGCACGCGCGAGGTGCGCTTCCTGCATTTCGAGCTGTGCTATTATCAGGCGATCGACATCGCGATCGCGCGCGGGCTTTCCCGGGTCGAAGCGGGAGCGCAGGGCGGCCACAAGCTGGCGCGGGGCTATGAACCGGTGCAGACTTGGTCAGCCCACTGGATCGCCGATCCGGGCTTCCGCGCCGCCGTTGCCGATTTTCTCGAGCGCGAGCGGGCAGGGGTGGCGAGCGACCAGCTCTATCTTGGTGGTCGCACCCCCTTCAGGAAAGCTTAGGCGGCGCGCTGACGGCCTTCGGCGAGCCACTGGCGCGCCCGGCGCTGGGCTTCGGCGATTTCGCGAGCCGTCATTTCGTCGGCAATGTCCGCGCGGCAGCTTGCAGCTTCTTCATGACCGCGCGCAGCGGCGAGGTTGAACCACTTGTGGGCTTCGATCAGATCGCAGGGCGCCCCGTTGCTACCCGTCGAGAAAGCTACGCCAAGGTCGAAGCAGGCCCCTGCCTGACCCCGTCCAGCTTCGGCCAGCCATGCCCCAAGGATGCCTTCGTCCGATGTTTCGCGTGAAACATTCGCTTGCAGCGCAATGATGTTCATGATGCGGTCCCCTCAATCACCGACCACCCCCCGGCGGCCTTCCGTGATCCGAGAAGTGCGACGATCATGGTCAAAAATTAGTTAACGACGGCCTCACTTTGTCGTTGGGGCGCTTTTGCCACCACTCTTTCCCAAAGCCGCTTGTGTGCCCAAGGGGGCTTGCCTATAGGCGGCGCATTGCTTTCCGCTTGCTGGGACCAAGTGAGCCAATGAAAACATTCAGGGCGTCAGGACGCGATGGTCTCCCCAGCGGCTTATGGGACGAGAGAGCTTGATGCCAACCACCGCGTCTGACGACATCGACATCCTCGAAAAGGCCAAGCGCCTGCTCGCGCCGGATTATGTTCCGAGCGAGGACGAGGAATACATGAACGACCGCCAGCAGGCCTATTTCCGGATGCTGCTGATCGAATGGAAACGCTCCATCCACTCCGCCGCCGGTCAGACGCTGCAATCACTCGCCGATGGTCCGATCCGCGAGGCTGACCTCACCGACCGTGCCTCGAGCGAAACCGACTGGGGCATCGAACTGCGCACCCGCGATCGTCAGCGCAAGCTGGTCTCCAAGATTGATGCAGCACTTCGACGGATCGATTCCGGCGAGTATGGCTATTGCGAAGTCACCGGCGACCCGATCGGCCTCCGGCGCCTGATTGCTCGTCCAGTTGCGACCATGACCGTCGAGGCGCAGGAAGCGCACGAGCGGCGCGAAAAGATCTCGCGCGACGACTGATCGCAGCCCCAAATTGGCCTGTGCCGAGTTGGGACACCCATACGATCCTGGTGCTATAACCGGGACAAATTTACCATCTGTTTACTGCAACCGGGCCACCACCATCTGCGTTTAATGGCGCTGGCGGTCGGCCAACCGGACGACAGCTGCGCGGTTGTGTGCTGGCTTAGGAGGCGTTCCGGAATGACAGGTGTTGAGACACGCAGTGTCGCGCGCGACAGCCTGTTTCTACTGGCTGACATTCGTGTCGAGCAAAGTTCCGATACCTATCGAGTGCGCGTGCGCAACCTGTCGGATGGCGGGATGATGGGCGAGGGCCAGATGCGAGTTCAGCGCGGCCATCGATTGACGATCGAATTGCGCAACATCGGTGCGGTCAAAGGGACGGTCGCCTGGATACAGGACAACCGTTTCGGCATTGCCTTCGATGAGGAAATCGATTCGCAGCAGGCTCGTCGCCCGTTACAGGCACCTGAAGATCCGGCAGCAGTTGCGGCCCGGCCTTCCTGGGCGCATCGTGCTCCCCCACCGCCTCAGCCGAGCAAGCTACGCAAGATTTAGCCTGCTTTTCCACGGTTAAACCGTCGCAAGCTGACCACTTCATCGCAACCTGCTAGGCAGGGCGCGATGCGATTCTGGCTGTCTTTGTTTGCTGCGCTTGCTGTGTGCTCCTGCGGCCCATCGGGAGGCAGTGGACCGATCGAGGTTGCCATAACCGGTACGCCCGAAAGCCTGTTTCAGCAGGGTGTCCGGCTGTCCCATTCAGCTCAGCATATGCGCGCCGCCAGTTTCGAAGGCATGGTTGCGCTCGACCACGCCGGGCAGGTCGTACCTGCGATTGCCGAGCGCTGGATCGTGACTGACGATGGTCTGAGCTACATTTTCCGACTGCGCGACAGCACCTGGCCTGATGGGGAGGAGATTACCGCCGCCGAAGTACGCCGCTTGCTGCGTGACGCACTGGAGCGGCTGCGCGGCACCTCTCTTGGGCTTGATCTTGGCAAGGTGCGCGAGATCCGGGCGATGACCGGGCGCGTTGTCGAGGTTCGTCTGACCTCGCCGATGCCAGACTTTCTACGCCTTCTGGCTCAGCCTGAACTGGGCTTTGTGAGGAATGGTGGCGGTGCAGGGCCGATGTCTGCGTCTGCGGATGAGGACGGCACGCTTGTCCGGCTTACCGCATTGCCGCCCGAGTCCCGCGGCCTTCCCGCCCGCGAAGACTGGGAAGCCGTCGCTCGCCCCGTCACAGTCCGCGCGCTATCTGCCAAGGCAGCGGTAGCGGCCTTTTCGCGCGGCGATGTCGATCTTGTGCTTGGCGGGACCCTGGTCGACTTTCCTTTGGCCGAAGCCGGTCCGCTGTCGCGCGGCACAATTCAGGTCGACCCAGCCCTTGGCCTGCTTGGGCTGGTGGTGCAGCGAGAGGAAGGGTTGCTGGCTGACCCTGCCCGCCGCGAGGCGCTGTCCATGGCAATCGACCGGCAGGCGCTGATCCAGCGGTTTGGACTGAGCGGCTGGCGCGAGAGTAGTTGGATCGTCCCGCCCGCCAGCTATTCCGTCCCGCCCTATCCCGATACCCGCTGGGAGGGGGCATCCATTGACGAACGCCGTCAGGTGGCTGCGGCACGGATTGGGGCCTGGGCCAGCCCTGGCAGGGAGGCGGTGGTGCGCCTTGCCTTGCCCGATGGGCCTGGAAGCGACCTTTTGCTGCGTGCGCTTAGCGAGGCGTGGAGCCCCATCGGCGTGACGATCCGGCGCGTCTTGCCGGGGGAGCCCGCCGATCTCGAACTGCGCGACACATTGGCGCGTTACACCTCGCCGCGCTGGTATCTCAATCAGTTCAATTGCAGCCTCAAAGCCGGATTGTGTTCGCCCGAGGCCGACGCACTGGTGCGCCAATCGCTCAACGAGCGTGATGCCGCCACGCGTGAACGGTTGCTTGTCGAAGCTCATGCGGCGCTCGTCGAACGCGAAGTCTTCATCCCGCTCGGCGCGCCCGTGCGCTGGTCGCTCGTACGCGGCTCGATCAGGAACTACTTACCCAATCCGTGGGGGATGCACCCCTTGTTCCCGCTGTCCCAGCCCACCACATAAAGGCCATGAACACGCGCATGGCCCCCCGTCGCCCAGCACCCTTGTCTTCCATACTGCCGACCGGCACTGACCCAGCATCGGTGCGCGCGCGGGTGACAGCGATGGAGCGGGTGCTTGAACGCAGCTTTGTGATTCCGGGCGTCAATATGCCGATCGGGCTTGATGTTCTGATCGGCCTGGTGCCGGTTGTAGGTGAGATCGTAACGGCCAGCATGGGCGCTTACATTGTCTGGGAAGCGCGAAATCTCGGCCTGTCCAAGTGGAAGCTGGCACAGATGGGCCTCAACGTGCTGTTCGATACGGCTATCGGCGCCATTCCCGTGGTGGGCGATGCAGCGGATCTTTTGTTCCGTTCGAACACGAAGAACCTCAGGATTATCCTCAGGCACATCGACAAGCACCATCCCGAAGCCGGCGTGATCGAGGGGTAGTTTCCTCCGGTCCGCCAGCACGCTAGGAACGCAGGCCATGAGTGCAGACGTCACCTACGCGAGCTATCTCGATCTCGACCGCATCCTTGCCGCGCAGCACCCGGCCTCGGACGCGCATGACGAGCTGCTGTTCATCATCGTGCATCAGGCGAGCGAGCTGTGGCTGAAGCTGTGCCTGCACGAACTGACCGCCGCGCGCGCCCGCATCGAGGCAAACGACCTGCGTCCCGCCTTCAAGATGCTCGCGCGGGTGGCACGGGCGCAGCAGCAACTGATCCAGAGCTGGGACGTGCTCAGCACGATGACCCCGCATGATTACTCCGCCATCCGCCCCCATCTGGGCGCGTCGAGCGGGTTCCAGTCGGCGCAGTACCGCATGATGGAATTCATGCTCGGCGGGCGCGATGGCAAGCATGTGCGCCTGCACCGTTCCAATGCCGACTGGGCCGACCGGCTGGAGACAGAGCGCGGGCGGGCGAGCCTTTATGATGCAGCAATCCACCTGCTGGCGCGGCGTGGTTTCGCGATCGACACGGCAGTGCTGGAACGCGATCCCGCCGCGCTCTGGGTTCACAACGCAAGTGTCGAGGCGGCCTGGGCGGCGATCTATCGCGATCCCCAACCCTATTGGGATCTGTATGAACTGGCGGAGAAACTGGTCGATCTGGAATACCACTTCCAGCGCTGGCGCTTCGGCCATCTCAAGACCGTTGAGCGGATCATCGGCTTCAAGCGCGGCACCGGCGGCACGCCGGGTGTGCCCTATCTCGAAGGGGTGCTGAAGCAGGCGTTTTTCCCCGAATTGCTGAGCGTCAGGACCGCGATATGACCCCCGAACAGCGCGCCGCCGATTTTGACGCTGCCGATCCGCTGGCGTCCTTTCGCGATCGTTTCATCCTGCCTGAAGGGGTGATCTACCTCGACGGCAACTCGCTGGGCGCATTGCCCAAAGCCACCCCGGACCGGGTGCAAGCGATGGTCGAGCGGGAGTGGGGCGAGGGTCTGATCCGGTCATGGAACAGCGCTGGCTGGTTCGAGATGGCAGGCCGGGTCGGAGCGAAGATCGCGCCGCTGATCGGTGCGGCCCCGCATGAAGTGATCGCCTGCGATTCGACCAGCGTGAACCTGTTCAAGCTGATCGCCGCTGCGCTCAAGATGCGGCCTGGGCGTAAGGTCGTGCTGTCCGAACCCGGCAACTTCCCGACCGATCTTTACATGATCGCGGGGCTTGAGGCCCAGGGCCTCGCCGAGCGGCGGCTGGCGGAGCGGGAGCGGCTGTTCGAAGCAATTGACGGCGATGTCGCGCTGCTGATGCTCACCCATGCCCATTACAAGACCGGCGCGCTCCACGACATGGCGGCGCTCACCCGCGCCGCGCATGAGGCGGGGGCGCTGGTCTTGTGGGACCTGTCGCATTCGACCGGGGCGCTGCCGGTCGATCTGAACGGCGTAGGTGCCGATTTCGCGGTCGGCTGCGGGTACAAATATCTGTGTGGTGGGCCGGGCGCTCCTGCCTTTGCCTTCGTCGCCGAACGGCATCTCGCGGATTTGCAGCAACCCCTCACGGGCTGGTTCGGTCACGCCGCGCCCTTTGCCTTTTCGGACGATTACGCGGGCGCTCCCGGTATCGACCGTCTGCAATGCGGCACGCCCCCTATCCTCGGCCTGGCGGCGCTGGAGGTGGGTGTCGATCTGATCGCAGAGATCGGCGTGGGGCGGCTTTACGGCAAGTCGCAGGCGCTGTCCGAGTTCTTCCTCGAAAGCCTGATGGCGCATGATGTGACGCTCGAACTGGTGAGCCCCCCGAGCACGGCCGAGCGGGGGAGCCAGCTTTCCTTCCGCCACCCGGAGGCTTACGCCATCTGTCAGGCATTGATCGCGCGCGGCGTGATCGGCGATTTCCGCGCGCCCGACGTGCTGCGGCTGGGCTTCGCGCCCGCTTACCTGAGCTTCACCGACATGGCCGCCGCCGCCCGCCATGTGGCTGAGGTGCTGGCGAGCGGCGAATGGCAGCACCCCGAATTCCGCGAGCGCGCCGCCGTTACCTAACCGACTGTGCGGTCCGCCTTATCTTGGGCATTGGTGCCCTTGATCATCGCGCGCATCTGCTCCCATTCGGCATCGCCGAGCGCGCTCAACATCGGGTAGAACGTGCCACCATTGGCCTGGAAGCCCGCACCGTCGATCGCGATGGTCTGGCCGTTCACATATTCAGCGCCCGGCCCCATCAGGAACACGGCGAGATTGGCGAGTTCGTGCATCTCGCCCGCGCGGCCCATTGGGTTCAAGTTGTTGCCCGAATTGCCGCCCGCGCCGCCGGGATGCAGGCGCGCGCTCATGCCCTTGGTCGGGAAGAGGCCGGGCGCGATGGCATTGAAGCGCAGGCCGTAGCGGCCCCATTCGGTCGCGAGGCTCTGGGTCATGGCGTTGATCGCGGTCTTGGACATGGCAGACGGTACGACGAAGGCGCTGCCCGACCACACCCAGGTGGTGAGGATCGACAGGAAGCTCGCCTTCTTCTTCTCGGCGATTAGGCGCTTGCCGATATCGAGCGTGACGTAGAAGGTTCCGCGCATCACGATGTCGGCGATGGCATTGAAGCCGTTGACCGACAGGTCCTCGGTGCGGCTGATGAAGTTGCCGGCCGCGTTGTTGACCACGCCGGTCAGCGCGCCGCCATCGGCCCAGATCGCGTCGACCATTTCGTGGATCGCCTCCGCATCGCGGATGTCGCAGGCCATGCCGACGATCTTGCCACCATGCAGCGCGGTGAGTTCCGCCGCGGTCTCGTCCAGTTTGTTCTGCCGCCGCCCGCAGATATAGACGGTCGCGCCCAGTTTGAGGAAAGCCTCGGCCATCTCGCGCCCGAGGCCTGTGCCCCCGCCGGTGACCAGAATCCGCTCGCCCGCCATCAGGCCTTCGCGGAACATCAGCTTCGATACGTCCATTATCTGTCCTCTCAGAGACCGAGCACGGTCTTGGCGATGATATTCTTCTGCACCTCGTCCGAGCCGCCGAAGATCGTCGAGGCGCGGTTGTTGAGGTATTTGCCCATCGCCGTCTGGGCATATTCGCTGCCTACCGGCTCAGGAGCCTCGTTGCCGTAAAGCGGGCGTTCGAGCGGCAATTGCAGCGCGTCCGGCCCGAGCAGTTCGAGCCGCAGGGTATCGACCTTCTGGCCGATGTTCGAGCTCAGCAGCTTGACCAGCGAGGTCTGCGGCCCCGGCGCGTGGCCCTTGGCAAGTTCGGCAAGGATGCGCAGTTCGGTTACCTCCAGCGCCTCGGCCTCGAGCCGCACGCGGGCGAGCCGGTCGCGGAAGCGCGGATCATGCGCGATCGCCCCATTGACACCCGAAGGCTGCGTCTGGGCGAGGGTTTCGAGCCGGTCGATGCTCTGGAGCAGGCGCGGAGCAAAGCACGATCCGCCGCGCTCGTTTTCGAGCAGGAACTTGGCGATGGTCCAGCCCTGGCCCTCGTCGCCGATGCGGTTTTCTTGCCCAGTGCGGGCGTCGGTGAAGAACACCGCGTTGACTTCGTGATCGCCCGACATCGAATGGATCGGGGTCACTTCCACCCCCGGCTGATCCATCGGCACCAAGAGGAAGCTGATCCCCTGCTGCTTCTTCACCGTGGCATCGGTGCGCACCAGCGCGAAGATCCAGTCGGCGTGGTGGGCATGGGTCGTCCAGATCTTGGAGCCGTTGATGATGTATTCATCGCCCTCCAGCCGCGCGCTGGTCTTGAGGCTGGCGAGGTCCGAGCCGCTGCCGGGTTCGGAATAGCCCTGGCACCAGTAGTCATCGCCCGAAAGGATCCCCGGCAGGAAGCGCGCCTTCTGTTCGGGCGTGCCGAATTGGCAGATCACCGGGCCGACGAGCCTGAGGCCGAGGATTGCCAGCGCGGGCGCGCCGGCGAGCGCGCATTCCTTTTCGAAGATGAACTTCTGCGTCGGGGTCCACCCCGTCCCGCCATCCTCCTTGGGCCAGTGCGGCGCGACCCAGCCTTGCTTGTAGAGGATGCGGTGCCATTCCATCCCGATATCAGGCTCGACGAAGACGCCGGGCGTGCGGCGCGCACCATCGCGCAGGCGGTCGGGCAGGTTGTCCTTGAGGAACGCGCGGACTTCCTCGCGGAAGGCGATGTCCTCAGGGGAGAAGTCCATGTCCATGTCAGTCGATCCCGTTCGTCTTCTTCAGTCGCCGTCCCTCATGGCCCAGCGGATCGTGCGCCGCAGCAGGTCATAATAGACGTCGTAATTCCAAGCGCACATTTCCTTGTGCGGGTAGAAGTCGGCCATTCCCGGCAGGTCGTAATGCCCGCGGCAATGGCCTAGTGCGTTGTAAACGATCCGCCCCGCGCCGATATCCCTCGTATAAACGATAGGCACGGTGGTCTTGTCCCACTGGCTCTGCGTGAACCCGGTCGCTTCGCCTTCGAAGGTGGTCTGCATCAGAGTGTCGATGGGGGCGGTAGTTTTCGACAGGTAAAGCTCGTCCACCACCTCGAAGTTCTCGATGCCTCGGGTGAGTTCGTGGTCCTTGTTCACCACCTCGACCGGGAACTTGTCGATCGGCGGGTGGGCGACGAACTGCGTGCCGAGCATTTCCATCACGTCCGGGCGATCATCGGGTGCGTCGACGAGGCCATCGGCGGTGAACACGAGGATCGAATTGGTCCCGTGGAGCGCCATCCACTTGCCCCCCTTCTCCAACCAGGCCTTCAACTGCTGCGCCTCTTCCGGGGTCGGCATCAGATCGCAGGTATAGGTGATGAGGAAACGGCACTGGTCGAGCCGCTCCAGCCCTGAATAGTCCGCCGCCACAGTGGTGCGGATCTGCGGGTGTTCGGCCAGCAGCTTGAGGATTTCGAGCCGCGGGTAATCGATATCGTGATACTTGCCCGCGGCAATGAAATGCGCGTCGATCCGGGTGGCGGGTTGTTCTGCCATGTCAGCTCCTGATCGACCCGCCGCCATCGACGGTGAAATCACAACCGGTGGTGAAACTGGCCTCGTCGCTGGCGAGGAACACCACCGCCCGGGCGACTTCTTCCGGCTCGCCGATGCGGTTCATGGGGTGGGTGGCGGCGAAATTGGTCTCGATGTTCTCCGGCGTGTCGGCACCGGAGAACTTGTAGCGGTTGTACATCGGCGTGCGGATCGCGCCGGGGTGGACCATGTTGGCGCGGATCGGCAGGCCGCGTTCGGCGAGGTCGAGCGCGACACTCTGCGTGAGACCGCGCAGGCCTGCCTTCGAGGCGGAATAGGCCGCGACGAAGGCCGCCGGGCGTATCGCGATCATTGAGCCGATATTGACGATGGCGCAGGGTTCCCCGCTCGCCTCCATCGCCGGGATTGCCGCGCGCATGCCGTAGAAGGGGCCGTTGAGGTTGATGTCGATGGTGCGCTCCCACACGTCGAGTGCGCCGTCGGGGACGTTGCCCGGTTCGGAGATGCCGGCGATGTTGCACAGCACCGTGAGCTTGCCGAACGTGCCCCGGGTGGCGGAAACAGCGGCTTCCCACTGGTGCAGATCGCGCACGTCGAGCTGGCAGGCGGCTGCCCGATTACCAAGCTCGGCGGCGAGTTCCTGCGCCTTTTCCAGCTGGACATCGCCCAGCATCACGCTGCCACCTTCGGCCACGATCAGGCGCGCGACAGCGGCCCCGATCCCCTCCGCGCCGCCTGAAACCAGCGCGACCTTGCCCTGCATCTTGCCGGTCATTCGCGCTCCAGAATTGCAACGCCCGAAAGGCCGGGGGCGCCGTAGACGTGGGAGTAACCGAAGCGCGGCTTGCCAGGCACCTGCCGCTCGCCCGCGCGGCCGCGCAGCTGGGTGACGTTTTCATAGACCTGACGCAGACCCGAGGCGCCGATGGGTTCGCCGCAGGCAAGGCAACCGCCATCGGTGTTGACGGGCAGCTTGCCCCCGCCGATCTCGGTCCAGCCATTGGCGAGCCATTCCTCCTGCTCACCGTCCTTGCAGAAACCGTTTTCGGCCATGTGCATGATTTCCGCGCCGCTTTCGGTGTCCTGCAATTGCGCGACCGAGATATCCTCCGGGCCTACGCCTGCCTTCTCGAAAGCGGCCTGCGAGGCGAGGACGGTGGGCTTGCCACCTTCCTCGATGCTGATGCCGGCCTGAAACACCTCGAATGAGTTGGGCGGGCGGGTCTTCACGGCGACGGCGCGGATCTTCACCCCGTCCGCGCCCAGTTCCTTCATCTTCTTCTCGCTGGCGAGGATCAGCGCCACCGCACCCTCGGCGGGCGAGCAGAACATGTACTTGGTCAGCGGGTCGTTGATCATCGGCGCGTTCATGATCGTGTCGAGATCGACCGGGCTGCGCCGCCATGCGTGGGGCGTGATCGTGCCGTTGCGGAAGGCCTTTTCGGCGACCCGACCGAGCGTCGTGCGGCTGATGCCGTGCAGCTGCATGTAGCGCTGAATCTTGAGCGCGAAGAACTGCGTGGTCAGCATCATCCCCGTCTGCCCATACCATTCGGGCAGGCCATAGTCCGAAGGCTTGGCGTTGAACGCCCCTCTCGGGTGCTTGTCGAAGCCGACCGCCAGCGCGAGGTCGTACATGCCGCTCGCGATCGCCTGCTGCGAGGCGGCGAGCGCGCTGCCCCCCGTGGCGCAGCCATTGGCGACGTTGGTGAAGGGGAGCGAGGTCAGCCCCAGTTCGTTGACAATGATGTCGGCGTTGCCCGCCGCCGCGCTGCCGCCATAGGCGCATTCGATATCGGGCCATTCGAGCCCTGCGTCCTTCAGCGCCTCGCGCACGGCAAAGACCCCCTGTTCGCGGCCTGACCGGCCGTCTGTGCGCCCGAAGCGATGGATGCCCGCTCCGATGATGTAGACATTCTCGCTCATGCGGCTTTGCTTTCTGATGCGGCGAGGGGACGGAAGGCGAAGGTGTCGTAGCGTGCGTTGAACGGCACGATGCAGAACTCCAGATCCATGCCGAGATGCAGATCCTCCAGCCGCGCGTCGACAATCCGGCTTTCGACGATCACCTCGCCGGGCAGTTCGACATAGCCCAGCAGGAAGGGCTGGAAATCGGGCGGGCCTTCGCCGGGGCCTGAGCCGGGGCCTTCATAGGGCTCCTTGGGCAGGAAGCCCTGGCTGGTCCACGACCACAGCTTGCCCCGGCGCGACAGCTTGTAGGGTTCCACGCCCTCGGCCGCATCGCCCGTCGGCATCGGGAAGACGATCTGGCCGGAGGGCAATTTGCCCCCATCAGGTGCGGCTCGGGGCCGTCGCTCCACAGGTCCGGATCGATCTTTTCGCCCATGTCTCAGTCCCCTCCAGCGCCTGCGTCACGCCGCGAGCGCATATTCCGCCAGCACCGTATCGACATCGCCAAACAGCCGCGCGAGCAGCAGCACGCGCTTCAAGGCATGGCCGATGGCAAGCTCGTCGGTGATCCCCATGCCGCCATGCATCTGCACCGCCTCGCGGGCGATGGCGTCGACATTCTCGCCGATGAAGGCCTTGGCCCCGGCAGCGGCGCGCTGCCACTTGGCCGCATCGCCGCGCTCGGTCAGCGCGGCGCGGTAGAGCATCGAGCGGCTCTGTTCCTCGCGCGCATAGCAATCGACCAGCCGGTGCTGCAGCGCCTGAAAGCTGCCGATGGCGACGCCGAACTGCTCGCGCTCCTTCACATAAGCGAGCGTATCGTCGAGCAGGCGTTGGCCGAGGCCGACCATTTCGGCCGCCGCCAGCAGGCGGACATCGGCGACAACCGCATCGAGCGCAGCGCCATCAAGTGCCAGTCGGGCGGCTACAGGCGTACGGGTCAGCCGCAATTCGCCCGCGATGCTGCCGTCGGCGAGACGATAGGCGCGCACCTCCAGCCCACTCGCATCCTTGGGCACGAGGAAGCAGGCGGTCTCCCCGCCATGGTCGGCGGTGACGATGAACAGGTCCGCCAGCAGCGCCCCCCCCAGCCATGGCGGCGCGGGCACTGATGACAGGTCCGACAGCACGCCCCATCACCATCGTCTTTTCGCCTGATAGCAGAACGCCGTCCGCGCCCTCTTCGGCCTTCATTCCCTTCGCCTTGAGGCTGTAACGCTGGCCCCGCTCGGTCCATGCCAGCGTGGCGATGGTCTCGCCCGACAGCACGCTGTCCAGCGCCGCGCCCGCTCCCCCACGTTCGAGCAGCAGGGCAGGCAGGATGCCGTGTTCGAGCAGCGGGTCGGGCGCATTGGCCTTGCCGATGGCTTCGCACACCAGCGCCAGATCGACCGCCGATCCGCCCATGCCGCCCGCATCCTCGCCCGCCGCGAGCGCGATCAGGCCCATTTCGGCGAGGCTCTGCCAGCGCCCTCGGTCATAGCCGGTGGGTGAGAGCCGCAGTTTGCGCCGCGCCTCGACGTCGATGGGCGCGGCGAAGCGTTCCACCGAGGTCACGAACATCTGCTGTTCTTCGGAAAGATCGAAATTCATGGGTGTCAGGCTTTCCGTGTGCCAGAGCGCGTGAACGTAATCGGCAGGTGGGTCACGCCGCGCAGCAGGATGTTGGGCAGGATGCGGATTTCGTTCTCGTCCTTGACGGCGAAGTTATCGAGCCGTTCGAGCAGCTCGTCGAAGGCGACCAGCATTTCCTTGCGGGACAGCATGTTGCCCACGCACATATGCGGCCCCTTGCCGAAGGCGAGGTGAGTGCGGGCATTGGCGCGCTCGATGTCGAACCTGTCGGGATCGGGGAACTTCGAAGGATCGCGGTTGGCCGCGGCATAGCGCAACTGGACAATCGCGCCGTTGGGGATTTTCACGCCGCCCAACTCAGTGTCCTGCTTGACGATGCGCCACATCCCCGCCGTCGGGGTTTCGTAGCGCAGCGCCTCTTCGACGAGGTTCATGATCACCTTGGGATCGCGCCCACCGGCTGCCGCCTTGGCCTTGGCCATCTGGTCGGGATTGCGGATCAGCTGGAGCAGGCCCCCTGCCAATGTCGAGGTGGTGGTTTCATTGCCCGCCACCATGAACTGCTGCATCAGCGACATGATTTCAGGATCGCTGAGCGGCGTCTCGCCCTCCACCCGCGCCTCGACGAGATCGGTCAGCAGGTCGTTGCCGCCATTGGCGCGGCGGTCATCGATCAAGCCCTTCATGTAGTGCTGGAATTCCACGAGGTTGCGGGCGCATTCGAGCTTGCGCTGGTGATCGACCATCTGGCTGAACCGGTCAACCGCCGCGTCCGACCAGCGCTTCACACGCTTGGGATCGTCATCGAGCCCGATCTGCCCGGCAATCATCGCGACGGGCAGCGGCACGCCGAATTCCTCGACGAACTCGCATTCGCCCCGATCGGCGAAGGCCTCGATCAGCTCGATCGACTTCTGCCGCATGTCGGCCTCGATCGCGTTGACGCGCGGGGCCGAGAAGGCAAGGTTCACCAGCTTGCGGTTGCGCGTGTGGATCGGGTGATCGGCGGTCAGCAGAGTGGGCAGGTCAGGCCAGCCCTCGGCCAGAATCGCCTGGATTTCCTCGTCCGCCTCGCGCCCCATGAGGGCGGTGAAATCGTTCGAGAAGATCTCCGGCTTGGTGGTTGCCTCGCTGCACAGGTCGTAGGAATAGACGACCCAGGTGTTCATGCCTTCGATATGTTCGATCGCAATCCCCGCCTCGTGGATGGCGCGATAGTAATCGAACGGATCGATCAGCGTTTCGGGCGCAAAGACATTGCCTTCAGGCTTGTTCATGTGGGCAGGCTCCAGACCCCTTGGAAGTATGCGGCAAGCCTAGCCACGAGTGCGCCTGCGATGCGATGCGCGTTTGTGTTAGGATTGCCGCGCCCGTGTCACGTGCCGGCAAACTCGCGCTGGAATTCGCCCATGTCGAAATAGTCGCGCCAGCCGGTGATCAGCCCGGCATCATTGAGCTCGAAAGTGCCCATCACCCGGATCGCGGCCTTGCGCCCGTCCTTGAAATGGAAGCCGTCGGTGCGCTCTGTGAGGACGACATTGCCGTTGGTGGCGATGGCGTGGGTCTGCCACTCGCATGAGGCAATGTTGGCAAGGAAGCCTTCGACCATCGCGCGCATCGCGGTGGTGCCGTGGATCGGCTCCATCGGGATGTTGTGATAGACGATGTCTGGCGCGCACAGCGCAATCATCGCGTCAATGTCGCAGGCGTTCCAGTGGTCGATGAAAGCTTCGACGGTTTCCTGCGGGGTCATGGGGTGGTTCCTCCTGAAGTGTAGTCGAGCGCCTGTCGCAGCATCTGGCGTACATAGGGATTGGCGTAGGTCGCGGGGCCGTCGCCGAATTGCAGGTAGATAAGCGGGGCGGGGCAGGTGCGGCTTTCCCAGGCGACGCAGTTGCTGCCCGGCGGGTGCTCCCAGCCCTCGCGGCTGAACATCGCTCCCGCTACGGCCTGCGCGGCTGAGTAGAAATTGTCCTGCGTGAAAGCGAAACCCTCGGCGCGGACGAGCGGCGTGATCGCGTTTTCATCTACCGGGCAGAGATAGAGTTCATCGGTTACCGGGAAACTCGTTGGCAATCCGCGCGTCACCGGATGATCGGCGATAATCCGCGCTTCATAAGTGACATCGTGGCGATAGCCGGAGTCGGGACCGTGTGAGCCGGGCTGGTAGTGGAATTGCCCGCCGAGCCAGTCATGCCATTCGGGCCATTGCGCCCACCCGGCGAGTGCATGATGCATCGCCACCGCGCCCCTTCCGCTGGCGAAGCGGGCGGTGACAGCCTCGCGGAAGGCGGAAGAGGGCGGGCGCGTCGTTACCTTGCCCTCGGCAAAAACGTAGCCCGCCATGTCGTAGAACAGCAGCGCGTCGGCTGCGGTGATGGCTCCCGCTGCATCGGCCTCTCCGCCTTCGGGGTGGACGAGGTGGGTGACCTCCCAATCGCCCAGACTGGCGAGCAATTCCGCAAACGGCCCTGCCTCGTAGGGATGCCCCCCGGACAGGACGAGCAGCGAGCGCGCCATGACGTCAGGCGATCTTGAGGATCATCTTGCCGTCATTCGTACCTGCAAACAGCCGCATGAAGCTGTCGAAGGCGTTCTCCAGCCCTTCGTCGATATGCTCGTCGATAGTGAGGCGCCCTTGCGCGGCCCACACGCCCATCTGCGCCGCCCCTTCGGCGAAGCGGGGGACGTAGTCGGCCACCAAGAGCCCGCGGATGTGGGCGCGCTTGACGATCAGCTGCCACAGATTGCGGATGCCGCGCGGTTCGGTGTTGTATTCGCTGATAAGGCCGCACAGCCCGACGCGCGCGTGCAGGTTCAAATTCATCAGCCCCGCATCGAGGATGATCCCGCCGACATTCTCGAAGATCACATCGACCCCATCGGGGCAGGCCTCGGCAATCGCGGCTGCGAGCGCGGCTTCATCCTTACCGCGATAGTCGATGGCGGCATCGAAGCCGTATTTTTCCGTGAGGCGCGCGCATTTGGCCGGGCCACCCGCGATCCCGACCGCGCGACAGCCGTGGATTTTCGCCAGCTGACCGACCAGACTGCCGACAGCCCCCGCCGCGCCGCTCACCAGCACGGTCTCGCCAGACTTGGGCTCGCATACTTCGAGAAAGCCGAAATAGGCCGTCATGCCCACCGCACCGAAGATCGAGAGGTAATTGGTGACGCTCGGCACCAGTGATGGGTCGATCGGCTGGGTAAAGCCGCCCGCCGCGCCGATCGAGTAATCCTCCAGCGCATTGAGGCCCATCACCCACTGGCCGGGCGCAAAACCTTCAGCGCGGCTTTCCTCGACCACGCCGATGGTGCTGGCGCGCACCGGATCGCCCAAGGGGATCGGTGGCATGTAATTGCCCTCGGCATCCATCCAGCCGCGCATCGCCGGATCGAGCGAGGCATAGTGGTTGCGGATCAGGAACTGGCCTTCCTCCAGCGCGGGCGTGTCTTCGGTGACGAGTGCGAAATCGTCAGGCACCGGCGTGCCATTCGGGCGGCGCTGGAGCAGGAAACGGCGGTTGGTGGGCATGGTTTTCCTTTGCGTGAGAGGATCAAGCCGGTTCGAGCTTCACCGGAATGGCGCTTTGCAGCGATTGCCCAGTAATCGGATCGTAATCGACCACCTCGCTCACCAGCCGGTTAGTCGAGGAGCCGCGTTCCCGCACATCCTCCTTGGTCGCATCGGCATCGCCATAGGCATGCGCCATCGAGACAATCCCGCGCCGCACCTTGTCACTCGCTTTCACGACGCCGTGGATGGTGGCGTGGGGCGAGGTGATCGCGACCAACCCGCCTTCCTCCAGTCCAAGCGCGGCGATATCGTCCGGATGGATATAGGCGGGGTTGGTGGTGGTCTTGGCCTGCAGCTTCTTGAGCGGGTGGCCGATCGAGTTGAACCGCGTCTTGGACCGGCGCGAGATCAGGCGGAAGTCGAAGCCCGCCTTGCTCGCCGGGTTCGCGGCATATTTCCCAATCTCCGCCGGCATCGCGCCGACCGCCAGATCGAAGCGGTGGAAGTCACTTTCGTCGACCGGCTCCACCATCGGGTGCTTTTCCGGATAGATCACCGCCGCCCCGCCATTGGCACGGCAATCCTCGCGCACCTTGCTGGGCGGGACGAGGCAGCCGGTCACTGCCAGATCGAGGAATTCCTGCTTGGTCGGTTTCCGGTCCATCGGCAGCGGGCCGCCGCCCAGCATCATCTGGATGCCGAGGTGATGCGCGAGTGTCCAGAACATCTCGTACTCGTCGATCACGTCGCCCGGCGGCGCGACAATCGCCTCCGTATAGCGTGCATAGGGTTCCTCGTGCCACCAGTCCGAAAGGCTGGTGATGTCCTCGCGCTCAAGGCATTGCGAGGGCGCGAGCACCACGGTTGCGCGCTTGGCAGAGGCGCTCATCCACGGGTCGATCTGCACGAACAGCTCAAGATCATCGAGCGCGCGCACCATCTTGGCCTGATCGGGGAAGCCCACCACCGGATTGCCGCCGACCGAAATCAGCGCGCGCACCTGGCCTTCGCCCGGCGTGAGGATTTCGTCGGCGAGCACGTTGCAGGGCATTTCCCACCCGAGATGGCCGAGCCCGCGGAACCGCGACTTGGGCATCCCTTCCGCGCCGAACATCGGCACCGGCGGGGCGACCTGCGCGCGCCGCGCCGTCTGGTAGGGGCTGAACACGCCCGGGATCGCGGCTTTCTCACCCTCCTGTTTGAAGCGCGCGCAGATGGTGTTGAGGCAGGTGACGAGATATTCGGTGAGCGTGCCGTGGCCCGCCATTTCCGGCCCGGTGCCGGTGGTGGCGCAGCCCTTGGTGCCGCCCGCAAACATCCGCGCGGCGGCGACGAGCTGGTCCTTATCGAGCCCGGCGCGCTCTGCGGCGACTTCGGGCGGGAAGGCCTTCACCGCCTCGGCCAACTCGTCGAAGCCGTCCACGTGAGCCGCGACGAAATTGCGATCATACAGCCCTTCGGAAATGATCACGTTGAGCATCCCCGCCAGCATCGCCGGATCCTCGCCCGGCTTTACCGGCAGGTAGATGTCGGCCAGCCGCGCCACATCGCTTTCACGCGGGTCGGCGACGATCAGCTTCAGCCCTTCGGCCTTCCTGTCGCGGATGCGGCGCGAGGGGCTGAACGGCGGCACCCCGCCGACGGGCGCATAGTGCGAGACGATCGGGTTGTTGCCGATGAACAGCGCGACATCGCTTTCGGAGAAGGTGTTCGGCCCCGCCATCCACTTGCCGTAACGCGCCGTGGTGAACACCTTGGCGGGCTGATCGAGCGTGACCGAGGTGTAGAAATTGCGGCTCCCCACGGCCTGCGCGAAAGACAGCGAGGCGGCCATGGCGGCCGAGTTCTGGAAGCCGCCCGAACCCATGAACACCGCCACCGAATGGGGGCCGTGGGTGTCGATGATGCGGCGCAGTTCGGACGCCACATGGGCCAGCGCCTGATCCATCGGGGTCGAGACGAATTCGCCGTCCGCGTTGCGAACCAGCGAGTGGTGCAACCGGTTCTCCGAATTATGCGAATCCGGCAGTTCGCGACCCTTCATGCAGGTATAGCCACCATAGGCCGGATCATCGGGATCGCCGCGCACCTCGATCACCTTTCCGTCGGCAACGTCGACTTCCATCGCGCAGTTGGCGTGGCAGAAGCGGCAGAAAGTCTTGTGAGTCTCGGCGCCCATCGTCTCTCTCCTTGAGGGCGGCAAACTACCACAGGGGGCGGGGCGCTCGACTGATACTTTTGTCCGTGGAGAGCGGGGCGGCGCACCCGCAATAGGGCAGACAGACAATTCTCTGCGAGATGGGAGATACCCGATGCCCACCACCACCCGCCAATGGCTCTTGAACGGACACCCGCGCGGTCGCGGCATCGAGATCGAAAACGACTTCAGGCTGGTCGAAACCGAACTGCCCGATCCCGGCCCCGGCGAGATGCTGCTGAAGCTGCATTACCTCGGCTTCGATCCGGCGCAGAAGGGCTGGATGGAGAACATTGCCGACTACGTCGCGCCGATGAACATCGGCGATGTGATGCGCGGCAGCGGGATTGCCGAGGTGGTCGCCAGCAATGGCGGGCGCTTCGCGGTGGGCGACATGGTGTTCGGCACCACGGGGTGGACGGAATGGCTGGTCACCGACGGCAAGGAGCTGACGAAGGTCGAAACCGAAATCTCGCCCACCGCGGTGCTTTCGGTGCTGGGGACGACCGGGCTGACGGCCTATTGCGGGCTGTTCAAGGTCGGAAAGCCCGTCGCGGGCGATACCGTGCTCGTCAGCGGCGCGGCGGGCGCGACGGGCAGCATCGTCGGCCAGCTCGCCAAGATCGCCGGGTGCCGCGTGGTCGGCATCGCGGGCGGGCAGGACAAGTGCGACTGGCTGGTGCGCGAGGCGGGCTATGACGCCGCGATCGACTACAAGGCGGGCAATGTGAAGGCGCAGATCCGCGAACTGTGCCCGCGCGGCGTGGACGTGATCTACGACAATGTCGGCGGCAAGATCCTCAACGACATGCTCGCCTGCATCGCCACCAATGCGCGGGTGGTGATCTGCGGCGGGATCAGCCGTTACGAGACCGGCAGCCTGCCCGCCGGGCCGGAGAACTACTTCAACCTCGTGTTCCGGCGCGGCACCATGGCGGGCTTCATCGTGCTCGACTGGGCAAGCGAATTCCCTGCAATCCGCAAGCGGCTGGAGGGCTTCGTCAAGGACGGCAGCCTGAAATATCAGGAAGACATCCAGCACGGCTTCGAAAACGCCCCGCAGACCTTGCAGCGCCTGTTCAGCGGCCAGAACCGCGGGAAACAACTGCTGAAGCTCTAAGAGCAGTGGGGCGGTTTGTCCGCCCCCTGTCCGGCATCAATCGAACGCTTCGGTTGCCACGCCTTCAGCATTGTAGACCGGGCCTTCGGCGTCGACCCGGTATTTCTTGCTGACAGCTGCGGTGATACCGAACTGGCCGATGTGATCGCGCATCCCGGTGTAGGCGGGGTCACGGAAATGGGCAGCGAGGGCCTCCTCGCTTTCCCATTCCTCGAAGACGTTAACCCGCGCGGGGTTCATCGAACAGGCGCTCCAGTCGTAGTGGATGCAACCCTTTTCGGCGAGCGCGGCCTCGATATGCGGGCGGGCGCTTCGCAGCGCCTCCTCGCGCCGGGCCGGATCGAGGTCGATCTGTGCGGAAATGACGATCTTGGCCATGCGGTTACTCTTCCACTCCGAATTCTGCGACAATGCGAAACACCCTCGAGGTGAACATCCAGCGCCCGTCGATCTTCGCCAGCGTGTCTTCATACAATCCGCCGACATGGCGCGCCTTGCCGTCCTTGGGCTTGAGGATTTCCTGCGTCTGGACGCGGGCGCGGGCGGTGTCGCCGGTGACTTCGATCATGCAGGGCACGCATTGGAAGCTCACCGCCTCCAGCCCGCCCATCGCGCTGTTCCAGAAGGCGACGATCGCGTCCTTGCCCTTGGTCTGGTGGCCCATCAGATCCCAATCGGCATCATCGGCCCAGACGCTGCCCCAGGTTGCGGCATCGAAACGCACCACCCCATCGGCATAGGTGCCGTTCAGTTCAGCGATCGCCACGCGATCTTCCAGTGGCCCTGTAAACATGGCTTGGCTCTCCCCTTGGTAGGACGCCGCTATCGGGCCCGAGGGGCGCGGCCGACAATGCCCACTTTTGGGAAGGGTGATGGCCGCCTTGCCCGTGTTACTTGGCTCGCCGAGAGGAGACAGATGATGGGACAGTTGGAAGGCAAGACCGCCGTGGTGCTGGGCGCCGCGTCCGAGGGCAACATGGGGCAGGCCATCGCCCGGCTATTCGCCAAGGAAGGCGCAAAGGTGATGGTGGCGGGTCGCAAGGAGGCGCCGCTTGCCAGTCTTGCTGCTGAAATCGCTGGAGAATATGCCCTGTGCGACATCACCTCCAAGGCCGAGGTCGGCGCCCTTGCCGACAAGGCCTCCGCCACTTTCGGGCGGGTCGACATCGCGATCAACACCACCGGCTGGGGCTTGCTCGCCAGCCTCGAGGAGATCACCGAGGAGCAGCTCGATCAGATTGTTGCCTTGCAATTCAAGGGGGTATACCACTTTCTGCAAGCCTTCGTGCGGGTGATGAGCGCACAGCAGCCCAGCGGCGGGTCGCTGATCTCGCTGTCCTCTGCCACCACCAAGGCGATCATCACCAACCACGCCGCCTATATCGGCACCAAGCGCGGCTCCGAGGCGCTGATCGAGTGTGTTGCCAATGATTACGGGCACTTGGGCATCAAGGCCAACACCGTCTCCCCCGCCTTCACCGACAGCCCGATGACCCATGACAGCTTTCAGGTGCCGGGCCTGACCGACGCTTTTCTCCCGCGTTATCCGATGGGTAGGCTCAATACGGTGGATGATGTGGCCCATGCCTGCCTGTGGCTCTGCACCGATCAGGCCTATGTCACCGGGGCCAACATCCAGCCCAACGGCGGGCTGATCATGCGCGGAAACCCGCAAGCGGGAGATGTCGCAGCGGCGGTCGGCGCGGCTATGGCGAAGTTGCAGGGGTAAGCGCCCGGTCACCCCCTGTTTCACGTGAAACAGCGCCGCCAAGGCCGTTCTGGAGGGGGTCTAACCGGGGGCTGAGGGGGGTCTGGCAGCGCACAAGCCCCCCGCAAAACCGCGCAACCCCCGATCAATACTGGGCTGTCCCGCCGTCGACGCTGATCTGCTGGCCGGTGATCCCCGCGCCCGCCTCGCTTGCCAGCAACACCGCCACCGCCGCCACTTCCTCGACCGTGTTCGGCCGCTTGATCGCTGCCTCCTGGGCGAACAGGTCGATCATTTCCTCGAACTCCAGTCCCATGGCCTTGGCGGTCGCCGGACCGTTGTTCTTGATGATGTCGGTGATGACAATGCCGGGGCAGATCGCATTGACCGTCACCCCCTGCGCGCCAACTTCGCGGGCGAGGCTCTTGGTCATGCCGTTTACCGCGTGCTTGGCGGCGGAATAGGCGGTCAGCACCGCCTTCCCGTGCTTGCCCTCCATCGACGAGATGTTGATGATCCGCCCGTCGCCTTTGCCCAGCATGGTCGGCAGCGCGCGGCGGCTGGCCCAGAAGGTGGAATAGACGTTCCACTTCATCGCCTCGTCGAAGGCATGATCGGACAGGTTGACGAGCGGCTGAAGATCACCCGCCCCGCCCGCATTGTTCACCAGAATGTCGATCGTGCCGAAATGGGCGATGGTCTGGTCGATGAAGCCTTCGAGATCGGACTGGTTCATCACGTCGCCCGCCACGAACAGACCGTTTGCGCCCGCGCCGATTTCTTCCAGCACCTTCGTGCCTTTGTCCGCATTGCGGGCGAACAGCGCCACCTTTGCGCCCTCGGCGAGAAACGCCTCGGCGATCCCGCGACCCATGCCCGCCGTGCCGCCCGTGATGGCGGCGACCTTGCCTTCCAGTTTCATGGTTCTCTCCTTTGACCGATGGTTAGCCGCACCGGCAGGCGGGCGCACCTTGCCAAAATGACGGGTTGCCCGATCCTGCCCGGCAGGCGTCTAACCCGATCATGGAACAGGTGGACGTCATAATCCTCGGCACCGGCGCGGCAGGCATGGCTGCGGCGCTGGCCGCCCATGAGGCAGGCGCATCGGTCGCGCTGATCGAACGGTGGGACCGCGTCGGCGGCACCTCTGCCATATCGGGCGGGGTGATCTGGGTGGCGGACAACCCCCGGATGCGCGCAGGCGGAATGGCCGACAGCCGCGCGGACGCGCTCGCCTATTTCCGCAGCCTCGATCACGGCGATCTGGTGGATGAAACGCTGGAGGCCTTTGTGGACAAGGGGCCGGAGGCGCTGGCCTTCCTCGAAGCTATCGACGCGCTCAAGGTGGCGGTGCTGCCGGGCTATCCCGACTACTATCTCGACCGGCCCGGCGCGAAGCCCGAAGGCTCCCGCGCGCTCGACCACGATCTGTTCGCGCTGGGGGAACTGGGCGACTGGGCGGCGAAGATCTACGCAATTGAAGAACCCAAGCCCCTGATGCTGCGCGAGACGCCGCTGGGCGGGGCGACCGCCATGCCGCCAATGGAGGTGCTGGGCCAGCGCATGGCTGCACGGCAATGCGGGTTCGGGCAGGCGATGGTGGCGCGATTGCTCAAGGCCTGTCTCGACCGCGGGATCGAACCGGTGCTCGGGGTGGAGACGCACCGGCTTGTGAAAGACGGCGGGCGCATCACCGGCATCGAAGGCGAGCGTGACGGCGCGCCCTTCGCGCTGTCCGCGCGGCGCGGCGTCATCATCACCACCGGCGGGTTCGAGTGGGACGCGGACCTGCGCCAGACTTTCCTGCGCGGGCCGGTGACAGCCCCCGCCAGCCCGCCGACCGGCACCGGCGGCGGCCTGAAGCTGGCGATGGCGGCGGGCGCGAAGCTCGGCAACATGACGAGCGCATGGTGGGCGCCGACGCTGGTCACGCCCGATGCACCCTGGTCGGGCGGAGAGCAACGCGCGCAGATCATCCT
Source organism: Porphyrobacter sp. HT-58-2 (assembly GCF_002952215.1). NCBI lineage: Bacteria > Pseudomonadati > Pseudomonadota > Alphaproteobacteria > Sphingomonadales > Erythrobacteraceae > Porphyrobacter > Porphyrobacter sp. HT-58-2. The sequence continues at coordinate 253,965 of NZ_CP022600.1, read as the reverse complement.
GATCGAGCGGACTGTGCCGCATTCGATCATGGTCAATCGTTCGGGGCGGCGGTTCTGCAACGAGGCGGCGAATTACTCCGCGCTTGGCGGCGTGTTCCACCAGTTCGACCCGGCCACTTACGATTATCCGAACCTGCCATGCTGGCTGGTGTTCGACGCGCAATATGCGGCGCGCTATCCGCTCGGCACGCGCCAGCCGGGCCAGCCGATCCCCGACTGGGTGATGCGCGCGGACACGCTGGAGGGGCTGGCCGCGCAGATCGGCCTTGATCCAGCCGCGCTGGAGGAGACTGTGGCGCGCTTCAATGTTCACGCCGACCAAGGCCACGACCCCGATTTCGGGCGCGGGACCAGCGCCTATGACCATTTCTACGGGGATCGTTCCCGGGAAGGGACGGCGGTGACGCTCGGCGCGATCCGTGAGGCGCCGTTCTATGCGGTGGAGATTGCCTCGGGCCTGCTCGGCACCAATGGCGGGCCGCGCACCGACGGACAGGCGCGCATTCTGGGCCATGACGGTGCGCCGATCCCCGGACTTTTCGGTGCAGGCAATGCCATCGCCTGCCCGACAGGCGGGATCTATGCAGGAGCGGGCGGGACGCTCGGCCCGGCGCTGACTTTCGGGTATCTGGCGGGGCGGACGGCGGCTTTGGCGAATACCTAGCGCTTCTTCGCCACAAACTCGATATTCAGCTGCTTCAGGCTCCGCAGCAGGAAGTGCGGGTGGTAGGCGAAGTCGTTCTGCCCTTCGGCAAACCACATGTCATCAAACCGGTCGACCACGGCCTGAAAGCCCCAGGTCAGCTCGCGCCGGGCGAGCGGCGCGCCGAGGCAATGGTGGGTGCCTGACCCGAAGGCCATGTGCGCGCCCGCCTTGGGCCGCTCCAAGTCCAGCTTCTCGGGGCATTCGAAGAAGCGCTCGTCGCGGTTGGCCGCGCCATAGCGGACATTGACGACCGATCCGGCGGGGATCGTCACCCCGTCCAGCTCCACATCCTTGTGGGTGAAGCGCATCAGCGATTGCACCGGGCTTTCGAGCCGCAGCACTTCCTCGACGAAATTGCGCATGTAGCGGTCGGGATCGGCCTTGAGCTTCACCCACACGTCCTTGTTTTCGATCAGCAGCTTCATCCCTGCCGCGAGCGCATTGGTGGTGGTCTCCGATCCGCCGACGAAGGTATCGGCCATCATCTCGGCGTGGAGTTCTTCGTCGTTGAGCGGCCGGCCCCAGCCTTCGATCACGGTGTTGACCAGCACGCTGATGAGGCTGCCGTCCGGATGTTCCCTCAAACGCTCGAAGATCGGCTGGAAATAGTGCTGCGCCTCGATCTCGCGGTCGACCATTTCGAGGTGCTTGTCCTCGGGCAGCATCAGCGAGATGCGGTGGAAGAAGGCATCGGTCCAGCCCTTGATCCGCCACATGTCCTCGCGCTTGGCGCCCATCTGCTCGCCGATGATGAACAGCGGCAGGGGGACGCAGAACTGGCGCACCCAGTCGCATTTGCCGTCCGCGAGAAATTCGTCGATCAGTTCATAGGCGAGGGTTTCCACCCGCGGGTCGATGTCCTTGATGCGGGAGGGCTTGAACGCCTCGTTGAACATCGCGCGCATCTGCTTGTGGTTGGGGTCGTCGCGCCCCGCCAGCGTCGGCGCGGGGAGCCAGCCCTTTTCCTTGAACCGCTGCGCCACCTTGCGCCCGCGTTCCATGTCCACCGGCGAGGCGCGCATCAGCTCGTTCGCGGCGGTCGAGGGGAAGCGCGCGGGGTCCATCAACACCTCGCGCACATGATCGTAGCGGCTGACGACGTAAATCTGCGTGCCGGGGATGTTGTAGACCGGGGCCTCGTCGCGCAGGGTCTTGTAAGCCGCGTAGGGGCATTGCTGGAGCTCGGGATCGAACAGGTTGATCGCGGGGGGCTGATTCATCACCGCACCTCGATCTTCTCGGCCCCCCAAGGGGCGATGGCTTCGGCGGTCTTGAAGGCCTCGGGCAGTTCCTCGACCATGTGATACGTCGCCGCCAGCCGCCCGAAGCCGACGAAGAACGCCGCCGTCATCCCGAGCTCCACGATCTGCGCCTCGGTGAAGTGGCGGCGCAGCTCGGCATAGACCGCGTCGTCGATCGCCAAGTGATCGGTCGCCATCAGCTCGCCGTAACGGATCGCGGCTTTCTCGGCCGCCGAGAGGTTCTCGGCCTCCTGCGGGCGCTCCAGCGAGCACACCAGCCCCTCGGTCACGCCATCCGCCACCGCGTCCGAATAGCGGATCGCCATGCAGGAACGGCACTGGTTGAAGAAGGCGACCCGGAGCCGCACCAGCTCCACCAGCCGATCGGGCAGCGAGCGGTTCTTCTTGAGCGCCCCGCCGAAGCCCATCAGGCCCAAGGCCTGCTCCGGGCAATGGGCGAAGTAGCGGGTGAGACCCTGCTCCAGATCGGTGAGATTGTCCGGTTGGATCGCGGCGACAAGGCGCGCGTCCCATTGGTCGGTCGGCAGCTTGGTGATGCGGCTCACATCTCTCTCCCACTGGCAAATGTGCCGGTTTCCGTAAGGGCGAGGCTGCGGGACAAGCCGGCCATCAGCAATTGGCGGATTCGCTAAGCGGGTCGCCACCGCAAGGGAGAGGCGGGCTTGCAGGCGGAGAAGCCGCGCACTTTGGCAGAGGTCGATCTGTTCGCCCCCGGCGCGCAGGAGCACTGGTATCAGGCCTACGCCATTCTCCACGAACAGTCACCGGTGCAGCGCCTGCCGGGCGAGGGGCTGACGCCGGGGACCGACGCCTTCGTCCTCACCAAATACGAGGATGTGCGGCGCGTGGTGATGGACTGGGATCGCTTCCCGCCCACGCTCTCGCTGCTGGTCGCGCATATCCAGCAATCAGGGCAGATGCCGACCCACATCCCCGATATTGACGCGATGGTGGCGAGCATCGTCTCGCTGCGGCCCGATCCGGAGCTATGGCGCGCGCATCGCAAGGAGTTGACCGATCCGTGGGTGGGGCCGGGGTGCACCCGCCATGCGGAAATGATCACGGCCCATGTCGACGATCTGATCGCCGGGATGCTGGACAAGGCGAGAGGAGGCGAGCCGGTCGATTTCGTCGCCGATTTCGCCCGCCCGCTGCCCCAAAGGGTGATGGCGAGCGTCCTGGGCTTCCCGCTGGAGGACATCCCGCGCCTCGAACAATGGGGCAATGCGCAGGTCATGTCCTATGTCCACGGGCGCACGCACAGGAACATCCTCACCCCCGAACAGACGAAGGAGAAGTTCCGGCTGCTGGCGGGGATGAAGGACTATGTGGCGGAGAAAACCCGCGAGAAGCGCGCCCGCCCGCAGGACGACATGGTGAGCTTCCTCACCCAGGTCGAATATCAGGCATTGGGCCGCAAGCTCACCGACGACGAGATCAATGGCGTGGTCTACGCGATGGTGATCGGCGGGCTGGAGACGACGCAATATGCCCTCGCCGAGCAGGCGCAATTGCTGTGCCAGCGGCCGGGGATGTTCGCGACCCTGCGGGGGAACAGGGGCGCGATCCGCACTTTCATCGAGGAAGGGGTGCGGCTGCGCTCTCCCACACAGGGGCTCTCGACCCGCATCTGCGCGCATGACGAGGTGTTTCAGGGCGTCCCCGTCCCCGCCGGATCGATGCTGCATCTCAGGTGGGCGGCGGCCAACATCGACGCGGACGAGTTCGAGGACCCGCTCGAGCTGAAGCTGGATCGCAAGGCCGCCACCCGCCACTTGGCCTTCAGTCAGGGGCCGCGTTCGTGCCCCGGCTCCAATATCTCGCGATTGGAACAGATGATCGCTTGGGAGAAGGTCTGCGATGCCTTTTCGGGCCTCGCCTACGCCGCCGGCAACGACTTCCGCCATCAGGGCGGGATCATGCTCGGGATCTACCGCCTCATGCTCACCCTCACCCCGACGGAGACATCCTGATGGCCACCCTGCTCGCCCATATCCAGATCAAGCCCGGCAAGGAGGCCAAGTGGGAGGCGATCATGCATGACATGGTGCGCGAAACCTTCGGCACCGAGGAGGGCGTGATCCGCTACGAATACTGGAAGGGGCAGGAGCCGCTTTCCTACTACTGCCTGCTGAGTTTCAGGGACAAGTGGGCCTTCTATCACCACCAGATGTCCGACCACCACGAAGGCCACGATTTCGCCGACGTGCTGGCGGGGATCAAACTGGAGTACATCGACCCGGTGGAAGGCGCTGGCGGGGGCTTGCCGCATACCACCGACCCGGCGCTGCCCGACGATGCCAGCGCGGCGATGAAGATCGCGCAGGAGCGTTTCCCCCTGTCGATCCCGGCATGGTGGGGGGCGCGCGCATGAGCCTCGACGCCAAGGTGCAGGCGCTGCTCGACAAGCAGGCGATCACCGAGGTGCTGCAACGTTATTCGCGCACATTGGACTGGCTGGACGACGCGGGGCAGGCGGGGTGCTTCTGGCCCGATGCGCACATCGACTACGGCTTCTTCACCGGCAGCGCGGCGGATTTCCTGCCGGTCGTCATGCAGATCGAGCGTGCCAGCCAGCGGCGCTGGCATTTCCTCTCGACGCCTTCAATCGCGCTCCATTCCTCCGACAGGGCCAGCGTCGAATGCTACGGCTTTGCCACGGGCATCCGCGAACAGGAGGACGGCACGTGGTCAGGCGGGCTCTATGGCGGGCGCTATCTTGATGAGTTCGCAAAGCGGGACGGCGAATGGCGGATCGCCAGCCGCCGCTACATCATGGATTGGAAGCTGCCGCTGGAAGACCAGCCGGGCAACGAACCGAACCCCGATTTCCCCCTGCCGGTGTTGCAGATCATCGCCAGCGGCAACCCTGATTACCGGGTGATGTAGGCTACTCGGCGGCCGGGTCCATGTAATCGCGGTAATAGGTGAGCTGGCCGCCTTCGACCTTGTAGATGCCGACCCCGCCACGGGGTGCGTGGCCGTCCATGTGCATCGTCCAGCGCGCCCATACCGCGTGATCATCGCCGCAGATTTCATCGACGGTGAAGTGGACTTTGCGATTGCCCATTTCCTCGACCATCTTGGTCATGAAGCCGAGGATCGCCTCGCGTCCGCGATATTGGCCCCAGATCGGGTCTTCGAGAAAGGCATCCTCGGCGAACAGGGGCGCGAGCTTGGTGTAGTCGCCCGCGTCCTGGATGCGCCAGAATTCCTCGATCACGCGCTGTGCTTCGCCTGCCATCTCGTGTCTCCCTTTGCTGGCGGCAATCTGCCATGGCGCCGCACTTCGCCCCCCTGTGAAAATCGCGAGGGCCGCTAGCAGGGTGCGGCCTGTTATCCTTGCCCCAAGGAGAGAGCCCCATGTCCACCACCCCCCGCGTATCCTCGGCCATTCCGGGAGAGCCTGCGCATTTCGGCAGCGTCCTCGCGCACCAGCCCGAAATCGCGCAGAGCTTCTTTGCGCTCTATGGCCGGTTCTGGGGGTCTGACGTGCTCAGCGCGCGGATCAAGGAGGTCGCGCGGATGCGCAATGCGCGGGTCACGGAATGCGGGTTCTGCCGCAACGTGCGCTTCGACAAGGCAGTGGCCGAGGGCCTCGGCGAGGAGGTGGTGGACGACATCACCGACGGCTACGAGACTTCCGACAGGCTGACCGATACCGAAAAGGCGGTGCTGAAGTTCACCGATGCGCTGATCCACGATCCCGAATTGCTGACCGGCGATGCGAAGGCCGCCTTGCAGCGCCACCTCACACCCGCGCAAATCGCCGAGCTGGGGCTGGGGGTGAGCCTGTTCCTCGCGCTCGCCAAGGCGCTGATCACGATGGGGCTGGAGCCCGAGGCGATGGACCGCACCGTGCTGCCCACCCCAGCCGTGCTGGAGGCCGCAGAATGACCCCGGCAGGGGGCAGTGCCGTCCACGCCGCGCTGGCGGGCGATCCGGTGCTGGCCGAGCATTATGCCGAGTTCCGCGCGAAGTCCGAAGCGGCGCTCGATCCCGCGCTGGTGGCGTTGATCCGGCAGGCAGTGGCGGCGGTGCATGGCATGGGCGCAGCGCCCGATGAAAGCACGCTCGACCAAGGCACCCGCCTGTGCCTTGCCTATGCGCGCCGGATGCCGTTCGAGCATACCGCGATCACCGATGCCGAAGCCGCCGCCGTGGTGGCGCATCTGGGCGAGCCGGGCTATGTTGCCTTCTCGGTGGTCACCGCGCTGGCCGATGCCGAATGCCGCGCGGCGCTGGTGGACTTGCCGGGGCTGGCGACCCTTTAGTTCACCGCCCGGTCTTTCCCCACCCAATAGGGCGCGCGCAGTTCGCGGCGCAGGATCTTGCCCGAAGGGTTCCTCGGCAGGGCGGGGATGAAGTCGACCGATTTGGGACACTTGTAGCCCGCGATATGCTGGCGCGCGTGGGCAATCAGTTCGGCTTCGGTCAGCTCCTCGCCCGCCTTGACCACCACGCAGGCCTTCACTTCCTCGCCCCATTTTTCCGACGGGATGCCGATCACGGCGACATCGGCGACCTTGGGGTGGGCATAGAGCGCGTTTTCGACCTCGGCGGGGTAGACGTTCTCGCCGCCGGAGATGATCATGTCCTTCACCCGGTCGTGGATGTAGAGATAGCCGTCCTCGTCGAGATAGCCCGCATCGCCCGTGCGCAGCCAGCCCTCGGCGTCGATGGTGGCGGCGGTGGCATCGGGGTTGTTCCAGTAGCCGCGCATGTTCTTGCTCGAGCGCGTCGCGATTTCGCCCACGGTGCCTGCCGGAACCTCGTTCCCCGCCTCGTCGATCACCTTGATCTCCACCCCGGCGAGCGGCTTGCCCACGCTCCGCATCCGCACCGAACCTTCCGGCACGTGATCCTCGGGATCCAGCGCGACGATGGTGCCGCTGGTCTCGGTCATGCCGTACATCTGCACGAAGCCGCACCCCATCACCCGGATCGCCTCGCGCATCAGTTCGAGCGGGATGGGGGACGCGCCGTAGGTGACGTATTTGAGGCGGCTGAAATCGACCTCGCTCACCTGCGGATGGTTGAGCAGGATCTGCAGCGCGGCGGGCACGAGGAAGATTTTCGAGATGTTGTAGTTCTGGATCAGGTCCAGCGCCTTGGTCGGATCATATTCGGGCAGGACGATGGAATTGGTTCCCGCCACCAGCGTGCCGATGCCGGTGCCGGTGCCGCTGATGTGGAAACAGGGCATGGCGAGCAGAGTGACATCGCCCGGAATCGGCTCCTGCCAAGCGCGCATCTCGTCGCCTGCGGCGGTGCCGTCGCGGCTGGAGAGCAAGGAGCCGTGAGTGATGACCGCGCCCTTGGGCTTGCCGGTGGTGCCCGAGGTGTAAAGCTGGAGCGCGTCGTCCTCGGCCTTCACGCGGTGCGGGGGCGGCGTCGCCGGGAAGCCGTCGCGCCAGATGCGATAGTCGGTGCCGGGATAGTCGGGCGCGTCGATGCCGATCACCTGTTCGACATGGGGGCAATCCGGGCGGATTTGCGAGAGCACCTCGGCAAAGCCTTCACCCACGAACACCACCTTGGCGCAGGAATTGTCGAGCACATAGGCGACCTCTGGTGCGGCCAGCCGCCAGTTCACCGGGGTCATCACCGCGCCCACGCGGTTCGCGCCAAGGAAGGCCTCGAAATAGAGTGGGTGGTTCTTGCCGAGGAAGGCGACCCGGTCCCCCGGCCCGATCCCCAGTGCGGCCAGGCCATTGGCGACCCGGTCTGCGCCCTCGTCAAGCTCGGCGAAGGTGATGTCTTCCTGCCCGTATGTGAAGGCGATCACGTCGCCCTGTGTGCGGGCGTGTTCGCGGACGACGTCGCAGAAGGACTCTGCGGCCAGTGCTGTGCTGTCTCCCATGAGGCGCGGGGATAAACGCTGAGCCCGCGCCTGTCATTGGCACAATTCATAGCGGCGCTTCGCCGCCAGCGCGCTAGGCTGCCGGGATGGCGATACCTTCAAGCTTTGCGCGCGCGGACTTCACCCCCGGCTTTCTCGACCATGGCGGGCCTTACTACCTTGGACCCGCTGCTGAGGGCGTGCGGGTGGTAGGCCTCAGGATCATGCCGCATCACATCAACTACAGCCAGGCGGCTCACGGCGGGGTGATTTCGACCCTTGCGGACGTTGCCCTCAGTCACGCCGTCTACGATGCCGAACGGCCCCGGCTGACCCCGTCCACCGTGACGCTGACGGTCAACTATCTGGCAGGCGCGCGGCTCGGCGACTGGCTGGAGGCGCGGGTGCGGATCGACCGGCTGGGCGGGCGCACCGCCTATACCTCGGGCGGGATCTGGCGCGGGGAGGAGCAGATCGCGACCATGAGCGGAGTGTTTGCGTTTCGGCGACCCTAGCCTAGCCATTGGCTGACGGCGACGGTCGAAGGGTCGCGGTTGTCGTGATAGCCCGCCGCGCCCTCGGGCGTGTCGGAGAGATCGACGCCCTCCATCACCCGGAACTCGCGCCAGTCATAGAGGCCGGTGCGCTGGGCGATGCGCCATTCGCTACCGCGCTTTTCGAAGCGGTCGACATAGCGCCCCGCGACGATGGCGGAGTAGATCACGCCCTTGTCCGGGAACACCGCCGCCAGCGGATAGCCCGGGGGGATGGTGTGCATCGCGGTCATGTAGGTTTCGGTGTGGCACAGGTTCGCGCCGTCAAATCCGAAGATTGTCTGGCCGAGCTGGTGCTGGGTGGCGAGGCAGGGGTCGATAACGCTGCGCGCCTGATCGACAAAGCCGCGCCAGTCGCCCTCGATCAGCCCGAAGCGGAAGGTCGCGTCGGCATGGAACAGGCGCTCCATCATCCCCCAGCGCCGCCGGTCGATCGCATGGGCATAGGCGGCAAGAATGTCGCGGATCGCCTCGCGGTCTTCGATTGTGCCTGTCATGGTTTCAACTCCACGATTACCTTGCCGATATTGCCGCCGGTGAACAGCTTGGCATAGGCGGTGAGCGTATTCTCCAGCCCGCGCGTCACGTCATAGGGCATCACCAGATCGCCGCTCTCATGCCAACTGCGCAGGCGTTCGGTCAGCGCCGGGCCTTCGTGCATGAAATCGGGCGAAAAGAACCCCTCGATCCGCAGCCGCCGCATCAGCACCTGATCGAATTCCTTGGGCGCGGTGCGAGTGCCTGAGGTGTAGTCGGCCAGCAATCCGCACACCGCCACCCGCCCATAGTGGTTCATGCGGGTCAGCACCTGATCCAGCAACTCGCCCCCGACATTGTCGAAATAGACGTCGAACCCGCCCGCTGCATCAAGCTGCGCGTCCACATCGCCCGCCTTGTAATCAATCGCGCCCGCGATCCCCAATTCATCGGTCAGGTAGGCACACTTCGCCGCCCCGCCCGCAATGCCCCACGTCTCGCAGCCCAGCAGCTTTGCGATCTGCACCGCGAGGATGCCGGTCGCCCCGGCCGCTGCCGAGACCAGCACCTTTTCGCCCGGCTTGGCCGCGCCGGTGCGCTCCACGCCCCACAGCGCCGTCCACCCGTTCATGCCGAGCGCGCCGAACCACGCGCGCCGGTCCGCGACCGAGGGGTCGAGCACAATCGCGCCCGACATCAGCGCATCGACCGTCGACCAGTCACCCCACTGCCCGAAGGCGCGGACCAGATCGCCGGGCGCGAAGCCCTCGGCCCGGCTCTCCACCACCTCGCCCAGCACCAGCCCGCTCATCGGGATGCCGAGCGGGAGCGGCGGCTGATAGCCATCCTCGCGCGCGGTGAGCCACAACCGCGTGCCGGCGTCCATCGACAGGTGCGAATTGCGGATGCGGATCTCGCCTTCGCCAAGGGGGGCAAGCGGGGCCTCGACCAGCGTCAGCGCGCTGGCGAAATCCGTGCCTTCGGGGCGGCGGTCGATGCGCCAAAAACGGTTGTCCATTGCGGCCTTGTCCGGCCCCTGCACCGCCACGGCAACCCCGCCTTTTCGCTAGGGCCGGGATTGGGGCCGCTATCACTTTGGCGCGGTGCGTGCGCGCGGGGCGCTTCCTAGTCTGTTGCACAAAGAACAAATGGGGAGAGACATTCATGGCACTCATCACGGTTATCGGCGCCAGTGGCAGGCAGGGCCTTGCGCAGGTGCGTCAGGCACTGGCCGCAGGGTATGACGTGCGGGCGATCTCGCGCCGACCCGATGCGCTGGAAGGCGCGCCGGTCGAGGGGGTCGAGCGGGTCGAGGTGCGGCCGATGGACCTCTACGACACGTCCACCTTCCACGATGCGCTCGAAGGCAGCGACTACATCTTCTACACCCATCCGTTGCAGGCCCGCGCGGACCGCGCCTACCTGATCGGCGAGGTCGGCAAGGTCGCCGCCGCGCTCGACGTCAAGCGCGTGGTGTGGAACACCTCCAGCTGGATTCCGGACAAGCCCGGCGATCCCTTCACCTATGGCGAGAATACCAAGGGCATCAACGCCCTGTGGCGCTCTGGCGCGCCCGGCACGGTGTTCGGCTCTGTGCTGTTCATGGACAACCTGCTGACCAACTGGGCGCGGCCCTTCATCGTCAATGAAGGGCGCTACGTCTATCCGCACAACCCCAATCTTGAGGCGAACTGGATCAGCCTCGACGATGTTGCGCGCTTCATGCTGGCGAGCCTCGAACGGCCCGACATGGAGGGCGCCTGGCTCAATATCGGCGGGCCGGAGCGGCTGGTCGGCAAGCAGGTGACGCAATGCCTCAGCGAGGCGCTGGGCAAGCAGATCGAATACGATCCCTGCACCCCCGCCGAATTCGGCCGCTACCTCGTCGAGGCCGCCGGGGATTCGATGCCCGCCGAAATGCGCGAGGGCTTCGCCAAGGGGATCGAGGACTTCTACGAATACAACAACACCGCGCCGACCAAGCCCTTCGCGGTCGATATGGAGCACGTCTACGAACGCTTCCCCGAGCTCGACGGCAAGCTGGAGACGATGGGCGAATGGACCAAGCGGCAGGACTGGGGCGAGTCGAACTACCGCCCGGCCTTCGGATAGCCCTATGACAGGCGCGGCGTCCAGCACCCGAAGATGGGCCGCGCCTCGCCCGCAGGCTCCTGTTGGAGACACATGAGGCACTGCCCAGAAAGCAAAAAACTCCCCCCTTTCCCGGCGTTCTTCAGGCGAGGAGATCGAACGGCGCGAGGGACAATTGGGCCGGTCACAAGGTCAATGCCGACGGTTCGCGAGCGCGTAGGAAATCAGGTCGGCTATGCGCCTGTTCGCAACAGAAGCGGAGTGTCGGCTTTCGCCCCCTAACCGAATGTTCAAAGGCTCTCAGAAGCGGCCGGTCCGCTAGGTGACGCCAGCAGAGGTGTTCTCCAAACTTCGGCGCTCAATTTCCTTAAAGCAAGTGGTTGCTGATTCTGAGCGTTGCGTTGCGGATGCGCTCGGTGCAGGTATGCCTCGCCATAGGGGGTATGAGCCATGAAGGTCGATTGGGGGGCGGTCGTCAGGGCCATTGTCGCCGGAGACGCGAGCGGCCGGGGTGATCCCTCGCCTGATCTGGCCTCTCTCGCCGATACCGATCCTGCCGGAGCGATGGCGCTGTCGGCGCACCTTGCGGTGACCGGCGATCTGACCGGCTTCATGTCGACCCGTGCGCCCGAGGCCGATCCCGATCCCGGCGAAGGCCCGGGCGGGCCACCGCCTGAGCGGGTCGGGGCGTGGAAGCTGGCTGAGCGCATCGGGTCTGGCGGGATGGGGCAGGTCTGGCTCGTCCGGCGTGATGACGGGGTCTATGACCAGATTGCGGCCATGAAGCTGGTCGCCAGCCCGGCTGCGATGGTGATGGACCGCTTCAGGGACGAGCGGCAGCGGCTGGCCCGGCTCGATCACCCCAACATTGCCCGCATCATCGATGGCGGCGAAGACACGGCGGGCCGGCCTTTCATGGTCGTCGAATTCGTCGAAGGCGCTCCGATCGCAGACTGGTGCGCTGGTCGTGGGTGTGATCCCAGGACGCGGGTAAGGCTGCTCGTCGACCTTTGCGATGCGCTCGCCCATGCCCATGCCCGGCTGGTGCTGCACCTCGATATCAAGAGCGCCAATGTGCTGGTCAACAGCGATGGCCAGTTGCGGCTGATCGACTTCGGGATAGCGGCACTGATCCCGGAAGCGGCCATGGCAGACACGCACCGGCAAGGGCGGGCGCTGACCCTGGTGACGGCCGCGCCCGAACAGCTCGAAGGCGAAGCTGTGAGCGTTGCGACGGACATTTTTCAGGTTGGTATGCTGGCGCACCTGCTGCTGATCGGGCGACTGCCTGAACGTCAGGCCGATGGATCGGTAGTGATTGCTGCACAGGCGCTGGGCAATCCCGATCTTGCGGCAATCATCGCCCGGGCCACAGCCTTTGACCCAGCCAACCGCTATGCCTCGGTCGATGCACTGGGGGAGGATTTGCTCAATTGGCTGGAAACCCGCCCGGTCATGGCCCGCGGCGGTGGGAGCCTCTATCGCGCCCGCGTGTTCCTCAAGAAGCACTGGCTGGCCTCGGCCGCGAGCGCGGTCGCGCTGGCGGCGCTGGTGGGCGGACTGGGGGTAAGCCTGTTGCAGACGCAGCAGGCGATCAATGCCCGCAACCGCGCGCTGGCCGAGGAGGAGCGCAGCGACACGATCCGCGAATCGCTCTATTTCCTGCTCGCCGAAACGGGCGAGGGCGAAGACGGTGCAGCAACTGCTTCGGGCGTGTCGCAGGCAGCGGAGGTGATCGGGGCGCGGTTCCGCAAGGCACCCGCGCAATTCGCCGCCGTGCTTCAGGCGCTCGGCGAATTGCAGTTCTACCTGTCCGACGATGTCGGCGCGCTGGCGACCTTTGACCTGCTGCTAGGACAGGCGGCGGTGATCGATCCCGAAATTCTCGCTCAGGCCCGCTACAATGCGGCGCAGGCCCATATGCGGCAGGGCGCAGCCGACAAGGCCGAGGCCTTGCTGGGGCAGGCGCAGGCGTTCTGGAAAGCCGATCCGGGGCGCTGGGCCATTCGCCTGCGCGACAGCCGCCTGCTTGAAGCGCAGGTGATGCGCGCGGAGGATCCGGAGGGCGCCGTGGCGCTCTTGCGCCGGACGCTGGCAGACCATGTCCGCGAATATGGCCGGGACAATCAGCGCGCCGGGGTGTTTGCCAACAATATTGGTACGGCGCTGGTGTCGCTGGGCCGCCTCGACGAGGCCGAAGCGGCGTTTCTGGAAGCCGACCGGGTGTGGCAGGCGACCGGGCTGACCGGCAGTTTCGACGCGCTCAACACCCTCAACAACGTCGCCAGCGTGCAATATCTCCAGAACAAGCACGAGGCGGCCGTGGCCAGCTTTGCCCGCGCCGTGGCGCTGCGCGATCAGCTGTTCGGCCCTTCGGCGGCGACGGCGGCCTTGCTGTCGAATTACGGCAAGGCGCTGCTCGGCGTGGACAAGGCGGGCGCCGCTCTGGAGCCTCTGGCGCGTGCTGAAGCGATGAGCCTCGAATTTGCAGGCCCTGCCAGCGCGCTGCATGTCGCGGTGCTGAACGGCCATGCGGAGGCGCTGGCCAAGGCAGGACGGGCCGGTGCGGTGGAAAAGCTTGGCAGGGCTCGGCAGCACCTGACGGCTATGGGCGATCCGCCTCCCTTGTTGGCGAGCTGGCAGCTTGCCTCGGGCAAGGTTGCGCTCGCCGAGACGCGGCCTGACGAGGCTCGGTCTGCACTGCGCGAAGCGGTCCTGTTGGCGCAGTCGTCAGGCCCGGCAGGAGAAAGAATACGCGCCGAAGCGCAGGGCCTGCTGGACGCGATGTAGCCTACCCCAGCCGCTTGGCCAGCCAGCGCCGCGCATCCTGCCAGTCACGCCGCACCGTCCGCTCCGAAATGCCGAGCACCGCTGCGGTCTCGGCCTCCGTCAGCCCGGCGAAATAGCGCGCATCGACGATCCGCAACCAGCGCGGATTATGCGCGCCGAGACTGCCAAGCAGCTGGCCGATCGCGACCATCTGTTCGGGCGTTTCGCCAAACCCGGCCAGCCGCTGGTCTTCGGCCTCCTGTCGCTTCTCGGCGAGCTTGCGCCGGGCGTGATCGACGATCACCTGCCGCATCGCAAGTGAGGCGACCGCGAGGAAATGGCCGGGCGAGCGAAAGCCCTGCTTGCCGTCGAGCTTGAGAAATGCCTCGTGCAACACGTCGAGCGTCATCAGCGTGTCGGAAGCCTTGGCCCGTCGCCGCCGCGCGCGGGCAATGTCGATCAGCTCGCCGTGAAAGGCGTTCACCAACTCGGCGGCAAGGAACTGGTCCTGCTCGCTGTAACTATCGAGAATGGCGTCCTTGTCTGAGTGCATCGGCGCGACTTTATCCTCTCGTGCCGCTGCGTGCCAGTCGGTTGCAGGCCGGCGGGTCAGGAAAATGCACCGCCGCGCAAAGTTTTCTGGCCGGATTTTCCGCGCTCCTACGTGAAAGCCCTTAGGGGACCCGATAGCATGGCCGAAACATGGCTTCGCCGATCCCCGTGACAGATAGGGGGTAAGCGGCGATGAACAGGCGGGCAGGGGCCGGATCGGGAGGCGCGGCGGCGCTTGCTGTGCTGTGCGCCAGCACCGCATGGGGCCAGGCCGGGACGGTCGATGCTGCGACCGATGCTTCTGCCAGCCTTCTGCAACCGCTGGCGATCACGGGGACCCAGCCGCTTGAATTCGGCACGCTGGCGATCCCGCCGCAGGGTGAGTGCGTCTACGAAATCGACGTTGCGGGCCGTGCCAACGCGCCGGGCGGGATCTGCCAGTTTCTGGGGCAGGACCGCTTCCCGGCACGCTTCACCTTGTCCTGCGCCGCACGCGCGCTGGTGCAGTTTCAGGTGATCCATACCGACGCCGCCCCGGCCGGAGCCGTGTTTGCCGCCCCCGCCGCTGCGATGGACATCGACGGCGCTGGGGCAGGGGCCGCCTTCCAGACCCGTCCCTGCGATGCCGACGGGATCAGCGAAATCGCCGCCGCCGGGCGCCTGACCGTGCGCGCCGGAGCGCTGCACGGCTTCACCGGCACGGTCGGTACGATCCGGCTGGAGGTTGCCTATGACTGACGGATTTTCCCCATCAAAACGGAGACTTGCCATGAAGATTGCCGCCCATGCCCATGCCTTTACGCTTACCCTCGCTCTTGTGGGCCTGACCGCTCAGCCGGTGCTCGCCCAATCGGCAGTGTCGGCGGACGAGAGCGTTGAGGCGCGCGCCAATATCGTGGGTTCCGACCTGCAACTGGCGATCGCGCCCCTGGCTAATCTCGAATTCGGCACGGTCACCTTGCCCAATGGCACCAATCCGGGCGCGTCGTGCCGTTACGACATGGTGGTGCAGACCGTGGCCGGCCGGATTGACGTGACCGAGGTCAAGGGCGGCAATGCCGTCGACAACACTGTCCCCACCCCGTCCGGGTGCCGGACCGAGGGCGAATTCACCCCGGCGGCCTTCGTGGTCGCCTGTACGCCCGCCGCCTCGGTGACGTTTCAGGTGACCTGGCAGAGCGACGGCTCGGTGTTCCTCGCCCCCGGCATGGGCGCGGTGGTGACCAATGCCAACAGCAACTCGGTGCGTCAGGTCTTCACCAACGCCTTCACGCAGAACCAGTTCACCTGCCCGGACGGTGCCTCGTCGCTGACTAGCCCGGCGGGCGCCTTCGTGCTGCGCACCGGCGGGCGGCTGGAGCTGACCGACAGCAACACCCCGTTCAACGGCCAGATCGGCACCGTCACGATGAACGCAATGTATTGAAACAGAAAGCGAGTTGAGGAGACTGGGGATGAGGTTTGCACGTTCTTTTGCGGTTGTATGCCTGATGGCGGCAAGTTCATCGCTGGCGGCACAGGAAGTCGCGGAGGTTGATGCCTTCGCTTCGCTCGAGCCAGCAGCCAATTCGCTCACACTCGTCAGTCTTAATGATATGCGCCTAGGCCGGGTCACCATCCCCAACAGCGCGCGCTTAGACGAAGACAGTCCGAATCCATTCTGTATTTACCTTATCGAAGTGAACGAGACACCGCAGAGGTTTTCGCGGTCCGTGCTGGAAGCGCCGCAGTTTACCGGAAGCCCCTTCCCCGGCGCCTCGCCTTCTGGCTGCCAATTCGTCGACAATGATCAATCACCGGCACTGCTTCGTATCGGATGCTTGTTTACTTTCGAAATGAGCTATTTTGCCGAATGGTCTGGCGGGGGTCGCATTTCCGGGACCTTTTTCGATGAGCCGCCGATTGGCAAGGTGGGCCTCTATGCGGATGGTGAAACATCGCTTCTGAACCGGCGAGACTTTCGCAATGGCAGTGTCACATGTCCTGATACCGGGTTCATCGACGTCTTGCTTGGTGGCCAGTTCGAGGTGCGGCGCAATGCGGCTGCCGGGGAGAACCTGAACGTCGGCACCATTCGCTTCGGAGTGAACTACTGATGCGCGCGCGTCTCACGGCGCGGCTGATGCTCCCTGCGCTCGCCCTCGCGCTGACCACCGCCCCGCTCGCCGCGCAAGACAGCGCCGAGGTCGATGCCGTCGCCGATGTGGTGAGGGCCAGTGACACGGCGTCGGTTACCGGCGCCTTGAATCTGGATTTCGGCACGATCGCTATTCCCCGGGAAAGCGCAGCAACCTGCCTTTATCAGGTCAATCCGTCCGGCGGGTCTGGTGTCTCTCTCAGGGTCGAACAGACCGGCGGGCCATCAGGTGGCAGTGTTTCCAATCCGACACCCGACGGATGCAGCATCTCGGGGACGCAGACGACCGCCGAGTTCTTCATCAGCTGCCAACAGGCCGGCCCGGTTCTGGTTCAACCCACACTGCAGGTCCCTGCCAATCAGGGTGTACGGATGGAGCGCCTGACCGGCATGTCGATTGTGGCCCCCAACGGAACGATCCAGACGTTCGATCCCGGCAATATCGGTGGCGGAGCACCGCTCAACTGCCCCGCCACCCCGGGCGATTTCAGGGTCCGGCTCGGGGGCGAAGCGTCGGTTCGTGGTTTCGACCAACCGCAGCCCAACCTCAACATCGGACGGGTGCGCATCGATCTGAATTACTGAAACCCTGAACGGAGCATTTTCGAATGAACGCCTTTCGCAAAATCCTTTCGCTGGCAGCGGCGATGACTTGCCTGGCCTGTGTCACTACCCCGCTCGCCGCGCAGGAGAGTGCCACGGTGGATGCGCTCGCCAATCTCGTGCAGGCCGATCAGCCGCTCACCCTCACGGGGATTGCGCCGCTCAATTTCGGGCAGGTGGCGATCCCGCGGGTGGGCAATGTCACCTGCACCTATGACCTGCGTTCGGACGGAAACCGCACGCTGGTGGAAGGCAGCATCGATCAGGGGGCGGGGCCGAGCCCGGCTGGATGCGCCTATCGCGATGATCGCACCGATCGCGCGCGGCTGACCTTGCGCTGCGAGACCGACCGGCAGGTGGAAATCGCTGTCCGCTCGCAATCGGCGGGGGTGCAGGGCACCGCCGTGCTGTTCGAGACCTTCGAGAACTACATCGAGGTCGACGGGCAGGAACGCTTTGCCTGGGACAGGCGCTGTACCGGCGAGGAGATGGTGGTGCGTGTCGGCGGCCAGCTGGTGGTGCAGGGCGAAGCCCGCCCGACCGACGGCGAGATCGTGGTCGGCGCGATCATCCTTGAGGCGTTCTACCCGTGAAGACCCGCCTCGCCTTCGGATTGCTGGCGGCCGCCGCCATGCTGGCCTTGCCGCTGCGGGCAGCGCAGGACGGCGCCGATGCCGATGGCCCGCTGCCCTTCGATGCCCTGCCGGCCGATGCGGCCTCGCCGTTCGGCGGCATGGCGATCTCGCCCACCCGCGTGGTGCTTGATGCGGGCGGGCGCGGGGCGAGCGTGACGCTCTACAATTCGGGCGGGGCGCCGGTCACCTATCGGATCGACGAGGTCGAGTTGGGCCTGGATCAACAGGGCAATTACCGCCAGCTGGCCGAGGGGGAACCCGCGCCGTGGGCCGCCACGCCGTACTTGCGCTTCTCGCCCCGGCAGGTGACGTTGCAGCCCGGCCAGCGCCAGTCGGTGCGGATCATCGCCCGCGCCCCGCGCGATCTGCCGCCGGGCGAGCTGCGCAGCCACCTGAGCATTTCCTCGATCCCGCTGGTCGCGCCGGTCGAGGACAAGCCCGCTGCGGCTGAAGAGCCGGGCAAGGAGCGCACCGTGGCGGTCACCGTCGGCCTCGACTATCGCATCACCATCCCGGTGCTGCTGCGCACCGGCCAGCCTGCGGGTGGTACCGCGATCGAGGCGGCCCTGCCCGATCCCGAAGCGCAAAGCCCGGCCCTGCTGGTCACGCTGGCACGCACCGGCCAGCGCAGCGATTACGGCGTGCTGCGCGCCTATGATGCGACGGGCGCGGAGATCGGTCTGCTGCGCGGCGTGGCCGTGCTGCCGCCGAGCCGCACGCGGGTCGTGCGCCTGCCGTTGCAGGGCGATCACCCTCCGGTGCGGCTGACCTATGCCGAGGAAGATGCCGGAGCGCTGAAGGGCGCCGTGCTCGCCGAATTCACCATGCCCTGATTGCAAGGCTCAGGCAGTGATGTTCCCCCTGTTTCTGCGACGCGTCGCGGGGCGCTGGCCCGTGCTTGCGGTCGGCCCGGTGCTTGCCGCTGCCGCGCTGGCCGTCGAAGCGCGCGCGCAGGCAGTGCAGCAGGTGGAGGCCGCTGCCGAACCCGAACTCCGGATCGCCGAAATCCGCCTGCGCGAACGCCGGGTGCTGCTGGCCGACGTGATCCTCTACCAGACCCCGGACGGCGGGCTGCTGGTTCCCTTTGCGCCGCTGATGGCAGCGCTTGACCTCAGGCTGGAGCCGACGCCGAACGGGGGCATCAGCGGCTGGTTCCTGCGGGAGAATCAGCGCCTCCTCGCCGATCCGGCCAGCGGGCGGGTGCAGGTCGCGGGACGCGATCTGGCACTTGAGCCGGGCGATCTGGTGATAATCGACGGCGCGCTTCACATTGCCACATCCGCGCTTGATCGCTGGCTGGCGCTGGGCGCGCGGTGGGACGAGAGCACGCAGACCCTGGTCCTGACCCCGCCCTTTCTGTTGCCGGCCGAGGAACTGGCCGCCCGCGAGCGCGCCGCCGGGGGCGGAAATGGCGCGGGCGGCGGCATAGATACCACCGGTTTCGTGCCGGTCGCTGCATCTTGGGGAATCGTCGGCTGGCCCCATGTCACGCTCAATCTCGCGGCCACCTATGACGACCGGGCGGGCGGGGCGATCCTCCAGGGCAATGGGCTGGCCGAAGGCGATCTGCTGTGGGCGACCGGGCGGCTGGCGCTGGCCGGAACCAGTCAGGGCCAGATCGATGCGCGCCTGACCCTCGCCCGGCAGGATCCACAGGGCGACCTGCTGGGCGTGGGCGCGACCATTGTCGAGGCAGGCGATATCGCCATTCCCGCCAACCCGCTGCTGCAGCGCAATCTGTTCGGGGTCGGTGTGCGGATCGGGCGCGAGCCGCTCGGCGCGGTGGGCGAATTCGACCGCAGCGACCTGATCGGCGATGCTCCCCCCGGCTGGCAGGCCGAACTCTACCGCGACAGCGAGCTGCTCGGCTTCCAGACCATTGCCGCGGACGGCCGCTATTTCTTCCCGCAGGTGCCGGTGCTGTTCGGGCTCAACCGGTTCCGCATCGTGCTCTATGGTCCCGCGGGCGAACGGCAGGAGATTTTCCGCGCTATCGATATCGGCAGCAATCTTATCCGTCCGGGCGAACTGCGTTACAACCTGATCGCGCTGAAACAGGGCTACAGCATTTTCGACGGGCGGCTGGAGCCCAATCCGGCCCTCGCGGCGGGGGCCGAACCGGCGGCGGAACGGGATGGGCCGCCACTCGGTTTCCAGCAGGCGGCCACCTATCTGGAAGCGCGCGCGGCCTATGGCCTCACCCCGAACCTGGGCCTGTCGGGCTTTGGCGCATGGCGCAGGGTTGATGGCGGCGGCCCCGCGCTCGGCTATCTCGGGATCGGCGCGGTCACCCGTGTCGGCCCGGTCATCGCGGGCGTCGATGCGGTCGCCCAGCAGGATGGCGCGACCGCCGCGCGCGCCAGTGTCACCGCCGGGATCGGGCCGCTGAGCCTGACCGCCACGCACGAACGCTTCGACGCCGATTTTCTCAGCGAGGACGGCGGTGCCGAACGCGGCGGCATTGCGCAGCGCAGCCAGGCGGTGCTTGATGCCCGGCTGGCCGGTGTTGGTCTCGGGCTCGGGTTGATTGCCAGCGAGCTGCGCAATGGCGGCAGCGACCGCACGGTCAATCTCAGGGCCAATGCCATGCTGGGCGGCTTTTCGGTTTCGAACAGCCTGTTCTGGCGCGATTTCCGATCCGGGCCGGGTCTGGCCGGGAACGAGCGGCTGGACGGGCAATTCGCGGTCTCGGGCAGCCTTGGTCCGGTACGGCTGCGCGCGGGCGTCGATTATTCCGTGATGCCACAGACCGAGCTGCGCCGGGTGCGGGGGGAGCTGAGCTATCGGCTGGGGGACTGGTTTCTGGCCGCAACCGCCGATCGCGACTTGCAGAACGGGGCGGGACAATGGGGCTTCGTCACCACGCGCGACTGGAACGGGGTGCGGCTGGGAACAGACCTGCGCTACGAGGATTCGCGGGGCGATTGGCGCGGGCTTGTCACCTTGTCGCTGGCATTCGATCGCGATCCGCTCGGCCGGGGCGCGCGCTTCGGGCGGGCGGCCAGCGGGCAGCGCGGCAGCCTGGTGGCGCGCGGTTTTCGCGATGCCAATGCCAACGGGCGGCGGGATGCGGACGAAGATCTGCTCGGCGGGATCGACATCAGGCTCGATCCGCGCGGCCGGTCACAACGCGAGGGCGGGGCGATTCTGGTCGAGGAACTGCCGCTTGACCGGACCGTGGCGCTGGTTCCGGTGATCGAGGGGATCGACGATCCCTTCATCGTCCCCGCCGTGCCCGGCTACCTCCTCTCTCCGCGTACCGGGCATGCGCTGCGGCTGGACATTCCGCTGGTGGAAAGCGGCGAGGTGGTGGCGATGGTCGATACCGGGGCCGGAACCGTGGTGGAGCTGGTCTCCTGCACGACCGGCGAGGTGGTGCAGCGCGAACGCGCGGCGTTTGACGGGCAGGCGTTCTTCCCGGCGGTGCTGCCCGGCTGTTACGACCTGCGCGCCGGTGACCTGCGCACCCGGATCGCTGTAACCGGCGGCGAGGTAGTCCGCGCACAGATCGGCGCATCCCCTTCGTCCGAACCGGAGGAGCGATGAGTATGCCGATCCGCAGCCCACCCTGAGGCCGCTGGGCTACATGCGGACTGTCGCCTGCGCGGCCAGCGCCCCAAATCCCGAAAGCAGTCGTTCCCCAAGCGCCAGTGAACCCTTACTCCGCCGCCTGCCGTTGCTCGCCTGCGAAGATCGCCATCAGATCATCGTCGCTGGCATTGACCAGCCGTTCGACCCATTGGTGGAAGACCTGACCGCCTTTCTCGTTGCGGCCGAACAGCACCTCTTTCATCAGCCCTGACGCGAGCGCCTGCTGCTGGCGCTTTCCGGTGGCGTAGTCTTCGTCACGGACCACGATTTCGAGGAAGTTGAACTGGTCGTGGGCGGCCTGCACTTGTTCGGGTGTCTCGGGCTGGTTTTCCATGACATAGAACTGGGTGGTGAAGCTCTCGCCCACCTTCTCGCCGGGGAACAGCTGGCTGATCATCGCCCCGCGCTGGCCGCCGCCGTAGAAGCTGGCGATCGAGATGTGCGGGAAGATTGTCCACACGCCCTGCACCAGCACTTCCTGCGGCAGATCATCGTCAGCCAGCGCCTCCAGATCCAGCTGCTGGTCGTCATCGCCCGACACCTTGATCGCAAATTTCGACGGGGTGCTGAGCCGCTGGTGCGGGCCGAAGGCGAAGTAATTGGCGCGGTTGTAGAAATCCGCGCCGAAGGTGTCCTTGTGCAGCACCGGCAGGTGGTAGAAATCAAGATAGCCGTCATAGGCCGTCTTCCAGTTCGGCCCCGGCAGTGTGCGCTGCGCAAACAGCGTCCAGCCCTCGAATTCGAAGGCCTTGAGCAGGTCATCATAGCCGCACAGATAATCCGCAATGCTAAGCTTGGAATGCGGGTCGAGCGTCACCCAGATCAGCCCGGCGCTTTCATAGACCGGGAATTTGGTCAGGCAGTGCTGGCTCTTGTCGATCGGGCCGAAGTCCTTGGAATCCGCCACTCCGATGAGGTCGCCATCCGCCTTGAAAGTCCAGCCGTGATAGCCGCAGGTAAATCGGCTGGCATTGCCGCAGCCGGCGGCCAGCGGGTTGCCGCGGTGGGTGCACATGTTGAGGAAGGCGCCCATGCTGCCGTCCTTCTGCCGGCTGAGCAGCAGCGGCACGCCGCAGATGTCCATCGCCTTGAAGTCGCCCACGTTCGCCAATTCGCAAGAGGGCGCGACCATCAGCGGCAGGCGGCGGAAGATCTGGCGCTTCTCGGTCTCGAACACGTCAGGATCGGTATAGGCGCTGGCCGGGACGCGCACGATGTCCTCTGCATATTCCATCGTGTCGGCCGCGCCGTGGGCGACCAGATTGCGGGTCATTTCGACCAGCGTTTCGCGTGACATCACAGTTTCTCCCGATGCGCCTTTTGACAGGCAGGATCAGCCTTTCGCCGCACGCCTGCAATGATCACTTTTGGCAGAGCTTGCCCCACGCAAAAGGGGCAGGCCAGTGCTGGCCCGCCCCTTCGCTTGTCCCTAGCTGGGCGCTAATCAGAACCTGAAGCTGATTTCCGCAAAGACCTGGCGGCCACGGTTCTGGGTCAGGATGATATCATCGCCGCCCACCGGCAGGAACGGACGTCCGCCGCTGGTGATGGCGAAGATTTCATCGGTAAGGTTCTGCGCGATCAGCGAAAGCTTCCACTTGCCGTCCGGGTGACCGATCGACACGTTGGCGTCGAACAGCCAGAAGCTGGGCTGGACATAATCGTTCAGCGTCGCTTCGTCGGTGATGTAGCCATCATTATAGGCGGCGTTGCCCGACAGGAAGATTTCGAGACTGTCATTGATCGGGATCGTCCAGTCCGCCGCGATGTTACCCGCCCATTCCGGTGCCTGGCTGCCGCGGCGACCATTGAGGTCGACCGTGGAAATGCCGAGCGGCTGGATGAAGGTGTCGGTGTACTGGGCATCGAGATAGCTGAGGTTGGCCGACAGGCTCAGCCCGTCAACCGGTGTCCGCCACCGGCTTTCGATGTCGACACCCTTGGTGGTCAATTCGCCCGCATTGCTGGTGGCGAACTGCACGGTCACCGCGTTGAAGTTCTGCACCTGAAGATCGGTGAAGACATAGTAGAACGCGGTGGCGTTGAGGGTGAAGTCGCGGTTTGCCCACTGCGACTTGAAGCCGATTTCACCGCCGATCGCCTCTTCCGAAGCGAAGATCAGCGAGCTGAAATCGCCCGATGCCGCCGCCTGGCTGAGGCTGTTCGAAGGCAGCGCCGAGTTGTCGATCCCGCCCGACTTGAAGCCGGTCTTGAACGAGGCGAAGATGTTGAGATCATCATTGGCCTTGTATCGCAACGTGACTTCCGGCGAGAAGTTGTCGTCGGCAAACTCGATCGGCCCCGAAAAGAAGCCCGAAGACAGGAAGGCACCGCCGAACCCTGCGAAGAAGGAATGGACGTAGGGCACCGAAATGGTCTGGACCTTGCGTTCATCGGTCCAACGAACACCGCCTGACAGTTCGAGCTGATCGGTAATATCCCACATCAGGCTGCCGAAGAACGAAAGGGCTTCGGTCTTGGTTGTGTGAATCTTGTCCCAGTCATAGGTGAAGCCGGTCACCGGGTCGGGCCCGAGGAACGAGATGTTCACCCCCTGCTGCGAGGTGTCGAAGATGAAGGTGCGGTCTTCGTAGAACGCGCCGAGCATGAAGTTGACTGGCCCATCGAAGTCCGAAGTCAGGCGCAGTTCCTGGCTGTATTGTTCGAGCTGGTTGATCGGATCCGATGCGCCCGCACCGCCCGGCAGACGGGTGCCATTGGGGCCGGGCAGGAACCCGCCGTAGGAATAGATGTCGTAATCGATCGCATCCATGTTGAGCAGGCCCGTGACCGAAGTCAGGGTCAGCGTGTCGGACAGGTCGAGATCGAACTGGAGGCGGCCGAACCAGATTTCCGTTTCGCCGAACGGTACGCCATTGCGCCCGTTGGCAGGTGAATTGCCCGGCACTGGCCCTGACAACGGCGGTGCGGCGTCGGTCAGGTAATAACGTTGGTCGAAGGCGTTACAGTCATAGCCGGCCGGGATCGTGATGCCCCCGCCCAGCAGCACGATCGGATCAGCCACGCCATTGGCGCCGCAGAACACTTCCGCCGTGCCGATCGCGCCGTCGTTTTCGTTCTTGGTATATTGCACCTTCAGGTTGGCGCGGAACCGGTCGGACGGGTTCCAGTCGAGCGTCAAGCGGCCGATGAAGTCGGTCAGCCCGCGCTCCTGATTCACCGCTGGGGTGTTGGGCTGCATCAGCTGGAATTCGTCGATATCGTTGAACTGTGCGGCAAGGCGCACGCCCAGCGTGTCGGTGATCGGGCCGGAAATGTAGCCCGAAAGCAGGTAGCCCTTTTCCTCGAATTCGTAGTTGGCGCGCATCCCCACTTCCCAGTCGGGTGTGGGGTTGGCCGAACGCAGTGACAGCACGCCCGCTGTCGCCGACTTGCCGAAGAACAGCGATTGCGGGCCGCGCAGGACGTCGATCTGCTCGACGTCGAAGAATCCGGCCTGCACCAGGCGCATCGAGGAGACGACCACGCCGTCATATTCGAAAGCGACCGCGGAATCGAAGGCCGCCGAGATGTTTGACGAGCCGACACCGCGCAGGCTCAACTGGCCGCCCGAACCCGATCCGCCGACCTGCACGTTGAGGGTCGGGACGCGGCTCACCACATCCGCGATCTGATCGATATTGTACTTCTGCAACGTGTCGCCGCCGATCGCGGTGACTGTGACCGGCACTTCCTGCAGGCTTTCGTTCTGGCGGCGGGCCTGCACGATGATGACCCGATCCTGCGATGCGGCTTCGGCATCATCAGCCTGGTCCTGCGCAAAGGCTGCGGTCGGCATCGCCGCAATCCCGCTCAACGCCGCTCCGCACAACAGGGCGCGCCGCAGCCCGCTGGCGTGGCGACCGGATACATCTCGGGCACGAAGTGTGTTCATGGTCCTCTCTCCCCTGAAGGCCGCGGCTGTCCCGCGTGCCCGGTTTTCCCCAACGCGATGGCGGTTCTCCTTTCCGCCTTTCGGTATGCGTCACAGGTGTATGGAGCGCCCGCCAGCGCGCCATCAGCAAAAGCGATAGTGACTGCTGCAAACTGCGACAAATCCGCAACATAGGTTTGCAAATCAGGATGCCGTAGCGTCAGGTGGCAGGCTCGCGCTCCATCTGTGCGCGTCGCGGATCGTTGGGCCAGACCCAGTCCGGGCCAATCACCGGCGCAACCCGAAGGGGCTCGGGCACCTTGTCCACCCCGATCATCGCATCGAGATTCTGGTGGAACGAATAGATCCGTGCTTCCTGATAGGACAGCGGCACGGATCGGAACGCCGAACCCTGCATCGAATGCTGAATCGCTTCGCCGAACTGGGTGTCTTCCAGAATGATCGGGCTCATCTGACGGCCATTGGGCTGCGAGGCGTCGGGGACGGTCCACAGATCGGGCGCAGGAGCGTCCCCCCAATCGAGCGCCATTGTCACCAGTTCGAGCCGGGTGGTGGTGAGCGAGGTGGGCCAGAACAGCAGCGGCGGCACGAAATAGTTGCTCAAGGGGCTGACCCAGTTGGGAAACAGGGTGTAGCTCTGGGTGCAGGTGCGGCCCAACTCGCCCACGGTGTCGATCTGTTGCCATCCCGGCGGCGAATCGATGGCGCGCACGTGCTCGCGGTCGGTCTGGCGCGGCGGAGGCGCCAGCATCCGGGCATGGCCATTCGGGTAGAGCGTGTTGAGATTGCGCGTCGAATCCACCAGCGGCGCGACGGTGTTCGGATGGATGAAGGGCACATGGTAGACCTCCATGTTGGCCTCCATCGCCACCTTCCAGTTGCATTGGAGATCGAAGGAATGCCGCGCCGCCAGCCGGATACGGTCGAAGGCGAATTCCTCCCACTCGCGGGCAATCGGCCCCATCCACTCGATGAGCGGCATCGCCTCCATGTCGAAATTGACGAAGATCACCTTGCCGAACAATTCGCACCTGACCGGCAGTAATCCACGGCACGACAGGTCGAAATCGGCGGGAAAGTCGCGCCTTTCGGGCACGCCGACGAGGCTGCCGTCGGTCTTGTAAGTCCAGTTGTGATAGCCGCACATCAAGCGGCTGGACTTACCGCGATCCTCGGTCACCACCGGTGCTCCGCGGTGGCGGCAGGTATTGTGGAAGGCCCGTACCACTCCGTCCATGCCGTGCACGATCACGATCGGATCACCGGCATTGTGCCAGCGCATCCAGCAGCCCGGATCGGGAATCTCGTCAAGATGCCCGGCGAACAGCCAGCTTTTGCGGAACACGTGTTCCACTTCGAGCGCGTAATACTCCGCGCTGGTATAGCGTCCTGCGGGCATATCGGGCAGGGCGGGGAAGCCTTCGGGCGGCGCGGTGCGGCGGCCCTCCCACTCCATCATCGCCTTCAGCTGCGCGACTTCGCTCGCGTCCATCATCCTCGCCTCTCCCCTGGCGGCAAAGATAGGCTCCGGTGGCCCGACCTGCGAATGCGCGCTTTCGACAGTGGCGGTGGCTCGCTCACCCGATAGGCTGCGGCTCATAATAATGCCTTGGGGAGAGAGCTGATGGCAGGCAGGGTAGCGGGCAAGGTCGCGCTGGTGACAGGCGGTGCGATGGGTCTGGGCAAGGCTGATTGCGAGGCGCTGGCGCGCGAGGGCGCGACGGTGATCGTCACCGACCGCGAGGTGGAACTGGCGCACAAGGTCGCAGCCGAGATCGGCGGCGATGCGCTGGCGCTCGACGTGACGAGCGAAGAACAATGGATCGAGGTGATGCGCGCGATCGAGGAACGCCACGGCGGGCTCGATATCCTCGTCAACAATGCCGGCAACGTGATCTTCGAAAGCATCGAGGAATGCTCGCTGGCACACTTCCGCCTGCATCTCGACATTCACGTGGTCGGCACGTTTCTGGGGTGTAAATATGCCGTCCCGCTCATGAAGCATCGTCATCAGACAGTTGGCGGCGGCGGCTCGTCGATCATCAACATGGCCTCCACCGCGGCGCTGATGGGCTATGGCAACATCCCCGCTTACGCCGCGTGCAAGGCGGGGATTGCGGGGATGACCCGCAGCCTTGCGGTGGATTTCCAGGACAGGGGCTACGGCATTCGCGTCAATGCGCTCGCGCCGGGCGGGATCGAGACGCCGATGGTGCGCGATATATCGGGCCGTGCGGGGCAGGAACTGATGGTGGTGCCTGACGGGCCGCTGGCGATGGATGCGCTGGGAGCGCCCAAGGATGTAGCCGCCTGCGTGCTGTTCCTCGCCTCGGACGAAGCGCGGTTTCTCAACGGCCTGACGATCCCGGTGGACAATGGCCTCTACGCGCGTCCCCACCACTGAGGTGGACAAGCCTGGGGCATACCGCTGGTATGTCCTCGCCCTGTTGACAGCGACCAGCGCGTTCAGCGTTGCCGACCGACTGGTGTTCGGCATTCTGGTCGAGGACATCAAGGCCGATTTCGCGCTGAGCGATTTCGAGCTCGGCCTGCTCGGCGGCCTCGCCTTCAGCCTTGTCTATGTGCTGGCGGGATTTCCCGCCGCACGCCTTGCCGACCGTTCGACCCGCAAGAATATCGTCGCCGCTGCGATCGGGTTCTGGAGCTTGATGACGGCGGCTTGCGGGCTCGCTACCGGCTTCTGGACGCTGTTCCTCGCCCGCACCGGCGTGGGCGTGGGCGAGGGCTGTTCCGGCCCCTCCTCGCAGAGCCTCGTCGCAGACTATTTTTCGCGCGCCGAACTGGCCAAGGCGATGGGTTATCTCACCATCGGCGCAAGCATGGGCACAGCAGGCGGCCTGATCATCGGCGGGCAGCTGGCCGAGATCTTCGACTGGCGCTGGGCCTTCATCCTGATGGGCCTGCCGGGGTTGCTGCTGGGCGGCGTGATCTACCTCACAGTGCGCGAGGCGCCGCGTGGGCGCTATGCTCCCCCCGGCACCGACATGGCGCAATTGCCGCTGGGCCGCACGATCATCAGCCTGCTGACCAACCGCGTTTTCATGGGATTGGCGCTGGGCTGGGCGGTGCAGATCATGATCGGATACGGTCTCGCCTTCTGGATGGCGGCGGTAATGCTGCGCGCTTTCCCGATCTCGACCGGCGATGTCGGCCTATACCTCGGCTTCACCTTCTTTCTGGGAGGGATTCCGGGGCCGATTCTTGGCGGCTATGTCACCCACTGGCTGTGCTTGCGGGACGAGCGCTGGCGCGCATGGCTGCCGGGTGTGGTGAGCCTCGGTTGCGTGATTCCGCTGGCGCTGAGCCTCACATCAGGCAGTTTTGCGGCCTTTCTCGGCTGGTTCGGGGTGGCTTACGGTATCTATGTCGCCAGTCAGGCGGGGATCATGTCGGGGATACAGGCGAGCGTCGAGCCCGCCAGCCGCGGTTTTGCCGTCGCCATCGCGCTGTTCTTCAACAACCTCATCGGTCAGACTCTAGGGCTCGGTGTCATCGGCGCGCTGAGCGACGGGCTGGCGACAGCATATGGCACCAGCGCGCTCGCGGTGGCGGTGTTCGGGGTGTGCCTCGTTTCAGGGATCGCCAGCCTCGCGATCTTCGCCTGGACCGCAGCGCAGATGGGGCCGAGCGGTTATCTGGAAAAAATGCGCGTGGGTTGATTTCCAACCGCCGTTCGCCTCGAGCGAAGTCGAGAGGCCTTGTGCGCGGTGTCTCGACTGTGCTCGACACGAACGGGGATGGGGAGATCAGAACCCCGGGTGGATCGACAGTGCCGCGCCATCGACCAACATTTCCGCGCCGGTCATGAAGGGACATTCGTCGCTGGCAAGAAAGGCAATCGCGGCCGCTGTCTCTGACGGATCGGCAAGGCGGTTCAAGGGCGAGGTCTTGGCGACCGCCGCGATCAGGCCAGGGGTATGCTCCTCGGCCGCCGCGAGGATGCCGGTATGCGTCGCCCCCGGGATCACGGTGTTGCAACGGATGTTGAACCCGCGCTGGGCGCACCATGTCGCGACCGACTTCGACAGCACCCTGACCGCGCCCTTGCTGGCCGAATAGCCGACGTCGGTGGGTAGCGGGGCAATCGCGGTGGTCGAGGCGATGTTGACGATGGCGCCTTTCGCCCCGCCCGGATTGGCCGTCATGGCGGCAATCGCGGCGCGGCATCCGGCCATCGTACCGGTCAGGTTCACGGCCAGCACCTTGTCCCACGCGGCGAACATCGCCTCATCCTCAAGATCGCCGATCCCCGCGCCCGAGACCATTCCGGCATTGTTGACGAGAATGTCGAGCCGCCCGAATGCCGCGACGGCCTCGGCGACGATCTGCGGCCATAGCGCACGGTCGGACACGTCCTGCACCGCGAAGCGAGCGCCCGCTTCATCGCATAGCGCCTGACCCTGCGCCGCGTTGACGTCCGTGCCGAGCACCGCGGCTCCGTCGGCCCGCAGCCGCCGCACCGTGGCCGCGCCAATCCCGGAAGCGCAGCCGGTGACAATCGCGACCTTTCCCGACAGGTCGGGCATTATTCGGCCTGTTGCCAGACTGCGGCGCAGGCCCGCTGGTTGTGCGTCGCCACGAAGCGCGCGAGGTTGTCTGTCCCTTCGGGCAGTTTCCAGCCCACGGTGAAGCCGAAATTGGCGAAGGCGAAGATCAGCAGGTCGGCAAAGGTGAAGCGGCCCAGAGCGATGTGGTCGCTTGCCCCCATATAGGCGTCGAACAGCCGCCACTTTTCGTCCGCCATGGCCGAAAGCTCCGCTCCGGCTTCAGGCGAGACGACGCTCATGCGGGGCTCGAACATCGGGCGGCCGGCACCGGCGCGGAAGCCCATGGTCATCGGCACCACCACTTCCTGATCGAACAGCCGCGCCCATTTGCGCACGGTGGCGCGCTCCACCGCAGTCTCGCCGAACAGGTTGGGGGAGGGGTGCAGTTCCTCGATGAATTCGCAGATCGGCCAGCTTTCGGTCAGGCAGGTGCCATTATCCAGCTCCAGCGTCGGGGTGGTGCCCTGCGGGTTCTTGGCCATGTAGCCGGCATCCTGCCGGTTCTGCCCGGTGATGATGTCATAATGGATGCGGGTGAAATCGCGCCCTTCTTCCAGCCCCTTTTCGATCATGAACATCCGCACGAGGCGCGGGTTGGGGCCAAGGCTGGAGTGGAGGATGGTCATGGTCTTCGCTCTCCCGATCAGGTTGTTGATCAGGTTCTAGGGTGCCTCGCGCCGCCCGTCGCCCTCATAAATCCGCTAGGCCACACGGGAAAAGCGCTTGCGCGGGCAAGCTGTATTGCGCACATAAGGCACCATGGATCAATCGCCCGCCTTCGCTCCCGCCAGCCTGCCGCTCGACGATGATGCTGCGCTGACCCGGCTGCATCCCAATTATGCCCATGCCCTGCGGGTGCGCACGACGCTGACCGCGATCCCGTTCCTGATCGGGGCGCTGGTGCTGGAGAGCGCGTTCCGCGGCGAGGGGCTGTTCCCCAGCGGGGTCATCGCCGGGCCGGTGCTGCTGATTGCGCTGGCGTTGATTATCCGCGTGCCCGCCCGCCGTTACAACGCGCGCGGCTATCAGATCAGTGCGGACCGGCTGCGGGTGGTGCGCGGCATCCTGTTCCGGTCGGATACTGTGGTACCTTTCAGCCGGGTGCAGCATATCGATGTCGATCAAGGCCCGATCGAGCGGTTCTTCGGCATCGCAACGCTGACGCTGCACACGGCAGGCAATCATAATGCCAGCGTTACCCTCCCCGGTCTT
Organism: Porphyrobacter sp. HT-58-2; assembly: GCF_002952215.1. Classification (NCBI taxonomy): domain Bacteria; kingdom Pseudomonadati; phylum Pseudomonadota; class Alphaproteobacteria; order Sphingomonadales; family Erythrobacteraceae; genus Porphyrobacter; species Porphyrobacter sp. HT-58-2. The sequence goes on along the minus strand of NZ_CP022600.1, from coordinate 223,071 downwards.
GGCGAGGATCTGGCGCGCGAGATGCGTGAGTCGATCCGCGCCCATATCCGGCGCGAGACGCTATGACGGCTTCCCACATCGGCCCTGTTCTGCGCACGGCCCCGATCAGCGTTGTCCTCGGCGCGCTCGGGAGCATTCGCAGCGCGATCCTGCCAGCCATCGCCATCGCCTTTTCAGGGATCGGCGGCGACGGGCGACTGCTGATCGCCATTTCGGTGGGCGTGGTCGCGGCGGTGATCGGCACGACCTTCAGCTATGTCGGCTGGCGGCGGCTGACCTACACCATCGGTGAGGCGGATATCCGGGTTGAAAGCGGAGTGTTCAGCCGCTCGGCCCGGTCGGTGCCTTACGAGCGGATTCAGGACGTGAGCCTTGAGGCGAAGCCGCTGGCCCGGATGTTCGGGCTGGTCGCGGTGAAGTTCGAGACCGGGGCGGGGGGTGGCGAAGACCTCAGCCTTGAATATCTCACCGAGGCTGAGGGCGAGCGCCTGCGCCAGCTGGTGCGCGAACGGCGCGAGGACGAGGCGGCCACTGCCACCTCCCCTGACAGCGCCGCCGAGGTCCGCGCCGCGTCGGCGGAGGGCGAGGTGCTTTATGCCCTTTCGCCGGGGCGGCTGGTGACTTTCGGCCTGTTCGAATTTTCGCTTGCGGTGTTCGCGGTGCTGGGCGGCGCGCTGCAATATCTCGAAAACGTGATCGATCTCGATCTGTGGAACGTCACCTTCTGGCGTAGCTGGCTGGAAGAGCAGGGCAGTTTCCTCGCCAGCCTTGGCCCCTATGCGCAGGTTGCAGGCGCGATTGCCGGGCTGTTCGGGCTGGTGGTGATCGGCTTAGGAACCGGGGTGGTGCGCACGGTCCTGCGCGACTGGGGCTTCACCCTGACCCGATCAGCCCGCGGGTTCCGGCGGCAGCGGGGCCTTTTCACCCGCACCGATGTCGTCATGCCCGCGCACCGGGTGCAGGGCATCGTGATCGACACGGGTGTGGTGCGCTACCGCTTCGGCTGGCACGGCCTCAGCTTCGTCAGCCTGGCGCAGGACGCGCAAGAGGAAAGCCATGTGGTTGCGCCCTTTGCGCAGATGGACGAAATCGCGGCGATTGTCGCGGAAGCCGGGTTCCAACTGCCGGGTCAGGCGACCGCGTGGCATCGTTCCAGCAAGCGCCATCGCAATGACAAGGCGGCGCTGCAATCGGCCTTGTTCGTTGTCGCGACTGTTGCCGCGGCAGCGCTGGCACCCCCGGGTCTGTTCCTGATCCCGCTGGGTGTGGCGGTGCTGGCGGTGGCGGCGAACCTTTACGCTTGGGAGTTTCGGCGCTTTGCCCTCAGCGAGATGCAGATTTTCTCGACCACCGGGCTGCTGTCCCCGACCACCCGCATCGCGACTCGGCTGAAGCTCCATTCTGTCGAGATCGCGCAGGGACCACTGGCGCGGCTGCGCGGTTATGCGACGGTGCATCTGGGGCTTGCTGGCGGGAGTTTCGCGATCCCGGGTGTGCCGCTGGCCGAGGCGCAGGCATTGCGCGCTGGCATCCTCGAAACCATCGCGGCGACCGATTATTCGCAGCTCGACGCGCCGCATGAGGACACGCCCGGTCAGGCTTTGAAGGCGCCCCAGCCGGGATTTTCGCCGAACTTGGCCGCGACATAGGAGCAATCGGGGCGGATCAGGAAGTCCTGCCGGGCTGCCTCGTCCACCATCCGCCTGACCAGCGCCCCTGCCACGCCCCGTCCGCCGATGGCGCGCGGGACGATGGTGTGGGCAGCGATGCGCACTTCCTTGCCCTCACGCATTCCGCCCGCCTCCCATTCGAGATAGCCCTGCTCGCTCGATCCGTCGACCACGGCAACATAACATCCGCCGCTACCTTGAACGTGGTGGGTAATGGTCAGTCCTGTGCCTTCTTCGCTCACGTCGATGTCCTCCCACTTGCCACGCCCGCAGGGGCGGCTAGAGGCGTTGGCCGATGACTCTTGCCAAGCCCTTCCTGTCCGACAACGCCGCCGCCGTCCACCCCCGCTTGTGGGAGGCGATGCGCAAGGCTGACGAACCGGACAACCCCTATGACGGTGATGCGCTGTCGCAGGAACTCGACGCGCGCTTTTCCGCGCTGTTCGGGCGGGAGTGCGCTGCGCTGTGGGTGGCGACGGGGACGGCGGCGAATTGTCTTGCGCTGGCAACGATGTGCGCGCCCCACGGCGGGGTCGTATGCCATCGCGAGGCGCATATCGAAGTGGACGAAGGCGGCGCGCCGGGCTTCTTCCTCCATGGTGCCAAGCTGATGCTGGCTGAAGGCGAGGGCGCAAAGCTGACTCCGGCCGATATCGCGGCGCTGATCGACCCGATCCGTGATGACGTGCACCAGGTGCAGCCCCATGCCATCGCGATCACACAGGCGAGCGAATATGGCCGGACATATACACCCGCCGAACTGGCGACGCTGGGCGCTTTTGCCAGAGAACGGCGGCTCGGCCTGCACATGGACGGGGCGCGGTTTGCCAATGCGGCGGCCTTCCTCGGCGGTTCGCCCGAAGACGCGGCGCGGGCGGCAGCCGGACTGGTCGACAGTCTTGCTTTCGGCTTCATCAAGAATGGCGGGATGGGCGCGGAGGCTGTCATCCTGTTTGATCCCGAAGCGGCCCATCAGGTGCGCTATCGCCGCAAGCGCGCCGGGCATCTGCAATGCAAGGGGCGCTATCTGGCGGCGCAGATTCTGGCGATGCTGGATGACGGGCTGTGGCTGGCGAATGCTGCCCACGCCAATGCGGCCGCACAGGCCGTGGCGGCGGGGTGTGCCGACCGGCTGCTGCACCCGGTCGAGGCCAATGAACTGTTCGTCCACCTGACCCCGGCCGAGCGTGAGGCGCTGCGGGCGCAGGATTTCGCTTTCTATGACTGGGGCGCGGAAAGCGCGCGGTTCGTCACCGCGTGGAACACCCGGAGCGAGGATGCGGTCGCGCTCGGCAAGGCCATCGCTGCCCTATGAGCGAGGTGTCCGCGCCGTCGATGCTCAGCCCGAAAGTGCTGATCCCCTTCATGCTGACCGGCACGATCTGGGGCTCGACCTGGTTCGTCATCACCGGGCAGATTGCGGACGTGCCTGCCGCGTGGGGCGTGTTCTACCGCTTTATGCTGGCGACCCCGGCGCTGTTCGTCCTGGCGGCGGTGATGGGCCAGCGGCTGAAGCTTACCCGGCCTGAATACCTTCTTGCCTTGGGGGTCGGCATTGCCCAGTTCAGCGGCAATTTCCTGTTCGTCTACCACTCCGAACAGCACATCACCTCCGGCATTGTCGCGGTTATGTTCGCGCTGTTGATGGTGCCCAACGCGGTGTTCGCGCGGCTGTTTATCGGCGAAAAGGTTGCAAGCGGATTTCTCGCGGGCAGTCTTGTCGCGATCGTCGGCGTGACGATGCTGCTGGTACACGAATGGAACGCGGCGCCGCTGGGGGGAAATGTGGGTCTTGGCATCGCGCTCGCGATTGGCGGGATGCTGGCGGCCTCGATCGCCAATGTTGTGCAGGCCAACCCAACCGGGCGCGGGGTGCCAATGGTGAGCTTCCTCGCCTGGGCGGCGCTCTTCGGGACAATCTTCGACCTTGCTTACGCCTTCGTTATCGCAGGCCCGCCGCAGGTGCCGACAACGGCGGCGTTCTGGGCGGGGACAGCTTATCTCGCCATCATCGGCTCGGTGGTGACCTTCCCGCTGCACTATAATCTGGTGCGTCAGATCGGGGCGGGGAAGACGGCCTATAACGGCATCGTAACGGTGTGCGTGGCGATGCTGCTGTCGACCTTGTTCGAAGGCTATCGCTGGACGCCTTTGACCGCGAGCGGCGCGGCGCTGGCTCTTGTGGGCATGGGGCTGGCTTTGCGCTCCAAACAGGCGAAGTAGCGCGCTGATCCGGCCCGCAGGGCCGCAAGGGCGACTGCCCGTCGCGCCTTATGGCGCGGAAGCCAAGGGCGCGGACGCGCCCGCCGGCGCTTGCGGCGCAAACAAGGACTCCAATCCCTCGACATAGGTCGGATAGCGCGGCGACCAGCCCAGCACCCGCTTGGCCTTGCCATTCGCGACCCGCCGATTCTCCATGTAAAACCCGCGCGCCATTTCGGAGAGGTTCGCCTCTTCCAGCGACTCCAGCGGCGGCAGGGGCAGGCCGAGCAACCGGCAGGCGTGTTCGGTGACTTCGTTGCCGCTGCAAGGGTAATCATCACCGAGATTATAAGCCCCCGCAGGCGCATCCTGCACCAGCGCCGCGACAACCCCGCTGGCGATGTCCTCGACATGGACGCGGCTGAACACCTGCCCGGGCAGGTCGATCCGCCGCGCCTTGCCTTCTCTTACCCGGTCGAGCGCACTGCGCCCCGGTCCGTAGATCCCCGGCAGGCGGAACACCCTTGCGCCGAGCTTGAGCCATGCCAGATCGGCCTCGGCGCGGGCGTTCCAGCGGCCTTCTCCGGATTGCGCGATGGTCGGCGTCGCCTCGTCCACCCATGCGCCTTCGCGGTCGCCATAAACGCCGGTCGAGGAGAGGTAGCCAAGCCACTGTCCATCGAAGGCGTCCTCGTAAAAATCGAGCACCGGGTCGACCCCGTCCTTCCGGTCGGGCGGGACGGAAGAGAGGATGTGCGTCGCCTGCTCCATGCATTCGAGCACCGAGATGGCATCCATCCAATCGAGGTTCCCATCGCGGCCCGTGGCATCAACGCGCCACCCGTGCTCGCGCATGGCGGCGGCGATACGTTTTGCCGTGTAACCCAGTCCGAAGATCAGCAAATGCCCCATGCCCCTCCCTTGCCGTTCGCCTCGAGCGAAGTCGAGAGGCAGATGCGCATTGTGTCTCGACTAGGCTCGACACGAACGGGTAGAGAGCCTGCCATGGATATTGCGAGCACCCCAACGAACCCCGAAGGCAACCCCGAAATGGCCGACGCTGCGCGCACTCCGCACGAGCCGCCGGTCATCCTGCGCGAGGATTATCGCCCGTTCGGCTGGCTGGTGCCCGAAGTGCGGCTGGAATTCGATCTCGGCCTCAACCGCACCCGCATCCGCGCCGAACTGACCGTGCAGCGCAATGCCCGCGCCGATCATGCCGACACGATCCGCCTCAACGGCGACAGCCTCACGCCGCTGTCGGTGAGCGTCGATGGCGCGCCTGCCGACTGGCGCTTGGACGGGGACGATCTGATTGTGCCGCTGCGTGAGGATGCGCACCTGATCGCGATCGAGACCGAAATCGACCCCACCGCCAACACCCAGTTGATGGGCCTTTATGCTTCGAACGGGATGCTATGCACCCAATGCGAGGCGGAAGGCTTTCGCCGTATCACCTTCTTCCCCGACCGGCCCGATGTGCTGTCGGTTTATTCGGTGCGTATGACGGGCGACAAGGCCGCCTTTCCGATCCTGCTGTGCAACGGCAACCGCACCGCGACTGGCGAGAACGCCGACGGCACGCACTGGGCCGAGTGGCACGATCCCTGGCCCAAGCCGTCCTACCTGTTTGCGCTGGTGGCAGGCGATCTGGTGGCGAACTCCAAGCCCTTCACCACCCGCTCGGGCCGGGTGGTCGAATGCAATGTCTGGGTGCGGGCCGAGGACATCGAACGCACCGATCACGCAGTCGAATCGCTCCACCGTTCGATGCAGTGGGACGAAGAGGTGTTCGGGCGCGAATATGATCTCGATCTCTATAACATCGTCGCGGTCAGCGATTTCAACATGGGGGCGATGGAGAACAAGGGGCTGAACGTCTTCAACACGAAGTATGTTCTGGCCGACCCCGACACCGCGACCGATGCCGATTTCGATGCGGTCGAAGGCGTGATTGCTCACGAGTATTTCCATAACTGGTCGGGCAACCGCATCACCTGCCGCGACTGGTTCCAGCTCAGCCTCAAGGAAGGCTTCACCGTGCTGCGCGACCAGCTGTTTTCGCAGGATATGCGCGGGGAGGCGGTCAAGCGGATCGAGGATGTGCGCATCCTGCGCGCCGCCCAGTTCCCGGAGGATGCAGGGCCGCTGGCCCACCCGATCCGGCCGGACTCCTATCGTGAAATCAGCAACTTCTACACTGCGACCGTCTATAACAAGGGCGCCGAGGTGATCCGCATGATGCGCAGCATGGTGGGCGTCAAGCGGTTCCGGGCAGGGACCGACCTCTATTTCGACCGCCACGACGGCGAGGCGGCGACCTGCGAGGATTTCGTCAAGGCGATCGAGGATGGGGCGGCAATCGACCTCACCCAGTTCCGACGCTGGTATTCGCAGGCCGGGACGCCGCGCGTCGCCGTTTCGCAGGCGGTTGAGGGTGACACGCTGAGGCTGACGCTCAAGCAGACCATCCCCGCCACGCCCGGCCAGCCCGACAAGCTGCCCATGCCGATCCCGCTGCGCGTTGCGGTGCATTCGCGCAGCGGCGCGCTGGGGGCGGAGCAGCTGATCGTGCTGACGCAAGAGGAGCAGAGCTTCGACCTGCCGCTGGCGGGCGGCGATCCGGTCGTGTCGATCAATCGCGGCTTCACCGCGCCGGTCGTGATCGAGCGCGCGCTGGCGCGCGAGGATCTGGTGTTCCTCGCCGCGCATGACGATGATCCCTTCGCCCGCTCGGAAGCCTTGCAGGAGCTCGCGGTTGGGCACCTCGTCGGCGCAGCCAGCGGCACGTTGTCGGCAGACGAGCAAGCGGCGGGCGAAGGGGCGATCATCGGCGCGTTCCGTTCCAGCCTTGCTGACACTGCGCTCGACGATGCTATGCGCGGCGAATTGTTGGTGCTCCCGTCCGAGACTTATCTGTTCGAAGTCATGGCGAGCGGAGAGCGCAAGGCCGATCCCGGTGCGATCCACGCCGCGCGCGAGGGGCTGAAGGCAGCCATCGGCACCGCGCTATCCGCAGAGTTGCAGGCGCTCCATGCGCGGGCTTCGGCGGTGGCGCTGGATGATCCGGCAGGGCGTGGGGCGCGCAAGGTCAAGACCATCGCGCTCGGGCTGATTGCGGCGGCTGACCCGGCCAGCGCGGCGACGCTGGCGGCGGCGCAATATGACGCGGCGGACAATATGACCGACCGGCAGGGCGCACTGATGGTGCTGTGCGGGCTCGATTGCCCGCAGCGCGCGGATCGGCTCGCGTCGTTCTATCAGCGTTACAAGGGCAATGATCTGGTGATCGACAAGTGGTTCACCTTGCAGGCCTTGTCGCTCCACCCCGATGTCATCCAGCATGTCCGCGAATTGGCCGATCATCCCGATTTCACCATGAAAAACCCCAATCGCGTGCGGTCGCTCCACATGGCCTTTGCGGGCAATCCCAAGGGCTTTCACAAAACAGATGGCGAGGGGTACCGGATGGTAGCTGACGTCATTCTGGCGCTCGACCCAATCAACCCGCAGACGGCGGCGCGCTTCGTTCCGGCGCTCGGACGCTGGCGGCGGATCGAACCGGGGCGGGCGGCGCTAATGAAGGCCGAGCTGGAGCGGATCATGGCGACGGGCAACCTCTCACGCGACACCTTCGAGCAGGTCAGCCGCTCGCTGGAAGGCTGAGACGGGTGGACTTCCAGATCGAACGCCACATTCTGCTTGAAGGCGTGCCGCACGGCTTCTTCGGCAGCAAGGGCGGCATGCACCAGTTTGGCTTCGGCGGGCCGGGCGAGGGAGAGGAGATGCGGAGCCTGCGCGCGGCGGCAGCGGAAGCGATTCTTCACGGTGGCCGCCTTGCCGCGCCGCATCAGGTGCATTCGCCTGACGTCGTCACCGTCACCGCCCCGTGGGAGGATTGTGCCGTCGGCCGTCCGGTGGCTGACGCCGTCGTCACCTCAACGCCAGGGGTCGTGCTCGGGATCGTGACTGCTGATTGCGGCCCCATCCTCTTTGCAGACCGTGAGGCCGGTGTGATCGGCGCGGCCCATGCTGGCTGGCGCGGCGCGGTGGACGGCGTTCTCGAAAACACGATTGTCGCCATGGAGGCACTGGGTGCACGGCGCGCGGCGATTACTGCGGTGCTCGGTCCGACCATCGCCCAGTCCAGCTACGAAGTCGACGCCCCGTTCCGCGCCCGCTTTGCCACCGGGGACGAGGCGTTCTTCGCTCCCGCGCCGGAGCGCGAAGGGGTGGTTCGCTGGCACTTTGACCTGCCCGGTTTCATTATGGCGCAGCTATCGGGCGCCGGGCTTAGCAAAATTGCGGATATTGGCCGGGATACATTCTCACAGGTCGAGCGTTATCATTCGCATCGACGCTCGACGCAGGCGCGCGAGCCGAATTATGGTCGGCAGATCAGCATGATCGCGCTGCCCTGATGTCGGCTTGCACGCGGGTAAACGGGCTTTGATCAAAACACGGTTGGATTCTTGCGGAATTGCCGTTAATTGCCCCGCGCAAGTTCCGGGTGAGGTGCGTCTGATGGCGCTGCCCCGGCTGGAACAGGGACCAATCGACGGACGCTTTCGGGGTATCTGCCCCGTCACTTGACACCACGCCGCGCAGGCCATTTTCCGGCGCGGCAAAACGAGCAGGGTAAGATCAAATGGCTTCTGACACGGCCGCTACCATCGCATCGGACACTCAGGAGGGCGTTCGCCGCCGCGACTGGATTCACATTGCCGCGCTGAGCACTGCGGGCGTTGGCGGCGCTTCGGTTTTGCTGCCGCTGGTCAGCCAGATGGCACCGTCGCAGGACGTCCTCGCCGCGAGCACCACTGAAGTTGATGTCGGCGCGATCCAGCCGGGCCAGAGCATCAAGGCCAGCTTTCGCAAGCAGCCGCTGTTCGTGAAGCGGCTTACCGCGGAGGAAATCGCCAAGGCCAAGGCCGATGACGGCGCCTCGATGCGCGATCCCCAGACCTTGGCCGAGCGTACCAAGGAAGGCCACGAAGACATCCTCGTCACGATGGGCGTCTGCACCCATCTCGGTTGCGTGCCGCTGGGTGCTGCCGAAGGCGAGAACAAGGGTGAATTCGGCGGCTACTTCTGCCCCTGCCACGGTTCGCACTATGATGTCGCCGGCCGCATCCGCAAGGGCCCTGCGCCGCTCAATCTGATGGTGCCGGAATATAGCTTTAAGTCCGACACCGTCATCCGCGTCGGCTGAGCTTTCGTATCTGAACGATAACGATAATCGACCGTTTCCTTAACACCGATCAAGCCGAGAGAACGCCATGAGTTTCGCCTGGGCCAAGCAATATGAACCGCAGACCGCTCTGACCAAGTGGCTGGACGAGAAACTGCCGCTGCCGCGGCTCGTCTACAACGCGGTGGGTGCCGGTTATCCGGTGCCGCGCAACCTCAACTACATGTGGAACTTCGGCGTGCTTGCCGGCTTCTGCCTGATGATCCAGATCGTAACTGGCGTCGTGCTTGCGATGCACTACGCGGCGAATGCACAAGTCGCTTTCGGCACGGTCGAGCACATCATGCGCAACGTCAACTACGGCTGGATGCTGCGCTATGCTCACGCCAACGGGGCGAGCTTCTTTTTCATCGTGATCTACCTGCACATTTTCCGCGGGTTCTTCTATTCGTCCTACAAGGCCCCGCGCGAGATGATCTGGCTGTTGGGCGTGGTGATCTTCCTGCTGATGATGGCAACCGCCTTCATGGGCTACGTGCTGCCGTGGGGCCAGATGAGCTTCTGGGGTGCGCAGGTTATCACCGGTCTGTTCTCGGCGATCCCGCTGGTGGGCGAGCCTCTGCAGGTGTGGCTGCTGGGCGGTTTTGCGCCTGACAACGCCGCGCTGAACCGCTTCTTCTCGTTGCACTTCTTGCTACCCTTCGTGATTGCGGGCGTCGTGATCCTGCATATCTGGGCGCTGCACATCCCCGGCTCGTCGAACCCGACTGGCGTGGAAGTTAAGCAGGAATCGGACACTGTGCCGTTCCATCCTTACTACACGGCAAAGGATGGCTTTGGCCTTGGCGTGTTCCTGATCCTGTTCACCACCATGGTGTTCTTCCTGCCCAACGCCCTGGGTCACCCCGACAACTACATCGAGGCGAACCCGCTCTCGACCCCGGCACACATCGTTCCCGAATGGTACTTCTGGCCGTTCTACGCGATCCTGCGCGCCTTCACGGGCGACCTCAGCATTCCGTTCACAGGCATCGTGCTGATCCCGGCCAAGCTTCTGGGCGTGATCGCGATGTTCGGCGCCATTCTGCTGTGGTTCATTCTGCCCTGGCTGGACAAGAGCCCGGTTCGCTCGGGTCACTACCGTCCGCTGTTCCGCAAGTTCTTCTGGTTCGGCTTCATCCCCTGCATGGTGGTGCTGTTCATTGCGGGCGGTGCGCCTGCTGAAGAACCCTATGTGGTGCTGAGCCAGGTCGCCACGGCGTACTACTTCCTTCACTTCCTGGTGATCCTGCCGATCGTCAGTCAGATCGAAGTGCCCAAGCCGCTGCCCTTCTCGATCACCGAAGCGGTGGTCGGCAAGGACGAGGCCGCTGACGCCCCGCGCGCTGGCGTCGTGGACGCCGGCAACACCGGCACCGCCACCGATGGTTCGCTGCAACCGGCCGAGTGATCGGCCGGGTGCAGTCCCGCATCATCTGAACCGATAACGAGAAAGAGTTCGGACATGTCTATTCGTCTCGGAGGCATTATTGCAGGCCTCGCCATCACCGCGGTGCTGGTGCTGTGGTCGCTCCTGCCCGGTGCCTATAACTACGCCTTCGGCCCGGCGCCGGAAAAGCAGCCCTCCTATGCCTTCTACGAGCACGGCAGCGGCCCCGTTGGCGGGTTCAGCTTCGATGGCCCGCTTGGCAAGTGGGACTACGCCCAGCTGCAGCGCGGCTATCAGGTGTACAAGGAGGTCTGCTCGGCTTGCCACAGCCTTAAGTTTGTCGCCTTCCGCAACCTGCGCGAACTCGGTTACACCGAAGCCGAAGTCGATGCCGAGGCGGCCGCGTGGACCGTTCCGGGCATTGATCCGAACACCGGCGAAACGACGACCCGGCCGGGTCTTCCGACGGACTACTTCCCGATGCCGTTCCCCAACGCCATCGCGGCTGCGGCGGCCAACAACAACGCCATTCCGCCGGATCTCTCGCTGATGACCAAGGCGCGTCATGACGGCTCGAATTACGTCTATGACCTGCTGACCGGTTATGGCGAGCCGGATGCTGAGAAGGCGGCGAAGGTCGGTTTCGAAACTCCGACCGGCCTCTACTTCAACAAGCACTTCCCGAACGTCAACATCGCCATGGCACCGCCGCTCGCTATTGACGGACAGGTTACCTATGCCGACGGCACTGAAGCAACCATCTCGCAGATGTCGGCTGACGTGGCTGCGTTCCTCACCTGGACGGCTGAGCCTTCGCTGGTGCAGCGCAAGCAGACCGGTTGGTTTGTGATCGGCTTCCTGCTGTTCGCTACCATGCTGGCTTTCCTCAGCTACAAGCAGATCTGGGCCGGCATGAAGCCGAAGAAGGGCTAATCCTCCTCTTGCTCCAGCGCTGACAATGTTCAGGCGCCCCGTTGTCCCTTGCGGATGGCGGGGCGCTTGTGCATTGAGCGGCGGGAAAGGGGCATCACCCGAAATGACCGCACCGCATCTCTCACGTGACGAGCTCAAGGCGCTTGTGCGCACCGTGCCGGACTTCCCCCACGCCGGGATCCAGTTTCGCGACATCACGACGTTGATCGGCCATCATCAAGGCATGGCGGCGAGTGTCCGTCACCTTGCCGAGCTGGCCGATGCAGTGGGTGCTGACAAGATCGCCGGGATGGAAGCACGCGGCTTCATCTTCGGCGCGGCGGTCGCGGTGCAGCTCGGCGTCGGCTTTGTGCCGGTGCGCAAGCCGGGCAAGCTCCCGATCGAGACCATCGGCATCGACTACGCCCTTGAATACGGCACCGACCGGCTGGAAATGGATCCGGGCGCGATCGAGCCGGGGCAGAACGTGGTGATGGTCGACGATCTGATCGCGACCGGCGGCACTGCGCTGGCATCCGCCGAACTGCTCCGCAAGGCAGGCGCGTTGGTCAGCCACGCGCTGTTCGTGATCGACCTGCCCGATTTGGGCGGTGCAAGCCGCCTGCGCGCAGCGGGCGTGACCGTCGATGCGCTAATGGCGTTTGACGGGGATTAGTCTTTCAGCCGCGCTACCTGCGTCAACACGACCTCAGCCAATTCGGGACGGCAAATCAGAAGGTCCGGCATGAAAGTGTTCGGCCGGTTATAGACCAGCGGGCTTCCGTCGATGCGCGAACAGTGGAGGCCATGGGCGCGGGCTACGGCCACCGGCGCACAGCTATCCCACTCGTGCTGGCCGCCTGAATGGAGATAAACCTCTGCCTCGCCTCGCACCACCGCCATTGCCTTGGCCCCGGCGCTGCCCATCGGCACCAGTTTCCCGCCAAGCGCAGCAGCGACAGCCTCTGCCTCGGCGGCCGGGCGAGAGCGGCTGACGAGGAAGCGCGGCGTGCTCGCCAGCGCGGGCAGTGGTGCGGGTTGGTCGGAACGCAGCACCACTTCGCCCGGCAGGCCCGGCAAGCCGACGGCGCCGGTCACCGGTACGCCGTCAATCGCCAGTGCAACATGCACCGCCCAGTCAACGCGACCTTCGCCATATTCGCGGGTGCCATCAACCGGATCGATAATCCAGACGCGCGACTTGTCCAGTCGGGCGGGATTGTCGCGTTCCTCTTCCGACAAAAGCCCATCATCCGGTCGCGCAGCGCGGATCGCATCACAGATCAGGCGATTGGCCGCGGCGTCCCCTGCTTCGCCCAGCGCCTTGCCCTTGAGCCCCGATTGCTCGAGCACCACCCGAAGCAGGCGCCCTGCGTCCAACGCCACCTGCGCAGCCAGCGCCGCATCGGAAAGAGCTGTATCCGTCATTTGAGCGGAAGAATCCGGTCGATGATGTGGCGCGCCGCTTCCTCCGGGGTCATGTCGACCGTGTTGACGCGGATTTCAGGATTCTCGGGCGGCTCATAGGGGCTGTCGATGCCAGTGAAGTTCTTGAGCTGACCCGATCGGGCCTTCTTGTAAAGACCCTTCACGTCGCGTGCTTCGGCCACCGCGAGCGGGGTGTCGACGAAAATCTCGATGAACTCGCCTTCAGGAAGCATGGCGCGCACCATCTCGCGTTCGGCCCGGAAGGGCGAGATAAAGGCGGTCAGCACGATCAGCCCCGCATCCGCCATCAGCCTCGCGACTTCGCCCACGCGACGAATATTTTCGATCCGGTCGGCCTCGGTAAAGCCGAGATCGCGGTTGAGGCCGTGGCGGACATTGTCGCCATCGAGCAGGAAGGTGTGGCGGTTCATCAGGAATAGCTGCTGTTCGACCGCGTTTGCGATAGTCGACTTGCCACTGCCCGAAAGCCCGGTGAACCACAGCACACGCGGAGTCTGGTTCTTCATCGCGGCATGATCCGCGCGAGTGATCGCGGTCGGCTGCCAGTGGATGTTGTCCGCCCGGCGCAGGCTGAATGTGATCATCCCTGCTGCCACTGTGGCGTTGGTGAACTTGTCGATTAGGATGAACCCGCCGAGCTGACGGCTCCTATCGTACGGCTCGAAGGCAATCGGGCGATCTGTTGCGAGCTCGGCAACCCCGATGCTGTTGAGATGGAGCGTTTTGGCGGCAAGATGCTCGCGGCTGTTGACGTCGATCTCATATTCGGGCGGCTGTACAGTAGCGGTGACGACCTGTGTGCCGATTTTCAGCCAATATCCGCGCCCGGGCTTCAATGCTTCCTCGTCCATCCACACGAAGGTCGCGCGGAACTGGTCTGAGGCCTGCGGCGGGTCGTCCGCTGCCGCGATCAGATCGCCACGCGAGCAATCGACTTCGTCGGCGAGGGTCAGGGTGACCGACTGGCCCGCGACGGCTTCTTCAAGGTCGCCATCGAAGGTCGTGATCGTCTTAATTGTGCTGGTCTTGCCCGAAGGCACGATCCGCACCGCATCCCCGGGGCGCACTGTGCCGCTGGCGATCTGTCCGGCGAAGCCCCGGAAGTCGAGATTGGGCCGGTTAACCCATTGCACCGGCATACGGAACGGCTGGGCTTGCGCGTCGGCGGCGTCGACTTCGACGGTTTCGAGGTGGTGGATCAGCGACGGCCCGGCATACCAGGGGGTATTGGCCGAAGCGGCGGTGATATTGTCACCCTTGAAGCCCGAGATCGGGATGGCGGTGAAATCCGCGATCCCGATGCTGCTGGCAAAGGCGCGGTAATCGGCCACGATGCGGTCAAACACGGCTTGGTCATAGCCGACCAGATCCATCTTGTTCACCGCCAGCACCACATGGCGGATGCCGAGCAGGTGAACCAGATAGGAATGCCGCCGCGTCTGTTGCAGCACGCCTTTCCTTGCATCGATCAGGATCACGGCGAGGTCAGCCGTCGAAGCGCCGGTCACCATGTTGCGGGTGTATTGCTCATGCCCCGGCGTGTCGGCGACGATGAACTTGCGCTTTTCGGTGGTGAAGAACCGGTAGGCGACGTCGATGGTGATGCCCTGTTCGCGCTCGGCGGCGAGACCATCGACCAGCAGGGCGAAGTCGATGTCCTGCCCCTGCGTGCCGTGCTTGATGCTGTCGCTTTCCAGCGCGGCGAGCTGATCTTCGAAGATCATCTTGGAGTCGTACAGCAGCCGCCCGATCAGGGTCGACTTGCCGTCATCCACGCTGCCGCAAGTGATGAAGCGCAGCAGGCTCTTGTGTTGGTGCGACAAGAGATAGGCGTCGATATCCTCTGCGATGAGGGCGTCGGTCTGAAAGGAGGAGGGGGTGTTCATCAGAAGTAACCCTCCTGCTTCTTGTCTTCCATGCTCGCAGATTGCCCCTTGTCAATCGCGCGGCCTTGACGTTCCGAGCCGCTGGCGAGCAGCATTTCCTGAATGATGTCGTTCATTTCGGTCGCATCGCTGAGGGTCGCGCCAGTCAGCGGGTAGCAGCCGAGAGTGCGAAAGCGGACCGAACGGGTGACCGGCTCTTCGCCCGGTTCGAGCCGGAAGCGGTCGTCATCGACCACAAGGATCATCCCGTCGCGCTCCACCGTGGGGCGGGGCTTGCTGAAATAGAGCGGGACGATGTCGATCTTTTCGAGCGCGATGTATTGCCAGATGTCGAGCTCGGTCCAGTTCGAGATCGGGAAGACGCGGATACTCTCACCCTTGGCCTTCTTCGCGTTGTAGAGGTTCCACAGCTCTGGGCGCTGGTTCTTGGGGTCCCAGCGATGGGCGGCGTTGCGGAAGCTGAAGATGCGCTCTTTCGCGCGCGCCTTTTCCTCATCGCGTCGCCCGCCGCCGAAGGCCGCGTCAAAGCCGTGGGCGGTCAGCGCGCGCTTCAGCGGGTCGGTCAGCTGCGCCTGCGAATAGAGCGCGCTGCCGGTGTCGAAGGGGTTGATGCCCTGCGCCTCGGCCTCCTCGTTCTGAGCGATTATCAGCTTCAGCCCATATTCCCGCACCGTCCGGTCGCGGTGGGCCAGCAAGTCGGCAAAGTCCCACCCGCTCGCCACGTGCAGCATCGGGAAGGGCGGCGGCGCGGGGTAGAAGGCCTTCCGCGCCAGATGCAGCATCACCGAGGAATCCTTGCCCACCGAATAGAGCATGACCGGGTTTTCCGCCTCGGCGACGACTTCGCGGAAGATATGGATGCTTTCGGCTTCGAGCCGTTCGAGATGAGTCAGGCAACGCATCCCTGCGCTGCTAGGCCAAGCGGCGTGCAACACAAACTCGGTTTTGTATCCGGTGGCCTAGTTTTGGTTGCCGGGGCGCGGCAAAGCCTGGGTCAGGAACCGATCTGCGGCGCAGCGGGTTGTGCTTCCATAAGCCTCTCGTCTATGGCCCGTGCAACGGGCGCAAGTGGCGCTTTGGGCATGGCATTTTCGCAAGAAAGGATAACCGGGGCCGCCAATGGCTGATGCCTTGACGCTCTTGTTGCTGATCGCGCTGCCCTTTCTTGCCGCGCTGATGATCGGCCTCTTGCACGGCGCCGGACGCGGTGTGCATTCCGCCATAGCAGGCGGAGCGAGCGCGGGTGGGCTCATTTTGCTTGCGGGACTTGCCGCGCCTGTAATCGGCGGCGCGGTGCCCTCGGCGACGTGGGCTTGGGTGCCTGCGCTGGGTCTTGATCTTGCGCTGATGGTCGACCCGTTGGGTTGGATGTTTGCCGGGCTGATCCTCGGGATCGGTTTCTTGGTGGTGATCTTTGCCCATTTCTATCTCTACAAGGGTGAGGATACCGGGCGCTTCTTCGCCAGCCTGATGCTGTTTCAGGGCGCGATGCTCGGGATCGTGATCGCCGGCAACGTGTTGCTGCTGCTGGTGTTCTGGGAGATGACCAGCCTCGCATCCTTCCTGCTAATCGGGTTCTGGCAGCACAAGCCTGAGGCACGGCAGGGCGCGCGCATGGCGCTGGCGGTGACAGGCGGTGGCGGGCTGGCGCTGATCGGGGGCATGATCCTGCTGGGTCTTGCTGCGGGCTCTTTCGATCTGGCCACGATCCTGTCACGCGGCGAGGATGTGCAGGCATCGCCGCTCTATCCGGCGATCCTCGGTCTTGTCCTGCTTGGCTGCTTCACCAAGTCGGCGCAGTTCCCGTTTCACTTCTGGTTGCCTCACGCGATGGCCGCGCCGACCCCGGTGAGCGCCTATCTCCATTCAGCGACGATGGTGAAGGCGGGCGTGTTTCTGCTCGCACGGTTGTGGCCTGTGCTGGCGGGGACGGAGGCCTACACGCTGATCGTGACGAGCGTCGGGCTGACCACCATGATCATCGGCGCCGTGGTGGCGCTGTTCCGACATGACCTGAAAAGCATCCTTGCCTATTCCACCATCTCGCAGCTGGGGATGCTCGTGATGCTGCTCGGCTTCAGCCTTGAAGCTGCGGCGTTGGCGGCGGTGCTGCATATCTTGAACCACGCTGCGTTCAAGGCTGCCTTGTTCATGAGTGCAGGCATCGTCGAGCATGAGAGTGGCACGCGCGACATACGCCGCCTTGGCGGGCTGGCGAAGGCCATGCCGATCACCGCATTGATCGCCACGCTTGCCGCCGCATCGATGGCGGGCCTGCCGCCGCTGGGCGGGTTCATCTCGAAGGAGCTGATGCTCTACGAAACACCCAAGCTGGCGTTGTTTGGCCTGCCCTGGCTGCTACCGGTTCTGGCGACGATCGGCGCAACCTTTTCGGTCGGCTATTCGCTGCGGCTGGCGATCCACCTGTTCTTCGGCAAGCCGCGCGAGCCGGAGCCGTTCGCCCGCGCGCATGATCCTTCGGCCGGAATGTGGGGCGCGCCGGCGCTGCTGACCGTGCTGGCGGTGCTGCTGGGCCTTATCCCGATGGCCCTTGCCGCGCCGCTGGTGGGAGCGGTGACAGGCGTGGTGACGGGCGCGGGCGTGCCCGCGTTCGAGCTTGCCTTGTGGCACGGGATCAATCTCGCGCTGATCCTCAGCCTTGCCGCTGTCGCGGGCGGGGTCTTGCTGCTGTGGCAACACAAGCCGCTGCTCGCCGCCTGGGAGCGCGCGGGGCTCCCCGATGCCAAGCGCATGTTCGAAGCCGCGCTGGCCTTTGCCGACACCTGGGTGCGCAAGGCGGTGGTCGCTACCCACACGCCCTCGCTCCAGAACATGCTGTTCGCGGCTTTTGCGGTGATCGTGCTGCTGGTGATCGATGGTGCTGTTGCAGGCGGAGGCATGTTCACCGGAAGCCGCGCAGGCCTGCCGGCGCCCCCACCGGCGGTCATTGCCTGGGCGCTGCTGATCGCGGCGACGGCGGCGGTGGTCAATGATGCGCGCAATCGCTTCCGGGTGCTGATCTACATCAGTGTTATCGGGCTCATCATAAGTCTCGCCTTTGCGCGCTTCTCTGCTCCCGATCTGGCGCTGACCCAGATTTCGGTCGAGGTGGTGACGATCCTGCTGCTGTTGCTGGCGCTCAATCTCTTGCCCAAGGCCCCGCCGTTGTTGTCCTCGGCCCCGCGCAAGTGGCGTGATGGTGCGCTTGCAGTCACCGGCGGTGTGCTGGTCGGCGGAATCGCCTGGGCGATGCTGACCCGTGATCCGGGCGCGACTATCGCCGCCTATCACCTTGCCAATGCTAAGCCCGGCGGCGGCGGCACCAACGTCGTCAATGTTATCCTCGTCGATTTCCGCGCCTTCGACACGCTGGGTGAGATCATCGTGCTGGGTATTGCCGGGCTCGGCATCTTTGCGCTGCTCGATACGGCTGCGGTGGGTGCGGCGGGCGCGCGGCTGAGGGCATGGCGTGAAGATACCGCCCACTCGCCGGAGCGGCATCCCATGATGCTGGTCGCCGCAAGCCGGATCATCCTGCCGCTGACGCTGACTGTCGGCATCTTCCTGTTCCTGCGCGGCCATAACCAGCCCGGCGGCGGGTTCATCGCGGCATTGGTGGTGGCGATTGCTTTCCTCGTGCAATATCTCGCCGCGGGCTATGACTGGTCAAACGCACGCAAGCGATTTGGCGAGCACAAGCTCATCGCATGGGGCGTGCTGGCGGCGATGGCGACCGGGCTTGGTGCGATGGTGCTGGGTCAGCCTTTCCTCAAGTCATGGTTCGACTATTTCAGCCTGCCGCTGATCGGCAAGTTCGAGCTTGCCAGCGCCATGCTGTTCGATGTCGGGGTGTTCCTGACCGTGTTCGGCGCGGTCATGCTGGCGCTGGCGCAATTGAGCCACGTCGCCCAGCGTGCGGCCCGCGCTCATGCTGCCAAGGTCGCCGCTGAGCGTGGGGAGGGCGGCGCGCCATGACCTACGAATTCCTGGTGGCAAGCGCCATTGGCGTGCTGGTGGCAGGCGGGATATTCCTCGCCCTGCGCGCGCGCACATTTCAGGTGGTGCTGGGCCTGACCCTGGTCTCCTATGCGGTGAACCTGTTCCTGTTCGCGTCGGGCAGGCTCACGATCGGCAAGCCGCCGATCTGGGAAAAGGCCGTGAGCGACTATGCCGATCCCCTGCCCCAGGCGCTGGTGCTGACCGCGATCGTCATCACCTTCGGCATGACCGCCTTTGTCGTGATCCTTGCCCTGCGCAGCTTCCTTGAAAGCGGCAGCGATCATGTCGATGGCGATACGGTGCCTTGCGACACACAGGACGGGGCGTCTGATGTCACCTCCCATGCGGTCGAGACGGGGGAGGACGCGGCATGAGCCTCGCCACGCATCTGCCGATCTTGCCGGTCGTGATCCCCGCGCTGGCGGCACCTTTCGCGCTCTTGGTGATGCGGCGGCGGCGGCGATTGGGCATCGCGATTGCGATAGTGTCCTGCCTCGCATTGCTGGCGACGGCTCTGACAATCTTGGCACAAGTCGCGGACGGGACGGTTCTTGCCTATGCCGTCGGGGCATGGCCTGCGCCGTTTGGTATCGCGTTGGTTGCCGATCGCCTCGCAGCGATGATGCTGGTGCTGACATCGCTGCTGGCACTGATTGCGCTGATACATGCTGTTGTCACCCGCGCTGATCGCAAGGGCTGGCACTTCCACCCGTTGTTCCAGTTCCAGTTGATGGGACTGAACGGCGCCTTCCTGACCGGAGACCTGTTCAATCTTTTTGTGTTTTTCGAAGTGCTGCTGATAGCTTCCTATGGCCTGATGCTGCACGGTCAGGGGCCGGCGCGGCTGAAGGCCGGGTTGCAATATGTCGTGGTCAATCTGGTCGGCTCGTCGGTGTTTCTGATCGCACTGGGGATGCTCTACGCGCTCACAGGTACGCTCAACATGGCCGACATGGGGCTGAGGGTGGCAGCAGTTGCGCCTGCGGATCAGGGGATGCTGCGGATTGCTGGGCTGCTGCTGGTGAGCGTGTTTGCCTTGAAAGCAGCCGTCGCGCCGCTCCACCTGTGGCTGCCGCGTACCTATGCGGTGTCCACACCGGCGGTTGCGGCGCTGTTCGCAATCATGACCAAAGTCGGAGTTTATTCCTTGATCCGGGTTGTGCCGCAGGTGTTCGGCGAGGGTGCCGGTGCGGCGGCGTGGGTTCCTGCGCCATGGCTGTTTCCGGCGGCAATGGTGAGCGCCGTGATCGGCTTTGCGGGCGTGTTCGTGGCCCGCAGCATGTCGGAACAGGCGTCTTATGCCGTGATCGGTTCGACGGGAACGCTTCTGATTGCGGTGGCTGGTTGGCGTGAGGACAGCCTTGGTGCGGCGCTCTTCTACCTTGTCCACTCGACCATCGCGGCCGCAGCGCTGTTCCTGGTTGCAGATGTGACGGCGCGGCGCCGCGGTGCCTTTGCCGACAGCGCGAGCCCCGGCCCCGCCTTTGTCGGACGCGGCGGCATCGCGCTGATGTTCATGGCTGCCGCAATCGCCGCAAGTGGTTTGCCGCCACTGTCGGGCTTCATTGGCAAGCTGATGATCCTTAAATCGGTGGCACCTTTGCCCCATTGGGGCTGGGCCTGGGGCGTGATCCTCGTCACCACGCTGATCGGCGTGATCGGCTTTGCCCGGGTCGGCAGCGCCGTGTTCTGGAAGACTGGCGAAGCCTGCGACGCGCCGCTCATCCCGGCCCTTCGCCGCGATCTGGCTGCCCCTGCCCTTGCTCTGGCATTGCTGGCGGCGCTTTCTATCGCCGCTGGCCGGGTGAGCGCCTATGCCGAGGCCGCTGCTGCGCAGGTTCTTGATCCCGCACAAGCTGCCGCCGCCGTGTTGACGGAGGCCGCGCCATGAGTCGTCTGTTGCCGCATCCCGGTCTTTCCATCCTGCTGGTGGCCATGTGGGTGGTGATGGTCAACGACGTCAGCTTTGGCGCGCTGTTCCTTGGGTTGGTGTTCGGTTTTCTCGTGCCGCTGTTCACTGCGCCGTGGTGGCCGGGGCGACCGCAGGTGCGTTATTTTCCTGCCTTCGGCTATCTGGGTATCGTGCTGTGGGACATCATCGTCGCGAATTTCCAGGTTGCGGCGATCATCCTGTTCAAGCCTAATCACGCCTTGCGCCCCGCCTGGCTGGCAATCCCGCTAGATCTGACCACGCCCGAGGCGATTACCGTGTTCGCCGGCACGATCAGTCTTACGCCCGGCACGGTTTCCGCAGATGTCTCCGCCTGCGGTAAGTATCTTCTCGTTCATGCGCTCCACGCACCCGATCCGGCGGCCGAGATCGGCAAGGTCAAGGCACGCTACGAAGCCCGGCTGAAGGAGATTTTCGCATGATAGAATATGCGGTGACCTTCGGTTTTGTGGCGCTTGGCGTGGCGCTGGCGATGAACTTGTGGCGGTTGTTCAAGGGGCCGGGTGTGGGCGACCGCATCCTCGCCCTCGACACGATGGTGATCAATGTCATTGGGTTGATCGTTCTGACGGGCATTGACGATGCCAGCGGTACTTCGTTCGAGGCGGCATTGCTGCTGGCGATGGTCGGATTTGTCGGAACCGTAGCCTATGCCAAGTTCCTGTTGCGGGGAGACATCATCGAATGATTGGAGATGTGTCCTTTGCCGAACTGCTTGTCAGTCTGTTGATCGTGGTGGGCGGCGTGTTTGCGCTGGTCGGCAGCTGGGGACTGGTGCGCCTGCCTTCGCTGATGGAGCGCCTTCACGGCCCGACCAAGGCGACCACGCTGGGCCTAGGCGCGCTGCTGGTCGGTTCGGTTGCCTGGTTCCAGCTTGAACTGGGGGTGTGGACCACCCATGAGCTGCTTATTTCGGTGTTTCTGTTCGTCACCGCCCCTATCTCAGCCAACATGATCGCCAAGGTTCACCTGCATCGCATGCGGTTGGGCGAGGCGGGCGAGACGATCAGCCCGGCAGGTGCGCCCTTGCCACCACCTGCGCCGGATGGCGAATGGGCGACGTACGAAGCCCCGCATGAAGGCACGCCAGGGGATTTTATCGGCGACTGAGCGCGCGAATGTTCACTGCGCTGCTTGCCCTTCGGCTTGCGCCATGATTACGGCCAGTCCGACCGAAAGTCCCGCTACGAAGCGCTCCCGGTCGATGTTGAGATATTCGTCGACGCTGTGGGTGCGCCCGCCTCCCGCGCCCGAACCGATGGTCAGGGCCGGGATGCCGAGGCTCATCGGAATATTGGCGTCGGTCGAGGATGCATCAAGCCGCGTCTTGAAACCAAAGGCCTGCGCCGCAGCCACTGCGCGGGTCACAAGCGGGTGATCTTCCGGGGTCATCCCGGCAGGCCGGTCTCCTGTCATCTGTGCATCGAGCGTTATCGCGCCTGTCCTGGTCGAACGTGCCGCATTCTCCTGATCGACAGCGGTGCGGGCTGCGGCCAGCATCTGTGTTTCAAGCTGCGCCAGCGCTTCGGGATCCCGCGAGCGCAGGTCGATTTCGAGCAGGATTTCCGCCGGAATCGAATTCACCGATGTGCCGCCGCTGACGACGCTGGCCGCATAGGTGGTGCGCGGTTCGCTGGGGACTTGCACGGCGTAAAGCCCGCGCACTGCCTCCGCCATTGCGGCCATCGGATTGACGATGCCGAAGGCGCCATAGCTGTGGCCACCCGGCCCGCGGAAGGCGAGCCGATAGCGACGTGATCCGACCGCTGCATGGACAATCCGGCCAGCGCTGGTGTTGTCGATCGAAAGGAACGCGCCAATCCGTCCCTTGTATGCGCCTTGCGTGAACAGGTGCCGTACGCCGCGCAGATCGCCCGGCCCTTCTTCACCGACCGTGCCGACAAACAGCACCGGATGCCGGGTCCTGACCTGCGCGGCGTCCAGCACCCTCACCCACGCAAGGATCGAGGCAAGTCCCAGGCTGTCATCCCCGATCCCCGGAGCATACAGACGCTCACCCTCACGGCGCACAGTGATCGGCGTGCCCTCGGGGAACACCGTGTCAAGGTGGGCAGAGACGACGAAGACCGGCCCTTCTTCGCGCCCGGGACGCAAGCCCAGCACATTGCCTTCTGCATCGATGGTGACATCGTCAAGACCCGCGTCGCGCAGCATCGCGGCGAACAGGGCGGCGCGTTCGGCCTCCTTGAACGGCGGGGCCGGGGTTTCGGTGATCCGGACCAGCTCCGCGATCACCCGGTCATATTCCAGGTCCAGCTGTGCGCGCATCGCATCGGGCAGTTGCTGCGCGATGGCAGTTTCGCGGCTCTGGCTGTCCGGGTTGTCGGCAATCGCAGGTGCGCTCCATGCCAGTGCGGCTGCCGCCACAGCGAGCCAGTGTTGCGCCATCATGCTTGTTCCTCTCAGCCCTATTCCCTTTGTCCCTAGCGACTGGCGATGGCTAGCGGAAGTGCGCCGGTTTGAGATCGTACCGCGCAAGCTTGTCGTAGATCGTCTTGCGCGGGGTTTGCAGCATTTCCTGTACGCGCGCGATGTCGCCGCGGCATCGGCGCAGCGCATCTTCCAGCACAGTGCGTTCGAAATCTGCGACCACCTGCTGGAGCGATCGCTGCCCGTCGAGCTGTGTAGCAGGTGCATCGAGATCGGCCAATCCCAGCACGAAGGCACGGGCATAGCCGCTCAGTTCGTGGAGATTGCCCGGCCATTCGTGCGACAGGACATGGTGCCATTGCCGCTCGCCGATGGTCGGAGCGGGAAGATTAAGCGCGCGGGCGTGGCGCGAGACGAATAGGCGGAACAGCTCAGGCACGTCCTCGCGGCGCTGGCTGAGCGGGGGGAAGGCGATCTGCACCGCGCCCAGCCTGTGCCACAATGGATCGCGAGCCGATTGGGCGCCAGCAGCCGGATCGACGGGGTGGCGCGCGATGATGATGCGGATGTTGAGCCGCCGTGGCCGGTCTGCCCCGATTGGCAACACCTGGCGCTTTTCCACCAACGACAGGAGCCTCGCCGTCAGCACCGGGCCAGCAGCTTCGATCTCGTCGAGGAATAGCGTCCCGCCATTGGCACGTTCGGCAAGACCGGTACGCGATAGGCCTGCACCACCAGAACCTGCCCCCGGGTCGCGCCCGAACAGCAGCAGTTCGGCGTCCTCGTGCGCGAGCACACCGGCATCGACGGTCACGAAGGGGCGGCCGCGGCGCGGGCTGAGATCGTGGATCGCGCGTGCGGCATGGCTCTTGCCGGTGCCGGCCGGGCCGGTGAGGACGACATCGATTTCCGATGGCGCGACACCTTCGATCACCGAGCGCAGCCGCTCTGCCGCGGCCGAGGCTCCGGGAATGGCGCTCCCGGCACTCCGTCCTGCTTCCTCGCGCAGCCGCCGGTTCTCAAGTGCCAGTGCGCGTCGTTCGCTGGCGAGCCGCACCGCACGGACAAGATCGGCGGAGGCATAGGGCTTGGTAAGGAAGTCGGCCGCGCCGTTCTTCATTGCTGCAACGGCCATCGCAATGTCGCCGTGGCCGGTCGTGAGGATCACGGGCAGTTCCGGGTCGATCTCGCGCAGTGAGGCGAAAAAGGCGAGGCCGTCGATTCCGGGCATCCGCACATCGCTGACGACCACCCCAGGGTAATCGACGGTGAGCCAGCCGAGCGCCGAGCGCGCATCCGGGAAGGCCACCACCTCGGCCCCTTCCAGCCTGAGGGCCTGCATCGTCGCATCGCGCAGGGCCGGATCATCCTCGACCAGTGCGATTTGCAGCGGCATGGGCGGGGTTGTCTTCATGTCGCAGGCATCACCATGACAAAGCGGGCTCCTGTTGGCGTGTCTTCATGGACAAGATCCCCGCCAAGCTGGCGCATGATGTCGCGGGCGATCGCCAGACCAAGGCCAATTCCATCGGACTTCGATGTCACGAAGGGCTGGAACAGAGTGTCGCGCAGCCAAGGCGCGACCCCCGGCCCGCTATCGGTCACGCAGAGGCGAACGGTGCCATTCGCCGCTGTAATGGCAAGCGCAATGCTGCCACCATGGTTGCAGGCCTGTGCCGCATTCTGGAGCAGATTGACGAGCACCTGTTCAAGCTGGACATGCCGCGCGCGCACGGTGGTGGCTGCCGCGTCGGGGGCAGGGCGTTCAAGCGTCAGGTCCTTGTGCCGCAACTGGTCGCGCAGCAGCAGCAACGAGCCGTCGATCACCTCGGCAAGGGTCACGTCGCGCGGTTCTTCGGAGGAGCGGCGGCTGAACTGGAGCTGTTCGGCGGTAATCTCGCCAATGCGACTGGCGAGACCTGCGATCTTGCCGAAGTTTTCCGCCGCTTCGGCGTGGCGCGCGGCAGCCAGCAGGCGTTCACCGCTTTCGGCATACACCTGCATGGCGGCAAGCGGCTGGCGGATTTCATGGCCAAGCCCTGCAGTGATCTGGCCCAGGGTGGCGAGCCGGTTGGCCTGTTGCAGCTGTTCGCGCAAGGTGGCTGTCTGCGCGGCGACTTCGGCGGCAGCGCGTGCCTGTCGCTGGCGGCGCAGTACCCACGCGCCCGCTCCCGCAAGTATGAGCAATGCCAGAACGGTCACGCCAGCCAGTCGGCCATTGGCAAGCGCAACCGACAACCGCTGAGAGGGGTCGGCAAGCAGGTGCAGCTCCCATCCAGTTGGTGCAATCGGCTGGATCTTTTCTATCATCCGCACTGGCGAAGCGGCCTCACCACGGGCCGGCACCTCGAAAGGTGCGATGTCCCGGACCCCGAAGCGCATCGCATCGCGCGCAGGATCGCGCGCTTGTGCCTGTTTCGCGTCACCTGCCGAGGCGCGGAAACGCCAATCGGGATTGCTCGCCAGCAGCACGATCCCCTCAACATCGGTCACGAAGACCCCATCCTCGGCGTCGCTCCACTTGCGCTCGAGACTGTCGAATTCGACCTTGACTGCCACAACCCCGAGAGGTCGTTGCTGCGGCCCTACCCGTTCTGCAAGATACAGCCCGGGCCTGCGGCTGACCGTGCCGAGGGCGAATTCGGTGGCCGTGCCATTGCGCAGCGCCCCGCGGAAGTAGTCGCGAAAGCCGTAATCCGATCCGATGAAGCTGTCTGGCCGGTCCCAATTGCTCGACGCCAGCGTCATGCCTTTGGCGTCCATCAGATAGATCGCTGCTGCATTGGTCTGCTGCGCGAGGACGGCGAGACGACGGTTGAGCACAGCGCGCACTGCGTTTTCCCCGGCGAGCAGCTTCGCCACCTCGGGATCGCCCGCCAGCACGCGCGGTACGAGCGTGAACTTGTTGAGCTCGCTTTCAAGGCCCGCAGCCAGAATTTCGGCCCGGCTGGTGGCGGCAGCGCGTGTTTCAGCCAGCGCATTCACCCGCATGGCCCGATCAAGCCCGAGCATGGCCAGGCCCGCCAGCAAAGCGACTGCCGTCAGCCCTATTGCCGCCAGATACCACCGTCCGAGCCTGCCTTGCATTGTGCTCGCCTTGCTTTCCATGCGCTGCCATGTGCGTCTTTTCGCACAGGGCGCAAGAAAATCGTGCGGATTTTCGCACAAAAGATCGATTCTCTCGGAGTAACAGACTGATTTCTATGAATCGCCGCAAGTGCGGCGATTTTCTTGTAGTCCGCGACAGTCTCCCCGATCCTTGCGCGCGGAGAGTGACAAAACGCCGGGGGAGCCAGCGACCAATGGGTTCGCATATTGCCATTACGACGGGAAACACCCCGCCGCC
The DNA here is from genome assembly GCF_002952215.1 of Porphyrobacter sp. HT-58-2. Lineage (NCBI taxonomy): Bacteria > Pseudomonadati > Pseudomonadota > Alphaproteobacteria > Sphingomonadales > Erythrobacteraceae > Porphyrobacter > Porphyrobacter sp. HT-58-2. The sequence goes on along the minus strand of NZ_CP022600.1, from coordinate 196,645 downwards.
GGCGAAAAAGCCATTGTACCGGCAGCTCTATGTGCAGGTGCTGGTGGCGATCGCCTTGGGTGCGACCATCGGCCACCTTGCGCCTGAATTCGGCACTGCGCTCAAGCCGCTGGGCGACGGCTTCATCAAACTGGTCAAGATGATCATCGCTCCGGTGATTTTTCTGACGGTCGCCACAGGGATCGCCGGAATGAGCGACCTGAAGGCCGTCGGCAACGTGGCGGGCAAAGCCTTCGCCTATTTCCTGACCTTTTCGACCCTGGCGTTAATCATCGGCCTGGTCGTGGGCAATGTGGTCCGCCCCGGTGACGGACTGAATATTGACCCCGCCACGCTCGACACTGCCGCGGTCGCCGATTTTGCCAACAAGGCAGAAGCACAGACGATCACCGGCTTTCTGTTGAATATCATTCCCGAAACGCTGTTCAGCGCGGCTACCGATGGTCAGATCCTGCAGGTGCTGCTGGTGGCGATCCTTGCCGGGGTGGCGATTTCAGCGACCCGCCCGGTCAGCGATCTGGTGACCGATGTGCTCGCCTCTTTCAGCGAAGTGGTATTCAAACTCGTCCACATGTTGATGAAGCTCGCTCCGATCGGGGCGTTCGGGGCGATGGCTTTCACCATCGGCGAATTCGGCATCGGCAGCCTTGCCAATCTCGCTGCATTGATCGGCACTTTCTACCTCACCTCGCTGCTGTTCGTGCTGGTGGTCCTGGGCCTGGTCGGCTGGGCGGGCGGGTTCTCGATCTTCGCCCTGATCCGCTATCTGCGTGAGGAATTGCTGCTGGTGCTTGGCACATCGTCCTCCGAAGCTGCCCTGCCGAGCCTGATGGAAAAAATGGAAGCCGCCGGCTGCCGCAAGGCGGTGGTCGGTCTGGTGGTGCCTACGGGCTATTCCTTCAATCTCGATGGCACCAACATCTACATGACGCTCGCCGCGCTGTTCATCGCGCAGGCGGTCGGTGTGGAGCTGTCGCTTGCCGAGCAGTTGACACTGGTGTTGGTCGCCATGATCAGTTCCAAGGGTGCGGCCGGAGTGACCGGATCGGGCTTCGTCATCCTCGCCGCTACGCTTTCGGTGGTTCCGAGCGTGCCGGTGGCGGGCATGGCGCTGATCCTCGGGATAGACCGCTTCATGAGCGAATGTCGTGCGCTGACCAACTTCATCGGCAATGCGGTTGCGACCATCATCGTCGCGGCCTGGGAGGGCGCGCTTGACCGCGAGCGGCTTAACGCTGCGCTGTCCGGCAACCCGCTGCCGCTCCCCGAGGAAGATATCGAACGGCACGAACGCAGCGGACCGGTGAGCGAAAAGCTCGCCAAGGTGCTGGAGAAGACCCCATGATCGCCCACCGCCATCTGCTGTCGCTGGTCGCGCTGCTGGCAGTTCTCATTGGTGCTGCCCCGGTCTCGCCGCTTGCGGCGGCCGAGCCTCCCACACGAGAGGAAATCCTGCTGTGGCCGGGCAACCCGCCGGGCAATGGCAAGATCACCGGGCCAGAGGTGGTGGGCGACAAGGGCGGCGCTTTCGGCGCTGTCTGGAATGTCTCAACCCCGAGGATGCGTGTTTTCCGTCCGACCACGCCCAATGGAGCGGCTGTGCTGGTGGCGGGTGGCGGTGGCTATTTCCGTATCCAGCTCTGGAAGGAAAGCACGCCTGCCGCCGAATGGCTCGCTGCGCAGGGCTTCACGGTGTTCGAGCTGATCTACCGCCTGCCGAATGATGGCTGGGATTCTACTGTGCCCTTCATGGATGCACAGCGGGCGATGAAGATTATCCGCACCCGTGCGGCAGAATTCAGGGTCGATCCCGGCAAGATCGGGATCATGGGCTTTTCGGCCGGAGGCCATCTTGCCGGGTTCACGGCCTATCAGCCGGAGCGCGCTCTTTACGCCGGGGCTGATCGTTACGAGAGCGTTTCTGCACGACCCGATTTCGCGGTTTTGCTGTTCCCGGTGGTGACCCTGCGCAAGCCCTATGACACCACCCGGACGCGGCGCGAAATCGTGGGTGACAAGGCGACCGTAAAGGCCGAGACGGCATGGTCGCTCGATACCCACGTGAGCCGTGCGGCACCGCCGACCATCATTTTTGCCGCCGCCGACGACACCATCACGCCGCCGGGACACGGCATCCTTCTGTTTCAGACTCTGATCGCCGCCGGGGCGAACGCGGAACTGCATCTGTTCCGCGACGGCGGACACGGCTGGGGTCTGGGCAAGCCCGATCAGGTCATCAGCCAATGGCCGACGCTGTTCGAGCACTGGGCGCAGTCAATCAAAATCATCGAAAAACGGGGAGAATAAGAATGTCCATCAACAGGCTCAGCAGGCTCGTCCTGATGTGCGGCGGCAGCATCATTGCCGCTTCCGCAACCAACGCCTTTGCACAGGATGCGGATGTGACCACGCCCGCACCGGTCGCCGAGCCCGAGCGCGAGATTGTCGTGACCGGCACCCAGATTCAGGGCGCCAAGATCAACGATGTGCTGCCGGTTACGGTGGTCGACGAGGTCGATATCCAGAATATCGCGGCAACCTCGGGCGATGAACTGTTCCGTGCCATTCCGCAGGCGGGCGGCGTTGCCTTCAACGAACAGAACGACGTCACCTCGAACAACGCCCGCGGCGATGCGGCCTCGATCAACCTGCGCGATCTTGGCACGGGCAACACCCTGCTGCTTATCAACGGGCGTCGCATGGTTCTGAATCCGGGTTTCCAGACCGAACTGCTGGTGCCGGTGGTCAGCCCCGACACCAATGAAATCGCACCGGGCAGCGTCCGGCGACTTGAGGTGCTGCGTGACGGTGCCTCGGCCATCTATGGCGCGGATGCGGTCGCAGGCGTGGTCAACACGGTGCTGCGGGGCAACCGCAGGGGCGGCTTTGTGGAAGGCGAATACCGCAATTCGGACGGCACCGGCCTTTACAGCACGCAGATCAATGGCGGTTATGGCTTCGATTTCGCGGGCGGCCGGGCCAACCTGACCGTTTATGGCGGCTATTTCTACGAAAACGGGATGCAATCATCCGAGCGCCCCTATTCCGCCGATGATGACAAGCGTGCGCTGCTCGTGGGTACCGATTTTGAAGGCGACACGCAGTTCAACAATCGCAATACTTTCGGCCCCTTCGGCCAATTCCGTATTCTCGCGCCGGCCAATGCAACGCCGATCCGGGCCACGCAGTTCTATCTCCAGCCCAACACCTTCACCGGCTGTCGTCTGGATTTCGGTGATGGCGTATGCGCCCGCAACGGCGCGACCCCGGCGGTCGATGTGCGTTACAACCGCGCCTTCGGCACCACGCTGATCAGCGAAAAGACCCGCATCAATGCGGCGGCTTTGCTCAACTACGAATTCAGCAACAGCCTCGAAGGTTATTTTGAGGCCACCTATTACCGTTCCGAGAGCAGCCGCAACATCACCCCTGCTGCTGTCCTGAGCGCGGTGCCGGTCGGGATTTCACGCAATGCCTACTGGAACCCGTTTGGTCCGGTGACCTTCCCGGATGGTACCCCCAACCCCAACCGCCTGCCCGGCACGACCATCGCTGCCGGCGGCGCGGATCTGGTCATGGAGCGTTATCGCTTTGTCGATGCGGGCAACCGCACGGTCGATGTCGACAAGGATTCCTACCGCTTTGTCGCGGGCCTTCGCGGCAATTTCGGGTCGTGGGATTTTGACACCGGCTTTGTCTATTCCGAGGCCCGGACCACCGATCTTGAAGGCAACCGCGTCTCGCTCACCCTGTTCCAGGAAGCAGTCAACCAGTCGACCCCCAATGCCTACAACCCCTTCAATGGCGGCTGCCTCGATGATCCGGGCAACGGCGATTGCACCCCCAATCCGCAAAGCGCAATTGATCCGTTCATCATCAGTGTGTTCCGCAAGGGCGGCACCAGTCTGGCCCTGGCAGACTTCAAGGTCAGCCGCAGCGACCTCTTCAAGCTGCCCGGCGGCGATGTCGGGGTTGCGGCCGGGATCGAGTGGCGGCGGGAGACCTTCTTCGATGATCGCGACCCCCGGCTTGACGGCACGATCACCTGGACCGACAGCGTCCGGGGCGTGTTCGACGGCAGCGACGTGATGGGCACCAGCCCCTCACCCGACACCAACGGCGCTCGTCAGGTCTATTCGGCCTTTGTCGAAACCTTTGTCCCGCTGGTGAGCGAGGACATGCAGATCCCGCTGATCAACTCGCTGAACCTCCAGCTGGCGGGCCGGATGGAACACTTCAAGGACATCAACGAAACCGCCATCGTTCCGCGCGCGGCTGCGTCGTGGAGCGTGGTGCCGGGCCTGATGGTGCGCGGTGCATGGTCGCGCGGCTTCCGTGCGCCGAACCTTGTGCAGGTCAATGATGCAGGCACCACCCGGTCGAACACCCGAGACGATTTCGTCCGCTGTCAGGCAGAGCTGGAAAAGGGCCTGATCACCAACCTCGGCGTGTGTGCGGGTGAGGGCGTTATAAGCTTCCGTTCGGGCACCGACCAGCTCGAGCCTGAGGAAAGCGAAAGCATCAACCTTGGCATCGTGCTCGAGCCGAAGTTCGTTCCCGGCCTGACCTTGACGGCGGACTACTGGCGCGTGAAGCAGACCGGTCTGGTCGGAACCTTCGGTGATGACAACGCAATCGCGGTTGACCTGCTGCTGCGTCAGAACGGCAGCTTCAACCCTGCTGTGATCCGTGCGGCGCCTACGCCGGAGCTGATCGAGCTGTTCAACGGCACCAGTCTGGCAGCGGCGGGCGAGATCATTCAGGTGCTTGACCCCTATCTCAACCTCGACAGCCGCGTTTCGAAGGGCTGGGACTTCGGCCTCGCCTACAATGTCCCTGATTTCGGCATCGGCAAGTTCCGCCTGCGCTTCAACGCTGCCCGGCTTTCGGGTTTTGTCCAGTCAGCCGGGACCGACGGACAGTTGCTGCTCGACGCTGTGGCCAGCGGGGCGCTGCCACCTGAAGTGCGGGTTGAAGGCCTTGGCCAACTGCTCGAACTCGACGGACGGCCGAAATGGCGTTTCAGCGGCGCGGTCAACTGGGGCAGCGGCCCGCTCGACCTTGGCCTGTTTGCCCAGTATGTCGGCGAGGTGTGGAACACGAGCGTGAGCCGCGACGTGCCGATCGTGTCGGATGATCCCAATGCGAACTTCTATCGCGTGGGCGATTTCCTGACCTTGAACACGGCGGTTACCTACACCTTCGGCAAGGACAGCCCTCTGGATGGTACCCGTATTCGGCTTGGGGTGAACAACCTGCTCGACCGGCAGCCGCCCTTGGCGGATGAGACCTATGGTTTCTTCAGTGCTCTGCATTCGCCGCGTGGGCGGGTGTTCCGGGTCGAAGTGCGCAAGACCTTCTGACAAGATGCGGCCCATGGGAATTGCCTCGCGAAACCTGTGGGCCGCCTTGCTGGTGCTGACGGGGGCGTGCGCTGCGACCCCGCCGCCTCCGTCAGCCCTTCCCCCGCAGGCTTCCGGCGACTTGGTGAAAGGTGCGACGTGCCGCACCACTTCGGTTGTCCTTGCCTTTGATTTTGACAGCGCTCCGGCTTCGGCTTGTGCCATTACCGGCGAACGCGCCTTTACTCTGCTGGTGACGCCGGAACACGGCCCGCCGATCAATCCCAGCCCTTGGTATGCGTTCCGTTACGAGGCCGATGGCAGCGCGCCTGTCAATGTGACGCTGCGCTATCAGGGGGGGCGGCACCGTTATGCGCCAAAGTTGCGCAGCGAGGAAGGTGAATGGCGCGAAGTGCCGACGGAACCTGCCGACAATGGTTCAGGCGCATTGTTGCGACTGCCTGGTGGCAGGGGGCTCGTAGCGGCGCAGGAAATCGTTACGCCTGCCGATGCTGAAGCCAGCTTGGCGCGGTGGAGCGCGATGACAGGGGGGGCAGTGTTCACGCTCGGCCGCTCACATGATGGCCGCGCGATCAGGGCGATCCGCTTTGGCCGCGAGGATGCGCCAAGGCTCGTAATCCTGCTGGGCCGTCAGCATCCGCCCGAGGTCACCGGTGCAATCGCGATGGAGACCTTTGTCGATACTCTCGCCAAGCGGGTTGACGATCTGGGCGATGTACAGGTCATGGTGGCACCGATGCTCAATCCCGATGGGGTGGTGCGCGGCCATTGGCGCGCCAACCGCGGGGCGGTGGATCTCAACCGCGACTGGGGCGGCTTCACCCAGCCGGAAACGCAGGCGGTCAAGGCCTGGCTCGATGCCTTGCCCAAGGGTGTGCGTCCGGTGTTGATGGTGGATTTCCACTCGACCGGTCGCAACCTGTTCTATGTTCAGGGTGAGACTGAGGCAAGCCCGGCACAGACGCGGTTTCTGGCGGCCTGGCTGGGCGGGCAGGAAAATGCCGTTCCCGGCTATTCCTTTACGCTTGAACCGCGCGACGCCAATCCGGGCAGCGGCACGGCGAAGAACTGGTTTCACGCCGCCTATGCCATCCCGGCCTATACGTATGAGGTTGCCGATGCAGCGGACCGCACTGCCACACGCGCCGCAGCCAGAGCCCTTGCGGAGCGGCTTCTCCCGGCGTTGCCCAATCTGTCTGAATAGAGTTTGATCCAGACATTCTGATCCGCCTTCTCGCCTTGGCTTAAGGCGCAAGGCCCGCATGGCACGCTGTGTGATGTTCGATGCAGCGTGCCATGCGGGGAAAGCGACCCACCTTGCGACCCTGAAGGGCCAGCGTTCGAATATGCCATCGATGCGCTGTGACCGCTTTGAGTGTGTGCACGGCTCTTGCGGTCAGGTGGTCAGCTCTCTTGCGGACAGCCACCCGCGCTACGCGCGGTGTGACCGAAACTTTCGTTCAGTATATCCCTCTGGCATTACCGCCTCTGCGCTCAGCGCAAGGAGAGCGGAAAGGCAGCGTCATTTTGTTTGCTGATACACCTCCGTCGAGTTAGCGCGGCCAAACGGATCAATCTCTGCAAGAGCTGATACGCCGAGCACGGGGTCGAGATTGTAAATTATTGTAAATTTGAGAAATCATCGCTCACTACGCGGCGATTGCCAAAAGTCTTTTCTCTATCAGTGGTATTGCGCGACGAGACCGCTTGCGGGCATCGAACTTGGCTCGCCAGCCGCATGAGACCTCAGGGTAGGGCGCTTGACGCCTTTGCGGCAAACTGCTGTTCGCCCCCTCATGAGAATAGCCATTGTCGATGATGATCAGGAAATTGCGCGGCATCTCGCGACCGAACTCTCAGCGAGAGGCCTGTCAGTCGACGCCTTCAGCAGCGGCGCGGCATTACGATCGGCGCTTGCACGTGATACCTTCGATGCGGTCTTGATTGATTGGAACATGCCCGGCGAAACCGGGATTGAAACGATCCAATGGGCAACCGGAACATTGCTGAACCCGCCGCCCTTCCTGATGATGACCAGCCGATCAGGCGAGGCCGATATCGTCACCGGGCTGGAAGCGGGCGCGCGCGATTACATCGTGAAGCCCGCCAACATGGCGGTTCTGCATGCCCGGATCATGGCTGCCATCCGTGAGCGTTCCCGGCTGGGCAAGGCCGAAATCGTGCAGTTCGATGGCTACCGGATCGAGCCTGCGACCCAGATGATTGCGCTGCACGGGCAGGCCATCACTTTGACGCAGAAGGAATTCCAGCTCGCTGCCCTGCTGTTCGACAACCTCGATCGCCCGTTGTCGCGCAGCTACCTCTTGTCACAGGTCTGGAGCGCAGCGGCCGGGGTCGAGACCCGAACTCTCGATGTGCACGTCTCGCGTATCAGATCTAAGCTCAAACTCTGTCCGGAAAATCGCTATGTCATTCAAACGGTTTTCGGCTTCGGTTATCGCTTGTCGCGCCATGTCAACGATTAGTGAGGGTCGTGTGCCGGGATCAGCGCTGGCAAAGTTCACCCTCCTTGCGGTTCCTCTGCTGGCGGGCTGTGCGATCAGCAAGGATCTCCGGCTGGACAGGCAGGGGCCAGGCCTTCCTGCCATGGCGTCGGTTTCGATCGGGACTGTTCCAGCTGACAACGAACAGGCTGTGCGCTTTGCCGCCTCGCTGGCAGACGCTTTTGCAGAGCGTGGGCATGTCGTCAGCGACCAAGCCCGGGTCACTGCGCTGTTCGGCTTCGCCCGGCGAGAGAGATCGATCGGCACTGCCGATGGCAGTCCGGTCGGGGACGCGGGAAAATCTGAAACCGATTGGATATCGGCACCGGCACGCAAGCGCAGCTTTCAGTCCTGCAAGGGGGAACGGCTCAGGGCCACGCTGGCGCTTTATTCGCGTGATGAAAAGACGATGATCTATCGCGGGGTTGCTGAAGTCGACGGGTGCAATTTCACGAACGCGGATATTGATGGTCTGGCCCGCGCTCTTGTCATGGCTGCGGCGCGCTGATCATCATGCCCTGTTGGCGAGGTTTGCGCCCCTTCGACTTCTGTTGAACGCATGGCAGATGGACTTCGAAAATTGTCCCACCGCCAGGGTTGGACTTTGCTTCGACCTGCCCTTTGTGGCCATCGATGACGCGCTTCACAAATGCGAGGCCAAGACCGGCACTCAGTTCTTCTGTATCCGAACGTGGCCCGAAGCGGGTAAATGGATCGCGCATCCGTTCTCTGGAAAGCCCCGGCCCATTGTCGATCACAGTGATGAGTGCTTCCGAGCCATCCCGCAGAGCCAGTTGCACACCAACCGTGCCACCGTTCTGGGTGAATTTCACCGCATTGCCGATCAAGTTCGACGCCATGCGCGCGATCTGGCTGCGGTCAATCTCGACGAAGACTGGCTCGTCGGGAATGTCACGCTGTAGACTGATGCCCTTGCTTGCGGCCAATGCGTAGGCCTGATCGACGGCCTCGTGAAGCAGGAATGCCAGATCATGGCTTTCGAAATCAGCGCGAGTTTCGCGCAGACGCGCAAGTTGCACAAAGCCGTCAGCCAATCCCAGCGTCAGTTCGGCCTGATCGCGGATACGCTTCGCGATGTCCGCATTGTCGGCCTCAATTCCCAGCGTGAGCGCCATGATCGCTACTTGCGGCGATCGCATGTCGTGCGACAGGAATTCGATCAGTTCGTCGTTTTCGCGCTGTCTGCGGCGCATCTGGGTAATGTCGCGAAAGGCGATGATCTGATTGGCTTCGCCCGCCTGGTTCATGCCCGCCAGCGGTGCGGTGGCAAACAGGAATGCACGGCCATCGCGCAGGGCGATTTCGGCATTGTCGCCATCTACCGCAAGGGTCTGGTTGAGATACAGATCGGCCAGGCTTTGTCCGTCGAGGTCGGTCGTGTTGCTGAACAGGCGGCGCGCGGCCTTGTTGGACAGCACAACACGGTTGTCCTTGTCGGTAACCAGGATTGCATCAGGGGAGGCCTCGATGGCGCTGCGAACGAACAGCAGTGCGCCACTGACCTCTCCGATCAAGTGGCGCAGCTGGTTCACTTGCTGTGCGACGATGTCGAACCCGCTGGCGTTTGCGGTTCCGCCGGTGGCGCTCATGAGACGCCTGGCCTCCAAAGAGAGATAGTCCGATACCACGGTTAGACGGCGCCAGCTCCACATCGGATAGGCCACCGCCACCAGCAGCAGAGCGGCCCCCGGCGCCACCCATATCCGCGCCAAGGGTACGAGCCCGATGCTGATCAAAGCCGTGCCTGCAACGAGCCCGACCGAAAGCACGAAGCCTGCCCTTGCCGAGAGTTTCCAGAAGCCAAGAAACTGGATGTAAAGGACGATCCATGCGAGCGCAATGGACCACGGCAGCGGCAAATCCCTGATCAGCTTGTCCGAGCGCAGAGCATCGATCAGATTTGCCTGTGTCTCCACGCCGGCCATCACCGCAATACTCCGTGCCGGCACGGAATGTGTGTCGCTCATTCCCTGAGCGGTCGCGCCGACCAGGATGGTGCGGCCTTCCAGAAGTTCTTTCGGGACTGTCCCGTCGAGGACGGCGTAGGCAGGAATGGTCGGATACGAACTGGCTGCGTTGAACGGGACCACCGGCCATGACTCCTGCGGTGCCAACGCCATCGCTTTTGGCTCTGCACCAAGCAGGGGAAGCGCCGCCTGCACGAAGTGCGGAAAGGAATGCCCTTCGACCTGCAATTCCAGCGCGAACCGCCGCAACACTCCATCTTCATCAGGCGCCGCTTCGACATGACCCATAGCGGCAGCGGCTTTGCGCATTTCCGGAAGGGGATAGGCTGGTTCGACGCCGTCGGACTGGTTTAGCTTCTGCGCGAAGCCGAAGGGCAGCACCACCTTGCCGTGACGCGCAATGGCCTCCGCCAGCTGTGCATCATCCTGGGGATCACCCGCCTCCAAGAACAGGACATCGAACAGCACGACCTTGGCGCCGGCCATGCGGAGATTGTCGATCAGTCTGGCATGGGTCGAACGCCGCCATGGCCATTCCCCGACCTTGGCGAGACTGCGCTGGTCGATCGCGACAATGGCGATGTCTTGCGCAGGTTGATTGCTGGCGAGTGACGCGGAGAAATCAAGGATCGCAAAGTTGAAGCGGCGTGTCAGATCGCCCTGCGCAGCGAGCCAGGCCAGCGCCAGACCTGCGGCGAGGAGCAGCAGCCATTCCAGTGCCAGACGCCGCTGGTTCCACATCAATCCGCTCCGACCCGGCGCCGCCAGCCTGCTATTCGGTCACGTTGAGGCGCTGTACCGGTCCCCATACCTGAAGCAGCCCCTCCTCGTCGATCTGTATCGCGGCCACGCGCCATTCGTAAGCGCCGGGCTTCAGGTCGGATATGACAATCCCTTGCCGGTCGATCGCGGTTTCGTCGACAATCAGGTGGCTGGGTCGGCCTCTGTCCCAAAGCTGGAAGGCATAGGTTGTCTCGCCCTCGCCATCCGGCAGCCAGACGAAGCGGTATCCGTCTTCTTTGCCCGAAGGCTGCGTGCCAGCTTCTGCGCCCAGCCGCTTGCGACGGAATGAATAGACTTCCGTATTGCCTTCGATGCCGCTCGCGCTGATGGCACGGGCTCGGACGAAATAGCGTCCATCGTCGATGTCGGAGAAGGTGGCGGCCTCCCCTCCAGCGCTGATTTGTTCGCCGATAATGTCGGTGAAACCGGCATCGCGGGCGATCTGGGTGCGCGCGCCGACGGCAGCTGGCGGCAGTGCCATGGCAAATGCAACGCCCGCCTGCGTCTGGATCGCACCGGGTGCAACGATCTCCGGCGGCGGCTGCAGCTGTTCCTGCTGTCCCACGCCGCCCGCACTCGCCGCAAGGCCAAACCCGGCGCTGGTCAAAGCCTCCTGTCCGCCGGCCGCAGTCGCAACGGCGCCTTCAACCACCTCGACAACCGATCTGTCGCCCTGATCGGCATATCCCACACGGAAGACTGTGCCGCGTACGGCGCTGACGGTTGACGGGGTGCCGATCCGGTATCTCTCGCGAGGGCGCAGGCCCGGAACCTGCGCTTCGCCGCGGCCCGACAGCACTCTGAATTCGATGTCCTTGAGATCATCGAGGCGGTAAATCCGCGCTCGTACCAGCCTGGCATGGGTGTTGGTCGGCATGGTCAGCACGGAACCGTCACTGCTGCGCAGCGAGACAAATCCATTGCCGCCGGTTCGGATCGCCGCGCCTTCCGGAACCGCCATTCCGCGCGCTGCGGACTGGCCGTTGATCGTCACTTGGCCCGCGAAAGCTTCCACCCGGAGACCGGCGGGGCGGTAGGCCATCAGGTCTCTGGGGAGGCGAATGATCGAACCCACCGGGATACGGCGCGCATCGCGGATGCGGTTGATCTGGATGATCGCTACGTGATGCCGGGACGAAACGAGGTAATCGCGCGCCAGCGTGTAGGGAGATTCACCAGGCTTCAGGGAGTGTTCGACATAATCGGGATCGTCGGCGCTGGCAGGAGCCGTTGACAGCAGGCAGGTGGCTGCAATCGTCCCCGCGAGCACGCGGCAATGTCTTGAGATTGCAATCCTGGCCACCCGTGCGCCCCGCTATTTGTCGCTACCCTGCACTTCCGGAAAGGGCAAAGGCAAGCGCGAAACAACCGGTGACGAGAAGGCCACCTGTGCCGACAATCAGGCGTCGGACACTTTGCCGCGTCAGGCGATAGCCGTGCTTGCCGATTTCAACCATTCCCCACCCGCCTCGTTGCTCCGCCGGTCGAATAGCGCCTAGGCGAGGTGTCCGCTCGAAGCAGAGTAAACAGATGTAAAAACTGCCGGGCCAGCAGGATCTAAGGGGAATGGAGCGGGTAGCGGGAATCGAACCCGCATAGCCAGCTTGGAAGGCTGGAGCTTTACCACTAAGCTATACCCGCTCACGCGTTACGCCGCGCCCATGCCACCGATGGCGGCTGTGCGTCAATAAGCTGCGGTATCAGCTGGCGTTGTTCACAGCCATATTGTCAATCAGCCGTGTGCCGCCGATCCGCGCCGCGACCAGCAACCGTGCGGGGGTTTGTCCCAGCGCATCAAGCGGAGCAAGCGAGCGACTGTCGGCGAGCGCAGCGTAATCCACGCCTGAAAACCCAGCAGCCAGCAGATCGACCCGCAGGCTGTCCAGTGCCCCAGCCACTTCCGCACCGCTCTCGATCGCCGCAATTGCCTCCTGCATTGTACGGGGCAGAGCCGCGGCTGCCACGCGGTGGTCTGGCGAGAGGTAGCGATTCCGGCTGCTCATGGCGAGCCCATCCGCCTCGCGCACAGTGGGAACGCCAATGATATTGTCGACATGGGGTCGGGTCAGATCGAGATCGCGTGCCATCGCCCGGATTACCGCAAGTTGCTGAAAATCCTTCTCGCCGAACAGAGCGAAGTCGGGCTGCACCTGATTGAAGAGCTTGCATACGACTGTCGCCACCCCATCGAAATGGCCAGGTCGGGCCGCGCCGCACAGACCCTCGCTCACGCCTGCGACGCTGACGTTGGAGGCAAATCCTGCAGGATACATTTCGTCGACCGTCGGCGCCCACAACAGTGCCACGCCCTCGGCCTCCAGCATCGCCGCATCAGCCGCCAGCTGGCGGGGATAGGCGTCGAGATCCTCGTTCGGTCCGAACTGCTTCGGGTTGACGAAGATTGATGCCACGACGTGATCGGCCTCTTCGCGTGCGCGGCGCACCAATGTCAGGTGGCCCTCGTGCAGCGCGCCCATGGTTGGCACCAGTGCGATGGTCGCACCACCGGCTTCGCCCTCGGCCCGCAATTGTGCCAAAGCGGTTCTCAACATTTGCAAAGCCTTGACCGTTTGCACCCGTTGGCCTCCAAGGATAGAGCAGAGGATGCGCCCTAGCGGTGCAAGCTGTCCCATTTCAAGCCGCCTGCGGCCCAATCTGCCGTTAGCAGAATTCATCGACCCCGAGAGACCTGCCGATGCCTTCCGCCCAACCTTCCGATCAACTTCTGGCAGGACGGCTACTGCGCAAGGGGCAGGCACATCGGATTGTGTTCGCCAACGAGAAGGGCGGCACAGGCAAATCGACCACTGCGGTTCATGTCGCGGTGGCCCTGTCCTATCTCGGCGCACGCGTGGCCGCGATCGATCTCGACCCGCGCCAACGCACAATGCACCGCTATATCGAGAACCGGCTCGGCACGCTGGAAAAGCGCGGCCTGACCTTGCCGACACCGGACTGCGAAGTGTTCCGCGGCAACAGCACCGGCGATCTGCTCGGCCAGATCCGCCGCCTCGAGGCAAACAGCGATTTCCTGATCATCGACAATCCGGGCCGCGACGATCCCTTTGCCAGGACTGCGGTTGAACACGCCGATACCCTGGTCACGCCGATGAACGACAGCTTTGTGGACTTCGACCTGATCGGGCAGGTCGATGCCGAAACATTCAAGGTCAAGAAGCTGTCCTTCTTTGCCGAACTGATATGGGAAGCGCGGATGAAGCGCAGCCGCATGACGATCGAACAGCAGCGTCCCGAGATGGACTGGATCGTGGTCAGGAACCGCACGGGCCATGTCGAGGCACGCAATCAGGCGCGCTTGCAGAAGGCGTTGACCGAGATGGCCAAGCGGGTCGGCTTCCGGGTGACGCAGGGTCTCAGCGAACGGGTGATCTATCGCGAGCTGTTCCCTTCGGGCCTCACGTTGCTCGACAAGGGGCATCTCGGCGAGCTTGGCACCAGCCACCTTGTCGCCCGGCAGGAATTGCGCGCTCTGGTCAAGGCGCTGAGCTTGCCGGAATTCAACCGCGAGCAGGGTGAACTCGAACTCGCGTCATGATGCGCGTGGTCGTCCTTGTCGCGGCGCTATGCCTCTTCAGCCGTTGGGCCTTTGGCAAATGGCCGTGGGAATTCCTGCGCCCCTCTACAACCCGCTCTCAGGCGGTTTTTCGCGCGCGCAAGCTGCTGGGGGTCGAGGCCGGTGCCGGGCGTGACGAGATCATCGCTGCACATCGCCGTCTGACTGCGCTGGTGCATCCTGACCGCGGCGGTTCGACCGCAGCCATGCAGGAAGCCAATGCCGCGCGCGATCTGCTGTTGGCCGAGCTGCCCGGATCAGCGGCATTCCCGGCCGATGACGAGTCCTCGCACTCATCCCGGGATTGACACAATCGACTGGCAGGCGTTTCTGGAAAATGCGCTGCAACTGCGAAGAACGGGTGAAGCCATTCCGCAAACGCGCCGTCTTCAACAAGGACCGCTTTAGAACATGCAACATCATTTCCACCCCACCGTGCTGCGCGAATACGATATTCGCGGGATTATCGGCGAGACGCTGGGAGCGGATGATGCGCGTGCAATCGGCCGGGCTTTTGGCACCTTGCTGCGCGAGGCTGGTGGGCGGACCGTGGCTGTGGGTTTCGACGGGCGGGTGAGTTCGCCGATGCTGGAACACGCGCTGGTCGAGGGGTTGACCGCGAGTGGCTGCGACGTGGTGCGGATCGGGCTGGGGGCGACCCCGATGCTTTACTATGCGGTGGCTTCAGCCGAAGAGGTGGATGGCGGCATTCAGATAACTGGCAGCCACAATCCCCCCAATTACAATGGCTTCAAGATGGTATTTCTTGGCCGGCCGTTCTTCGGCGCCGATATCCAGAAGCTCGGGAAACTGGCAGCAGACGGGGCGTTCGCCAGCGGGGTGGGCAGTGTCGCCACGAAGGATATCCTGAGCGAGTATGTCGAGCGTCTGCTCGAGGGACTGGCCGGCATCGACCCCGTCAAGCTCGAAGGGCTGCGTGTCGGCTGGGATGCGGGCAACGGCGCGGCTGGCCCCGCGCTCGAAGCTCTTGCCGCGCGGCTGCCGGGGGAACACCATCTGCTGTTTACCGAAGTCGATGGACATTTTCCAAACCACCACCCTGATCCGACCGTGGAGGCCAATCTGGCCGACTTGCGGGCGCTCGTCGCCGAGAAGAACCTCGATTTCGGAGTGGCTTTTGACGGTGACGGCGACCGGATCGGGGCGATCGACGGCACGGGCAGGGTGATCTGGGGCGATCAGCTCTTGATGATCTATGCCGAGGATCTGCTGAAAAACCGTCCGAATGCGACGATTATCGCGGATGTGAAGGCCAGCCGCGCGCTGTTCGATCACGTCGCGGCACTCGGCGGAGAGCCGCTGATGTGGAAGACCGGTCACTCGCTGATAAAGTCCAAAATGAAGGAAACTGGCGCGCCGCTGGCGGGCGAGATGAGTGGCCACGTGTTTTTCGCCGATGATTACTATGGCTTCGACGATGCGCTTTATGCCGGGGTCCGGCTGCTGGCGGCCGCCGCACGGCTGGGCAAAAGCGTGACCGAATTGCGCGAGGCGATGCCCCCCATGCTCAACACCCCGGAACTGCGCTTTCAGGTCGATGAGGCGCGCAAGTTTGCCGCGATGGCCGAGATTACCGACAGGCTCACGAGCGATCCCGGCCCTGAGGTGCAAAGTGTCAACGCCACCGATGGCGTGCGAGTCAACACCGCTGACGGGTGGTGGTTGCTGCGCGCATCGAACACGCAGGACGTGCTGGTTGCGCGGGCGGAAAGCGACAGCGAGGCGGGGCTTGCCCGCTTGCTCGCTCAGATCGACGCACAACTTGCGGCATCAGGACTGGAACGCGGCGAAACTGTCGGGCATTGAGTTTGCGCACAGAGAGGGGAGCAAACACATGATTCGTCGCATTTTCATCGGTGTAGCCGGGGCATTCACGCTGGCACTGGCGTCCCAGCCGCTGGCTGCGCAGACCGAGGCCGAAACAGCCGAAATGGAACAGGCGATGGCGATGCTGGGCGGAATGTTCCCGGTAGAGCCCCTGACCGCCGAGCAGGAAGCCCGCCTGCCGCAGGCGACACGGATCATCACTCAGATGATCCCCGAAGGCTCGCTCGGCGAGATGATGGGGTCGACCTATGACGCTCTGCTCGGTCCGCTCACAGCGGCCTTCGAGGCGCCTGCACTGGAAGCGCTGGCGCAGGGTACCGGCCTGACTTCAAGCGAAATCGCGCTTGATCCGGCGCAGGCAGAGGAACTCGCCCAGCTGTTCGACCCCGCCTATGCCGAACGTCAGAAGCGCGAGATGGCGCTGTTCCCGGCAATGATGACCGAGCTGATGAATGTGATGGAACCGACCATGCGCAAGGCCATGTCCGAGCTTTACGCGATCAACTTCACGCAGGCGGAGCTCGACGACATCGAAGCCTTCTTCCAGACGCCCAGCGGGACCAGTTTCGCCCGCAAGAGCTTCACTATGTCGAGCGATCCGCGCATTGTCGGAGCGACGATGGAGACCATGCCGCAATTGATGGATACCTTTGCAGGGATGGACCAGAAGTTCGCGCAAGCCACCGCTGATCTGCCCGCAAAGCGCAGCTTTGCCGAGCTTTCCGCTGCCGAACAGGCCAAAGTGGCCCGGGCGCTCGGCTATAGTGTCGAAGACATCATGGCGATGCGGAACTCCGAGGCGAGCGAGTAAGGCAAAGGGCGCTTGCCCCTCGGCAGGACAGGGGGCACATCATCCCGGTGATTGCCCCCGATCCTGCCACTCCCTCGCTGCCATCCGAAATCGCCGCATGGTTCACGGCGCGGGGCTGGCGTGTGCGGCGTCATCAGATCGATATGCTGGCCGAGGCGCAGGCCGGACGGCACGCGCTGCTCGTGGCCGATACCGGCGCGGGCAAAACGCTCGCCGGGTTCCTGCCGACGCTGTGCGACTTTGCGGGTGGGGCGGTGCCGAGAGAGGGCCTGCACACGCTCTACGTTTCGCCGCTGAAGGCGCTGGCGCAGGATGTGAAGCGCAACCTGCTCACTCCGATCGAGGAGATCGGCCTGCCCATCCGCGTCGAGACGCGCAGCGGTGACACGCCCTCCGACCGCAAGAAGCGCCAACGCGAACGCCCGCCGCATATCCTGCTGACCACGCCCGAGAGCCTCTCGCTGCTGCTCTCCTACCCGGAAAGCGCTGATTTGTTCGCCGGGCTGAAGCGGGTGGTGATTGATGAGATCCACGCTTTTGCCACCGACAAGCGCGGCGATCTTCTGGCGCTGTCGCTGGCGCGGCTTCATGCGCTGGCTCCGCAGGCGCAGCGTGTGGCGCTGTCAGCCACTCTGGCCAACCCCCGCGACTTTCAGGAATGGCTCGCACCGCAGTCCGGCGCGGACGGCGAGATTGCAGCCGCCGCGCTGGTAATCGGCGAGGACGGCGCGGAGCCCGAGGTCGAAATCCTGCTCCCGCAGGAGGAGCGCGTCCCGTGGGGCGGGCATGCCGGGCGCTGGGCCGTCTCGCAGCTTTACGAGAGCATCAAGGCCAACCGCACCACGCTGGTCTTCACCAATACGCGCTTTCTGGCCGAGTTCATCTTCCAGTGCCTGTGGGAAGTGAATGACGATAACCTGCCGATCGGCATCCACCACGGCTCGCTCTCGGTCGAAGCGCGGCGCAAGGTCGAGGAAGCGATGGCGCGGGGGGAATTGCGCGCGCTGGTGTGCACCGCCAGCCTCGACCTGGGGATCGATTGGGGCGATATCGATCTGGTAGTGCAGATGGGCGCGCCCAAGGGTTCCTCGCGCCTGCTCCAGCGGATCGGGCGGGCGGGCCACCGGCTCGATGTGCCGAGCCGTGCTGTGCTGGTACCGGGCAACCGCTTTGAATTCCTCGAAGCCATCGCCGCCAAGCAGGCGGTCGACGAAGGCCAGCGCGACGGCGAGGCCTTTCGTCCGGGCAGCCTCGACGTGCTTGCCCAGCACATCATGGCCTGCGCCTGTGCCGGGCCGTTCCACGAGGACGCGTTGCTGGCCGAGGTGCGCTCTGCGCTCGCCTATAGCTGGGTCGATGCCGAGACGTTTAGCCGCGTGCTGGGGTTCGTCTCCAACGGCGGCTATGCGCTCAAGGCCTATGACCGCTTCCAGCGGATTGTGCGGGGCAAGGACGGGGTGTGGCGGCTCGCGCACCCCAACCAGGCGCAGCGCCACCGGATGAACGCCGGGATTATCGTTGACAGTGAGATGCTCACTGTGCGCTTCAGGAATGGCCGCCGCCTCGGCAAGGTCGAGGAGCGCTTCGCCGCACAGCTTTCCCCCGGCGACACCTTCTTCTTTGCCGGCATGAGCCTTGAGGTCGAGGGCGTGAAGGACATGGACGTGACGGTGCGCGCCGCGAAGAAAAGCGCTACAATTCCGTCATATGGCGGGTTGCGCCTGCCGCTCACCACGCATCTTGCGCAGCGGGTACAGGGCCTGCTGGCCGATCGCGCGGGCTGGGGACGGTTCCCTGACGATGTGCGCGAATGGCTGGAGATGCAGGATTGGCGCTCCCGTCTTCCTGCGCCCGGCGAACTGCTGGTCGAAAGCTTCCCGCATGGCGGCAAGCATTACACCGCCTACTACACCTTCGAGGGGTGGAACGCGAACCAGTCGCTGGGCATGCTGATCACCCGGCGAATGGAGGATCGGGGCCTGCTGCCGGGCGGGTTTGTGGCGAACGACTATTGCCTCGCGGTGTGGGGGCTGAAGCCCGTTACCGACCCTGCGCCCCTGTTATCGCCCGATATTCTCACTCACGAATTCACCGAGTGGGTGACCGAAAGCCACCTGCTGCGCCGCGCCTTCCGCGAGGTGGCGGTGATCTCCGGCCTCGTCGAGCGCCAGCATCCGGGCCAGAAAAAGACCGGCAAGCAGGTTACTTTCTCGACCGATCTGATCTACGACGTGCTTAGAAAATACGAGCCCGATCATGTGCTTATCGAGGCCGCCTGGGCTGATGCGCGGGAGCGGATGACGGACGTGGGGCGTCTCGCTGATCTGCTGGAGCGTTCCGAGCGCGAGCTGGTCCACGTCTCGCTCGACCGGGTGTCGCCGCTGGCCGTGCCGGTAATGACGATGATCGGGCGCGAGGCGGTGCCGCAGGGGGCGGTGGATGACGAACTGTTGCTCGAAGCCGAGGGATTGATTGCAGCGGCGATGCGGCCTGACGATCCGCTGGAGGGGGATTAGTCGTAGCGTCGTTCTGCAAATGTTTCACGTGAAACAGCGGCACCACTAATCAAAAAGGGCGCCGCGAATGCTCGCGGCGCCCCTTCTAAACCTGGTCAAGACGAGGCTGGAGGGGGTCAAGACCGGATCGAAGCCGGATCAGGCCCCGCCTTGCGCCTACTTGCCGAACGTGCGGTACTTGTCGTTGCCGACGAAGCCGAACTTGGTCACGCCCGATGCCTTGATGTCCTGCAGCACGCGCGCTGCAAGTTCATAGCTGGCCAGCGGCTCCGGCTCGAACTGCAGTTCGGGCTCCGGATCCATTTCGGTCGTTTCCATCAGCGTCTGCACCAGTTGGCCTTCGCTGATCGCGGTGCCGTTCCACAGGATCTGCTCATCCGCGGTCAGAACCAGCTTGTTCTTCACCGGATCGATCGGCGGCGGCGTATCATTGGGCTGCGGCTGCGGCAGGTCGATGTCGACCGAGTGAGTCGCCACCGGGATGGTGATGATGAACATGATCAGCAGAACGAGCAGAACGTCGATCAGCGGCGTCATGTTCATGTCGATCATCGGCTGGCCGTCGAGCTTTCCTCCGGACATACCCATGTCAGTTACTCCTTAAAAAGCCTGGACGATCAGCCGTTCGGATCAACGGGGTTCGAAATGAACCCGACGATCGGATAGCCGGCCATCTGGATGTTGAAGATCGCGCCCGCCACGCACTTCCACGGGGCATTCACGTCGCCGCGGATATGCACCTGCGGAACCTGATCGGGGTTCTCCATCAGGGCCTCCGCACCGCCCGCGCGCTGCACGATCGCATCGAGACGGTCGAAGGCCATCTTCTGCAATTCGTCAGAGGTCACCGGGGTGATGTTGTTGAAGTAAACCCGGCATTCGCCATCGCGCGAGGCGCCCTGGAAGCCCGGTTCACCGGCGCTGCGTCCGGCGGCATCGGTGGTGCTGATCGTAAGCAGCAGGTTTTCCACCTTGTCCTTGGACTCGACCGATTCGAACACCGGAATTTCCAGCTTCTCGATCGTCTGGATCGCCACCGGAACCGCGATGAGGAAGATGATCAGGAGCACCAGCATCACGTCCACCAGCGGCGTGGTGTTGATGTCGGACATTGGGGTATCGCCCCCGCCTCCCGTCGAAATCGCCATTGTGAATTCCTACCTGTGTCAAGACTTTGACTTGAAAACTCTACCCGGACGCAGACGCCTTCAGCAGGCTCTGGCCGGGGAAGCGGCGGGAACGGGCCTTGCGGCGCGTCCCGCCCCTTCTGGCAATGGCGATCAGGCCTTGGCGGCCGGAGCAGCAGGCTTGGCGGCCGGCTTGGCAGCCGGAGCAGCCGTGACAGCCGGCTTCACCGCACCGTTCGAGTTGATGAAGGCAAGGATGTCGGTCGAGAAGCTGCTGAGCAGTTCGCCGATGCGACGGTTGCGCGACTGGAGCCAGTTGAAGCCGAGCACCGCAGGCACAGCGACGAGCAGGCCGATCGCGGTCATGATCAGCGCTTCACCGACCGGGCCGGCGACCTTGTCGATCGAGGCCGAACCGGCAATGCCGATGTTGATCAGCGCGCGGTAGATCCCGATCACGGTGCCGAGCAGACCGATGAACGGCGCAGTCGCACCAACCGACGCGAGGAACGGCAGACCGCCGGACAGCACCGCGTTGATCGAGTCTTCCGAACGACGCAGCGAACCGTGCATGTAGTCATGCGATTCAAGGGCGTCGGTCATCTTGCCGTGCTCTTCCTGGGCCTTGATCGCGTCGTCCGCGAGCTGACGCCAGGCGCTGTCCTTGTCGAGCTTGGCGGCGCCTTCCTTGAGGCCGCCCGCACGCCAGAACTGGGTTTCAACGGTCTTGTACTGCTTGAAGATCTTGTTCTGCTCGAAGATCTTCGTGAACATGATGTAGAACGTGCCGACCGACATGATGATCATCACGGCAAGGATCGACCAGGCGACCGGGCCGCCTTCCTTCATGGCTTCGACGAAGCCGAACTTGTTTTCGGGCGCAGCTTCGGCGGCACCGGCGGCGAGAAGGTAAAGGTTCATTGCGAAAATCCTCTTGAAAGAAGTGTCTGATGAGCCGGAGGGTCAGAAATCAGTTTGCCGCCGGCCGAATGGATCCGTCAGTTCAGCCTGTAAGTGATGCGCGTTGACCAGCTGGCAGTGGTCGGGTTGCCATCATCATCGAGCGCCGGTTCAAACCGGGCATAACGTTCGACGTCCTTGCACGCGGCGGCATCGAGAATGTCCGAACCGCTGGAGCCGGTGACCGAACATCCGGTGGCGCGGCCATCGGGCGTGACGGTGACGCGGACGCCGACCGTACCCTCGATTTCTTCACGCATGGCGCGGGCAGGATAGTTTTCCTGAATGCGCGCGGCCCAGCTGCGCTCGTTCTTGGTGCGCACACCGCGGGCCTTGGAGACCTTGGGCGGCGGTGGCGGGCCCGGAGGGGCCGCATTGCTTGGCCGGGTATCGACCGGCGCGGGCGGCGGCGGATCCTGGCGGGTTTCCATCTGCGGCGGATTCGGCGCGATGTTGAACGGCGGCGGCGGCGCAACCGGGGGCGGCGGCGACGTCGGTTCCGGCATCTCTTCCGGCGGCGGCGGCGGCTCCTCCTCAGGCGGCGGCGGTTCATCCTCGACGTTAACGGTGGTAACGCGTTCCACCATCTCCTTCACGGCGTCGACGGCAAGGAACAGGACCATCCCCGTGCCTACCAGGCCGACGATCGACAATGCGATAATCAGCGCGACAAGCTTTGGGCCGGTCAATCCTTGTTGTTGGCTAGCGTAGGACATCCAGCGCTTTCTCTCCAAATACTCGCCGATCATGCGATCGGCACACTCCCCACCCCCCGGCCGTTTCGGTCGGTGAGTGGATCCCGGTCATTTCGGTCCTCCCACGCCGGGACAGGACCAGAGGACACACGTTGCAAGACGTCGCCCCGATCCCCCCCAGCTGGCACGCATTGGACGCAAGCGGCCCAGCACGCAACCTTGCCCGATCCCGCAGTAATGTCCCCAGTGCTGCAGGCTCAGGCCTAGCGGCTTTAACGGGCAAGCCCTAGCCGATCAAACGCTTTTGCGGTTCAGCCCCAATTCACGGTAAGCCGTGTGCAACAGACCCTGCTATTATCAGGGCCTGAGCAAGCTGCGATCCCGCCTCCGCGGCTGACGGGTTAAGGATGAATTAATGAAAAGTTTCAGACATATGAAGGTGGCTCTTCTGGCGCTTGGCGGGCTGGCTTTGATGCCGTCGCCGGGCCTTGCCCAGGCTGCGCCGCCGGTTCCCGCCGCAGCGCCTGAGGGGCCGACATATGCCGATCTGGCGACGCTTTCGGATGCTGCGGACCTTGTCATCCGCGCGCAGATTCGCCGCCAGACGACCCTAAAGCCTGACCGTGCGCCCGGCCTCGCAACGGGATTCGCGCGGCTCTATATCGAGGCAGAGACAATGGCGGTGATCGCTGGTCGCAGCGGTGTGGGCGGCACGATCGCCTATCTTGTCGATGTGCCGCTGGATGCGCGGGGCAAGGTGCCGAAGCTGAAGAAGCGCGAATTCGTGCTGTTCGCCGACACGGTGCCGGGACGGGCGGGCGAAGTGCGCCTTGTCGCTCCGGGCGCGCAGCTGGCCTGGACGCCGGAGCTCGAGGCGCGACTGCGTCCGATCCTGACCGAGCTTTATGCGGCCGACGTGCCGCCGCGGATCACCGGAATCAGCGATGCGCTGGCGGTGCCGGGGACGCTGGCGGGCGAATCGGAGACGCAGATCTTCCTTGCAACCGAAAATCGCGCGCCGGTCTCGATCACGATCCTGCGCCGTCCCGGACAGCGCGTGCAGTGGGGCGTGTCGTGGGGCGAGATCATCGATTCGTCCGCCCGCCCGCCTGCGCCCGAGACGCTGCGCTGGTACCGCCTTGCCTGTTCATTGCCGCCGCAATTGCCGAGCAGTGCCAACCTTGCCCGCGATCCGGCAGAGCGGCGGTTGGCGGCAGGGGACTATGCCTTCGTGCGTGAAGCGCTTGGCCCCTGCACGCGGCGGATCACCACCGCGCCCTGAGCGAACGGCCGCTTGACCGCGCGGGCCTGAGGGGTCAAGCGCCGTCTCCACCATCAAGGGAGGCCCGTTTGACCACCACCGCCACGCAACCCCTTCGCATCGCCATTGCCGGGATCGGCACCGTGGGCGCGGGCGTGATCCGCCTGCTCGATACGAACGCCAAGCTCATCGCCGCGCGCGCCGGTCGCCCGATCGAGGTGGTCGCCGTCTCTGCGCGGGACCGCAGCAAGGATCGCGGGGTCGATCTGTCGCGCTTTGCTTGGGAAGACGACATGACTGCGCTTGCCCGACGCGATGATGTCGATGTGGTGGTCGAGCTGGTCGGCGGATCAGACGGCCCGGCGCTGGCCTGCTCGCGCGCGGCGCTGGGGGCGGGCAAGGGGCTGGTGACCGCCAACAAGGCGATGATCGCGCATCACGGGCTGGAACTGGCGGCGCTGGCCGAGGCCCATAACGTCCCGCTCAAGTTCGAAGCCGCGGTGGCGGGCGGCATCCCTGTCATCAAGGGGCTGCGCGAAGGCACATCGGCCAATGCCTTGACCAAGGTCTACGGCATCCTCAACGGCACCTGCAATTACATCCTTTCGACCATGGAGGCGACCGGCGCCGATTTCGCCGATGTGCTGGCCGACGCGCAAAGACTGGGCTTTGCCGAGGCTGATCCGGCATTTGACATCGAAGGCGTGGACGCCGCGCACAAGCTGGCGATTCTCGCCTCAATCGGATTTGGCACGCGGATCGACTTTGCGGGCGTGCGGGTAAACGGCATCACCCAGGTGCGCAGCCACGATATCGCGCAGGCCGATGCGCTGGGCTTTGTCATCCGTCTGATCGGGGAGGCCGATGTCGAGGAGACTGCCGATGGCCCGCGCCTGCTCCAGCGCGTGCGTCCATGCCTCGTCGCCAAGGGGCATCCTTTGAGCGCCGTCGACGGCGCGACCAACGCCGTCGTGGCCGAGGGCAATTTCTCCGGCCGCCTGCTGTTTCAGGGGGCGGGCGCTGGCGACGGTCCCACAGCCAGTGCGGTCGCGGCTGACCTTATCGACATTGCGCGGGACGAAGTGGGCGCGCCCTTCTCGATCCCCGTCGCCCAGCTTGCGGCGCTGCCACCGGCAGAACCGGGACACCGCCCTGCGCGCACCTATATCCGCTTCATGGTTAAGGATCGCCCCGGTGTGCTCGCCGAGATCACCGCCGCGCTGCGTGACGGGGATGTGTCGATCGAGAGCCTGATCCAGCAGGGTCGCTCGCACAGCGGGGACGAGGTGATGGTGGCGATGGTGACCCACGAGGGGCCGGAAGCCAACGTCACCCGCGCGCTGGCACTGCTGGAGGGCTCGGAGAGCCTCTCGGGCGCGCCGCTGGTGCTGCCGATCCTGCCGCTTTAGGGTTGGGGCTCGGCGGGCGAAGCCTTCGGTAACCCCAGCTCCGCCTCCTTGCGGCGGCGCTCTTCGGCGGAGAGGGGCGCGTCGCCGGGCTCGAGCGGCGCAAGCCCTTGCGCCACGCGTTCTGCGTCAGAGCCTGCTGGTGGCGGCGGGATCGCTTCGACATCGATGATCAGCCGCGGACCTGCCGGGCAGGGGGGCAAGAAACACCCCCCGCTAAAGGACGGCTCCCCGCGGAAAATACCCGGACCGGCAACATCGGGCGGCGGCAGGGTGCCGGCATTCATCGTGCGCTCGGCATAGGACTGTAGCAGGGCTGCGCTGCTTGCACCGAGATAGGCCGCGCCATTGTCCGCACGGCGGCCGCACACGACGATCTCACCGGTTGCAGCAACGGCATCGCGGCGCTCTTCGCATTCCTTCAAGAGGGCTTCCGTACGCGCTCTTTCCCGCTCCCAGTCTTCGAGGAGATCGATCTGCTGTGGCGGGCCGCTGCTGGTGGGGGCATCCGGGCCGAGGTCGATCGGCACGCGTTCAGGCAAGGGCTGTTCGATCACAGCCGGGCGTTCGGGAGGCCGGGAGGCGGATTGCGGCGGCGCGGGTGGGGGATCGAACGGAGGGGGCAACCGGGGTTGGGACTGGCCCGCCGCCATCAGCAGCAGGGCAACAGAACCGATGGTGAGGAGCGACCCGGGCATGATGCGCCGCTTTAACCGCCCTTCTTGCGTGGGCGCGGCGGCAGCGTGGTCTTTATCCCGGCAGCTTCCCGCCGGGCCTTTTCCTCTTCCTCGGTCAGTTCGCGTTCTTCGCCCAGCGGGGGCAGGCCGCGGGCGATGCGATCGGCATCCGAACCCGCCGGTGCCTTGGGCAGGGCGGCCACGTCGATCATCAGGATTGGCGGCGGCACCCCGCCGATGCTGATGCCTTTGCCGTTATCGGGAATGCCGAAGGCTTCAGGCGCGCGCGGAGCGCCCTTCAAGGCGGTTTCTTCTGCATAGCGCTTCTGGCTGTCGGAACGGGAACCGGTCAGGCCGGTTCCATCGCTGCCCACCTGACGGCACACCACGATTTCGCCGCTGATCGTGCCGGCATCGGCGCGGTCTTCGCATTCCCTTACCTGTGCATCGTTCACCTCGCCGCGCGGCACCGTGACCATCAGATTGATCCGGCGGGGCGGAGCGGGCGGGGCTTCAGCTTCAGGGGTGGGCGCTGGGTTTTCGGCCTGAGTCGCAGTCCTGGTCGCGGTGCTGTCATCCTGTGCGGCCAGAGGCGCGGCAATCACGGCTGCAAAAACGGCCAGGCCGGAACGAAAACCTGCGCTGACAGACATGGCATTGCTCGACAAACCCGTCTCCATCCGCTTAAGCGCCGGGGTGATCCATGGCTGGGCTGCCACACAAGCGAAGAAGGGCTGAATTGCACATGAACTCCCCAATCGATACCGACCTTGATGGTGCCTCGCAAGCCATTGGCGACAATGCGATCCAGCGCGTGTTGGTGCTGGAGATGGTGCGCGTGACCGAAGCGGCGGCGATCGCCGCTGCGCAGATGGTCGGGCGCGGGGATGAAAAGGCAGCCGATGCTGCCGCCGTTGCGGCGATGCGCAAGGCTTTCGACAATCTCTATATCGACGGCACCGTCGTGATCGGCGAAGGTGAGCGTGACGAGGCCCCGATGCTGTTCATCGGTGAGAAGGTCGGCATGGGGAAGGGTCCGAAGATCGACATCGCGCTCGATCCTCTGGAAGGCACGACCATTACCGCCAAGGCCGGACCGAATGCGCTTGCCGTGCTGGCGGCGGCGGAAGAAGGCTGTCTGCTCAACGCTCCCGATGTCTACATGGACAAGCTCGCGGTCGGCCCCGGCTATCCGGAAGGCATCATCGACCTTGCCAAGTCGCCGACCGAAAATGTGGTCGCTGTGGCCGAGGCGAAGGGCGTGAAGCCGTCGGATATCAATGTCTGCGTGCTCGATCGCCCGCGCCACGCCGAACTGATCGCCGAACTGCGCGCGCTCGGATGCGGGGTGGTGCTGATCGGCGACGGTGACGTGGCGGGCGTGATCGCGGTGACGGACGAGGAAACCACGATCGATCTCTACATGGGCCAGGGCGGTGCACCGGAAGGCGTGCTGGCGGCAGCAGCGTTGCGCTGTGTCGGCGGGCAGTTCAACGGCCGGCTCGTGTTCCGCAACGATGACGAAAAGGCCCGCGCCCGCAAGTGGGGGATTGAAGACCTCAATCGCATCTACAAGCTCGAAGACCTCGCCCGCGGCGACTGTATCTTCGCGGCGACCGGCGTGACCGACGGTTCGCTGCTCGACGGGGTAAAGCGCCGCCGCAAGCCGACCGGTGAGACGATCCTCACTACCGAAAGCGTGGTGATGCGCGCATCGTCTGGCACGGTGCGGTGGATCAGGGGTGAGCACCGCATCGGGTGACTGGCTGAGGGGCGCTGCGGTTGCTGCTGGCGAACTGGTTTTCCGCACCACCTGACAAGGACGTGCGGTGGATCAGGGGTGAGCATCCAATTCCGGGCTTGAGCCGCAGACGCGGTGTCCCGCAAGTAAAACCCCGGCGGATCGCTCCACCGGGGTTTCGTGTCTTCAGGCTGGAATTGCCGACCTTACTTCACGTCGAAGCGGTCCAGCATCATGACCTTGTTCCAGGCCTTGGCGAAGTCTTCCGCGAACTTCGCCTCGCCACCGGCGACGGCATAGGTCTCCGCCACGGCGCGCAGTTCCGAATTGGAACCGAACACCAGGTCGACCTCGGTTGCCGTCCACTTGAGCGCGCCGGTCTTGCGGTCGCGCCCTTCATACAGGCCCTTGTTCGCCGCCGGCTTCCACTCATTGCCCATGTCGAGCAGGTTGACGAAGAAGTCGTTGCTGAGCGTGCCGGGCGTGTCGGTGAACACGCCGTGCTTCGCCCCGCCGGTGTTGGCATCGAGCATCCGCATCCCCGCCACCAGCACCGTCATTTCCGGGACGGTCAGGCTCAGCGTATCAGCCTGATCGATCATCATCTGAGTCGGGGTCAGGCGCGCCTGATCGCTGTAGAAGTTGCGGAAGGCGTCAGCCACCGGGCGCAGCAGTTCGAAGCTTTCGGCATCAGTGTGCGCGTCGGTGGCATCGACCCGGCCCGGAGTGAAGGGCACGGTGATGGTCTGCCCCGCCGCCTTGGCCGCATCTTCCACCGCGACCACGCCGCCGAGCACCACCAGATCGGCGATCGAGACCTTCTTTGCGCCCGAACGCGCATTGAAGCTGGACTGCACGCCTTCCAGCGCCTTCACCACCTTGGCGATGGTGGCGGGATCGTTCAGGCCCCAGTCCTTCTGCGGAGCGAGCCGGATGCGCGCGCCATTGGCACCGCCGCGCATGTCGGTGTCACGGAAGGTGACAGCTGAAGCCCATGCCGTGCGCACCAGTTCCGAACGGCTGAGCCCGGTCTTGCGGATCGCATCCTTCAGCGTCACGACATCGCCGGCCTCGATCATGGCGTAATCGGCCTTGGGCAGCGGATCCTGCCAGATCAGGTCTTCGGCCGGAACTTCCGCACCGACGTAACGCGCCTTGGGACCCATGTCGCGGTGGGTCAGCTTGAACCACGCGCGGGCGAAGGCTTCGTCCATCAGTTCGGGGTTCTTGACCCAGCGCTGGGTGATTTCGCCGTAAGCCGGATCATAGCGCAGCGCGAGGTCGGTGGTCAGCATCACCGGCGCGTGCGTAACGTTCGGATCGAAGGCATCGGGGACGAACTTCACATCCGCCGCATTCATCGGCTCCCACTGCTTGGCGCCTGCCGGGCTGGTGGTGAGCTTCCATTCGAAGGCATAGAGGTTGTCGAGGTAGTTGCTGCTCCAGGTGACGGGGGTCGCGGTCCATGCGCCTTCAAGCCCGCTGGTGGTGGCATCCTTGCCGACGCCGGTGCCGCAGGCGTTTTTCCAGCCAAGGCCTTGCGCCTCGACGCCCTCTGCCGCCGGTTCCTTGCCGATGCAGTCAGCCGCCTTGCGCGCGCCGTGCATCTTGCCGATGGTGTGACCACCGACGATCAGGGCGACGGTTTCCTCGTCATTCATGCCCATCCGGCCAAAGGTGGTGCGGATCTGCTTGGCCGAGGCGAGGATATCGGGGTTGCCTTCCGGACCTTCGGGGTTGACGTAGATCAGGCCCATCTCGGTCGCGCCGAGCGGGTTGTCGAGGTTTTCGCCTTCCGCGTTGCGCTCGGAGGTCAGGAACTTGGTTTCCGGGCCCCAATAGACCAGCTCCGGCTCCCACGCATCGGCGCGGCCACCGGAAAAGCCGTAAGTCTTGAAGCCGGTGTTCTCCAGCGCGACGTTACCCGACAGGATGATGAGGTCGGCCCACGAAAGCGCCGCGCCATACTTCTGCTTGACCGGCCACAGCACGCGGCGGGCCTTGTCGAGATTGCCGTTGTCGGGCCACGAATTCAGCGGTTCGAAACGGATCTGACCGCCGTCCGAACCCCCGCGCCCGTCACCCGAGCGATAGGTGCCGGCCGAGTGCCAGGCGAGGCGGATGAACAGACCAGCATAATTGCCATAGTCCGCGGGCCACCAGTCCTGCGAATCCGTCAGCGCGGCGTTGATGTCGGCCTTCACCGCCTTCAGATCGAGCTTGGCGAATTCGGCAGCGTAGTCGAAGTCCGCGCCATTGGGATCTGGATTGTATTCGTTCTGGCGCAGACGGGTCAGGTCGACCACGTTCGGCCACCAGCCTTGGACGTTGCGCGGGGCGGCTTCGGTCTGCGGCATGGCGGCGCGGCCCATGCCGGGCTCGTTGAAGCCGGGCGGGGTCGCGGCGGCGGGCATGGTAAGGATCAGGCTGGAGGACAGGAGCAAGAGCCCCTTGATTGTGGTTTTCATTGTCGAACCCCGTTTGTGTTGGTCACTGAAACGCGGGGGCAAAGCCCCGCAGCACCGGGGCGCTTAGGGCGGGCAGCTGCGATGGGGAAACGGCTTGTCCTGATAACTGTGATGCGATTTGCCGATGATTGCTGACGGACAATGAAAAAACCCCGGCGGAGTGATCCGCCGGGGTTTCGTATTTTGGTGCCTTGGGCCGCCTCGGGCGAAGCCCGAGTCGTCAGACGGGGCCTCGCGGCCCCGCTGGCCGGCCTTGGGCGTGGCGGTGCGAGCGTGGCTCGCTCCGCCCGCCCTCGCGGCTTAGAAGCCCATGCCGCCCATGTCGGGCATCGCAGGCGCAGCCGGCTTGTCTTCCGGACGCTCCACGATGGCCGCTTCGGTGGTGATCAGCAGGCCAGCGACCGAGGCCGCATCCTGCAACGCGGTGCGCACGACCTTGGTCGGGTCGATCACGCCGGCCTTCACCAGGTTCTCATAGGTGTCGGTGGCAGCATTGAAGCCCTGCGTCTCGTCATTTTCGCGCAGCAGGTTGCCCGCGACGACCGCGCCATCGTGACCGGCGTTGGTCGCGATCTGCTTGATCGGGGCGGTGATCGCCTTGCGGATGATGTCGATGCCGCGGGTCTGGTCTTCGTTCGCGCCCTTCAGCCCTTCGAGAGCCTTGGTGGCGTAGAGCAGCGCAGTGCCGCCGCCCGGTACGATGCCTTCTTCCACCGCAGCGCGGGTCGCGTGGAGAGCGTCGTCGACGCGGTCCTTGCGCTCCTTCACTTCGACTTCGGTCGCACCGCCGACCTTGATCACGGCCACGCCGCCAGCGAGCTTGGCGAGACGCTCTTGCAGCTTCTCACGGTCGTAGTCCGACGAGGTGTTGTCGATCTGGGTGCGGATCTCGGCGACGCGCGCCTTGATGTCGTCAGCCGAACCGGCGCCATCGACGATGGTGGTGTTGTCCTTGTCGATCGAGACCTTCTTGGCCTGACCGAGCATGCCGACAGTGACGTTTTCAAGCTTGATGCCGAGGTCTTCGCTGATCATCTCGCCCTTGGTCAGGATCGCGATGTCCTGCAGCATCGCCTTGCGACGATCGCCGAAGCCCGGAGCCTTGACCGCTGCAACTTTCAGGCCGCCGCGCAGCTTGTTGACCACGAGGGTCGCCAGCGCTTCGCCTTCGATGTCTTCGGCGATGATCAGCAGCGGACGGCCCGACTGCACCACCGCTTCGAGGATCGGCAGCATCGACTGCAGGTTCGACAGCTTCTTCTCGTGGATCAGGATGTAGGGGTTATCCAGTTCCACGGTCATCTTGTCGGGGTTGGTGATGAAGTAGGGCGACAGGTAGCCGCGGTCGAACTGCATGCCTTCGACGACATCGAGCTCGAACTCGAGGCCCTTGGCCTCTTCCACGGTGATCACGCCTTCCTTGCCGACCTTTTCCATGGCTTCGGCGATCTTCTCGCCGACTTCACGGTCGCCGTTGGCCGAGATGATGCCGACCTGCGCGATTTCGCTGCTGTCCGACACGTCCTTCGAACGCGACTTGAGGTTTTCGACGACCGCGATCACGGCCTGATCGATGCCGCGCTTCAGATCCATCGGGTTCATCCCGGCGGCGACCGACTTCATGCCTTCGGTCACGATCGCCTGAGCGAGCACGGTGGCGGTGGTGGTGCCGTCACCGGCAGCATCGTTCGCCTTGCTGGCCACTTCGCGCAGCATCTGCGCGCCCATGTTCTCGTACTTGTCCTTGAGCTCGATTTCCTTGGCGACGCTCACACCGTCCTTGGTGATGCGCGGCGCGCCGAAGCTCTTGTCGATGACGACATTACGTCCCTTGGGACCAAGCGTCACCTTGACGGCGTTGGCGAGGATATCGACGCCGCGCAGAATGCCTTCGCGGGCTTCGCGGCCGAACTTGACGTCCTTGGCTGCCATGATTGTTTCTCCTGAAATTGGGTTGTTAGTGGGAAGCGGAAAGGATCAGGCTATCAGCCGACGATCCCCATGATGTCGCTTTCCTTCATGATCAGCAGGTCTTCGCCGTTGATCTTGACTTCGGTGCCCGACCACTTGCCGAACAGCACGCGGTCGCCGACCTTGACGTCCATCGGGATGCGGTCGCCATCGTCGTCACGGGCGCCTTCGCCGACGGCGACGACTTCGCCTTCGCTCGGCTTTTCCTGGGCACTGTCGGGGATGATGATGCCGCCAGCGGTCTTGGTGTCGGCTTCGATGCGACGGACCACAACGCGGTCGTGCAGCGGACGAAATGCCATGTGTATGACCTTTCCTTGAATGAATGAGTTGGCTTGGCACTCTCCGTCCGAGAGTGCCAACGCGGCGGCATGTGGTCTGGGGGGCAGAAGGAATCAAGACCTGTCAGTGCAAAAAATTTTCGTTTCGGCGGCGATTTTTCGTGCGGGGTGGCCAGCGCGGGTCTGGTCGGTTATCGAGAGCCGCTCTTAACAAGGAGCGCCTTACCCCCATGACTGCCCCCAAGCTGCCGACCAAACTGCCGCCAAAACTTGCCGCCAACTTCGGTGACGAGATCGACATGGCTGCGCAGGGACTGGCGTGGCTGCGTGAAAGCATCCCTCACCTTGTCGGGGCGACGCTGGTGCTGGTCATAGGGGTTATCCTGGCCCGTTTGCTGTCCAAGGGGGCAGACCGGGCCTTGACCCGTTCCGGCCGGATCGAGCCCACGGTTGCCAAGTTCCTCAGCAACATCATCAAATATGCTCTCTGGGTGGTGGTGGGCGTGACCGTGCTCACCCAGTTCGGGGTGCAGACGACCACGATCATCGCGGCGCTGGGCGGCCTTGCGCTCGCCGTCGGCCTCGCGTTGCAAGGCACGCTCAGCAATGTCGCGGCGGGTGTGATGATCCTGATCCAGCGCCCCTTCAGGGTGGGCGAGGCGATCACCGCGGGCGTTGTCACCGGCACGGTTCAGGGGATCGGGCTCTTCACGACCGAAATCCTGCAATATGACGGCCTCTATGTGATGGTTCCCAACAACGAATTGTGGAACAAGCCGATCGTCAATTTCTCGCGGATGCCGACGCGGCGGTTCGAACTGCTTATCGGGATTTCCTATTCGGACAGCATCGAGAAGGCGCGCGGCGAGCTGCTGGCGCTGGCCGATGCTGACCAGCGCGTGCTGGCTGATCCGGAACCGGTGGTATTCGTTGCCGCGCTGGCTGACAGTGCGGTTACCATGGGCCTTCGGGTGTGGTGCAATACCGAAGACTATCTCGGCCTGTCCTGGGCTTTGACCGAGGCGGCCAAGCAGCGGTTCGATGAAGCAGGTATTTCGATCCCCTTCCCGCAGCGCGAAGTAAGGACGATCACTGCGGCAGTCTAACCCCGCACCAGCCCTAGCGTCTCGCGCCAGTGCCAGCGCCAGATCAATCCTATGGCGGCAAAGAACAGGCCGGTCGCCAACCCGATCCACACGCCTGTCCCCTCAAGCGGGGTGAAAAAGCCGAGGCCGACCGACAGGCCGATCCCCGGCACCCAGTAGCTGAAGATCGCGATCCACATCGGCACGCGGGTGTCCTGCAGGCCGCGCAGCGCGCCGGCAGCCACGGCTTGTACCCCGTCGGCCAGCTGGAAGATCGCGGCAAGCAGCAGGTATTGCAGGGCAAAGCCGACCAGCGCGGCATTGGCGGCAGCGTCTGGATCGACATAGATGCGCAGCAGCCATTCGGGGGCGAGGATCATCGCGCCTGCTGTGATGGTCATGAACCCCGCACCAATCGCCAACGCCACCCACCCTGCGCGGGCCACCCCGGCGCGGTCATGCGCGCCATAGTGATAGCCGACCCGGATCGCGGCGGCTTGCCCAACGCCGAACGGCACCTGAAAGGCGAGGCTGGCGAGTTGCAGCGCCACCGTATGTCCCGCCAGTTCCGCCGCGCCGAAGCGCCCCATCAGGAACGCTGCCGCGCCAAAGATCCCCGCTTCCGCCGTGATGGTGAGCGCAATCGGAGCGCCGATCCGCGCAATCTGCTTCAAGCGCGCCCAATCGGGTGACCATAGGCGTCCGAAAACGTGATAGCGGTGCAGGCGCTTGTCCATGCGGATCGCCACCACATAGGCGCCCAGGGTGAACAGCGCGGTGATGATTGTTGCCACGGCCGCACCCGCCAATCCCAGCTCGGGCGCGCCCAATTCGCCGAAGATGAAGGCGTAATTGGCGATGCCGTTCACGAACACGCCCATCCCGGTGATCGCGGTGGCGAAGATCGGACGCCCCAGTGCCGAGACGAAATTGCGCAACACCGAAGACAGCAGCATCGGCACCATCGAGACCACAATGACGGTGTTGTACTGATTGGCGAGAGCGATGATCGCGGGCTGCTGACCGGAGATGCGCATGATCGGGTCAAGCAGCAGGCACAGGCCCATGCCGCCGATCCCGGCCATCATCGCCAGCCACAGCGCCATCCGTACGGCACGTCGCACCGGGCGCAGCGCCGGTGCGCGGGCGCCGATTGCCTCGGCGATCAGCGGTGCGACCGCTCCGGTGAGGCCCGTCAGCGCCCACAGCACCAGCCCGAATAGCGAGACCGCCAGCGCCGATGCGGCCAGTTCCTTCTCGCCCAGCCGCGCGATGAAGATCACGTCGATGGCATAGGTGAGCATCTGCAGCAGATTGGCAGCCGCCAGCGGCCCCGCGATGCCGAGCGTCGCGCGCAGTTCCTGCCCCCAGCCGGGCGTCGAGAAAGTGGTCGCCTGTTGCATGATCTTTCGCTTGCCCACCGACTGGCGAGCCGGCCCGGATAGGCGCGGGGGCGATTCGGGGAAAGCGCAAATGCCTTGATCCGGGCAGCGAGACGATCTTTGCCAACCCAATCGCGTGAACAGGCATAGAACATTGGCGGAAAATCGCGGTTTTCGGCGGATTCCGCTTTGCCGAATCGGCGTCGCCTCCCATAGTATTTCTACTTGGGGGATGACGTGAATATCACTGTGGAAACCGACCAGCCTGACGAGGGCAGTGGCGAGCGCCGCAAGCGCGCTTCTATGGCGCGGTTCTGGGCGCGAGCGCTGCCCGGAAGCGTTGTGGTTGTGGCCGCGCTCACGGTTCCCGAATTTTCGGTTGGTGCAGGCGACCTGACGGAAGGCTCGCAGGGGCTTGAACCGCTTGAGCCGAATGCTTCGCGTAGTCAGGCAGGGGCCAAGCGCTTGCCCAATGAAGGCGAGGGCGCGCTGGACGGTGTGCGTTATGCGCCCCTGCTCAAGGTATCCGACCAGATCAGACCGCTCCCGGCAGGTCGCCGAGCGGTGGAGGCCGTGGCGGCCGCTCCGGTCGAAGCGGAAGCAATCCGTCCCGTCGCACCGCCTCTGCCGGCTGCTGCGCCCAGCCTTGCGGCGTCCGCAGCCGACCCTGTCGCTTTTGTCGCAGCACCTGCGATCCCCAGAACGCCGATGGGCCGCGCACAGCCGCTAGATGTGCCGCAAGAACCGGCGCGGCTTGCGGTTGTGCCGATTGCGCCGGTGCCGCTGGCAGAGGTCGAACTCCCGCAAGCAGCAGCGATCATTGCAGCGCCTGAGCCTGAGGCTGCGGCTCTCGCTGTTGGTGCCGAGGAACGCATGCCGGTTGCGGCGCCGTCCGATCCTGTGCTCGGTTCCGTGAAGGGCAGCTTCGCAGCGCTTCTGCCTCAACCGGAGCAGGCTAGACTGGGGGCGGCGGTTGCCGGTCGTCCGGCTGCGGCTCCGAATTCGGCCTCGGCTCCTGCTCAGGCCGTAAGTGCGGCTCCTGCTGCGACAGCCGCGGCCACCGCTCTACCCAGACAGGCCCCGGCGCTGGAAGCGCCCCGGTCCGCATCGGGTGGAATGGCGACATCGCGGACTGCGGAACGGCCATTGCTGCCTGCCCCTGCTGCCCCGGCGGCGAATACGAGGTCGCTTGCTCCCGCTCCGTCGCGGACTGCGGCGGCCGCACCCATCGCGACTCCTGCGGCGCGGCCTGCGTTGGTGGCAGTGGCGCCTGCCAGTGTGGCGACACCGCCTGCCCGCTCGCGGGTTGTCGCGCCCGTTGCGTCATCGCCGCCCGCTTCGGCTCCTGCCCCGGCACCAAAGCCTGCGATCACGGCTATTCCGCGCGCTGCGGTGGCACCCGCCGCTGCACCCGGCCTTGGTGCCAGCAATCCCAACTACGAGATCGACATCAAGTCGCAGCTTGTGACCCGCATCGACGGCAAGTCCGCTGGCGCCGTCGATTTCCAGCAGACCACCAGCGGCCTCAGAGTCCGGCTCGGCTCGATCATCGATTTTCTGGGCGATCGGTTCGACCCGGCCAAGCTCGCCCGCCTTCGTGCCTCATCGGCCAGCGATGCCTGGTATTCGTTGGCCGAACTCCAGGCACAGGGCATCCCGATCAGCTATGATCCGGTCTATGACGAGTTCAATGTCGGGAATGTCGATCCCCGGCCCAAAGCCGGACGCAAGGTTCATATTGATCAGATCAGCGCGCCCGAACGCGGGCTCGGCAGCACCGGGATCGGTCAGATCCGTCGCTGAGTCCCTTACTTCGTGCAGCTGCCCTGGGTAATCTCGTAAGGTTCCCGGCCCTCTTCTTCGGCCTGCAGCGTCACGCACCAGTTCTCCCCGGCAGTTGTCCGCATGGTCGAAAGCACGGCGCGTGTGCCGGCGGCGAGCATCGTCTTGCCCTTGTGCCGCGATGTCGATTGGCCGGTCACCTCCAGCGCATAGCTGACCTGCCGGGCTTCCGGGGCAAAGCCGACCAGCTGAACGACGATTGTTCCGGCATCCTCGCGGACATCGAGGGTGAGAGCATGGGGTTCGTCAGTCATGGCGGTCACCGTGGTTGGAGCAAGCAGCAGCAGCGCAGCGGCGCTGGCAGGCAGGGCGCCGGTCATGGCGCGCGGCCTCCAAGCTGGTTGATCAGGGCATTGATCAGCGCCTGCGTTTCCTCGCCGAAGGCCTGCGTGTCGGGCAAGGCTTCATCGTTCGGCCGCGCCGGTGGCGAGGCCGGGCCGCCGAGCACGATCGAAGCTATCGCCTGATTGCTGAAATCACCGCTTGATGCGCCGCTCCGCGCCAGCCGCTCGATCACCTGATTGACTGTCGGCAGCCCGCTATTGTCGAAATCGCCACGCAGCAGACGTTCCTCGGCGGAAACCGGACGTTCAGATGCGCGGGTGAATTCCTGCGACCGGGTTTCGATCCGGTTCTGGCACAAGGTCACGATCGCGGCGATGGCAGGCGGGTCTTCGCAGATGTCGCTGCCTTCGATCGCCTGCAGCAGCACCCGGCGTTCGGCAGGGGTAAGCTGCGCCAGCGTGGCGTCGAGATCGGCCTTCGACAATTGCGCAACGCCCGGTGTGCCTTGCGTGCGGCTGGTGATCTGACTGGCGGGTGCATTGCCAGCTCCGCGCGAAATCTGCTGGCCCGGTGCTTCTGTCATGATCGGGCGTGGAACAGGAGGCAGGCGACGCTCGGTGTCGAGATAGGCCTTGCCGCCGGCGTTGTCCGGCACCTGTTCGATCTGCGAGGCTTCAGTGCGGCTGGTCGGCGTATCGGCTGCCTGCTGCGCCGCTGCCGCCGTGGCGAGGCCGAACATGGCAATGCCCGGCGCAAGAAAAACAGAAGGCAACAGCCGGATCATTCGCGATATCATCCCCCCGGCGGCGGGGCGAACTGAGCGCCGCCGATATTGCTTTGCGTGACCTGCAGGCTGCCTCCGCCGGTTTGCACGATCTGAAGATCGGCAAGCCCGTCGCCGTTTTGGCTCCATTGCAGGCGGTTGCCATTGTCGAGCTGGCTTGCAGTCATGGTGTTGCCATCGCCAAGCTGTTCGAGGCTGGCGTCATTGTCGCTGCCGTTCTGGGCTAGGATGATCGTGTTGCCATTGCCGCGCTGCAAGATCGACGCGGTCGATTGTTCCGCGACGGATACCTCGCGTTGAAGCACGAGTGCTGAGTTGGCATTGCCTTCCTGCACCAGCGTAAGGTCGGTCGAACCATCGCCGTCCTGCGTGACATTGACGGTGTTGTCGTCCCCGTCCTGTGCGATCTGGGCGCGGTGCGGTGCGGTGCCTTCCTGCACAAGGTCAGTCTGATTGTTCGTCCCGTCCTGCACAACGCGGGCAAGACTGTCGGCATTGCGTTGAGTGATGGTGGTGCGCGGGGCATCGCCGATCTGGGTCACGAACACACCGCGTTCAGGTGCCGCCTGTGCCAGCGCTGCCGAAGCGACTGCAAGGGTTGCGCAACAAGCCACCGCTGCGCCGATGCGGCCAAGGAAAGCGGCGTTCGTCATCATGTGCACCTTATAGACTGAAATGGCGTCCCGGGCGAGAGGTGAGTCCCGCCCGGGTTCCGGTTTGGCCGCTTACATCCCTTGCGAGACGATGGCCGAGTTGCCGATGCCGTTCTGATCGATGGTCGAGACGTTCATCATGCTACCCTGCGTCACAGTGGCGGTGTTGCCGGTTCCGGCCTGGGTGATGAACGATTCATTGTCGCTCCCGCCCTGTGCCAGCGTGGCCGTGTTGTTCGACCCGGTCTGCAAAACCTCGGACAGGCCATCATCACCGGTCTGATCGACATCGGCGAAGTTGTTCACGCCTGCCGGATCGAGCTGATCGACAAACGAGCTGTTGCCGCTGCCGATCTGGTCAACGAAGGCGCGGTTTTCGGTTCCGGCCTGATCGATATCCGAGGTGTTAAAGTTGCCTGCCTGCAGCAGGCGGGCCTCGGGATTGAGACCCGACTGGTCAATGGTCGAGGTGTTGTCATCGCCCGATTGCAGCACCCTGAAGGTGTTCTCGATATTGCCGACAAAGGCCGTATCGAGATAGTCGCCAGTCTGGACCACATCAGACTGGTTGCGGTCGCCGGTCTGCTGCACGCCGACGTTGGCGAGGAAGCTCAGGTTGCTGAAATTGGTGCGCAGACCCGACTGCGTCACATTCGACCGGTTGTCGTCACCCGACTGGAAAATGCCCAGCAGGTTGGCGTTGCCGTCCTGCAGAATGGTCGAGCTGTTGCGGTTGCCGACCTGACGGGTAAGCGCGAAGTTCGACAGACCTTCCTGGTCGATCGTCGAGCTGTTGCCCGATCCCGCGGCGGTCTGTTCGATCCGCGCCCACGAAATCCCGCTATCGGGCAGATCGCCACCGATGATCCCGAGCACCCCCGCGCCTGCCGACTGGCGGATCACCGCCGTCTGGTCGCTACCGCCCTGCAGCACCAACGCGTTCTGGCCATTGGCCGTCTGCGTGATGCTCGACGAGCTGTTGCTCGCTGCCTGATTGACCCGCGCCCAGCTTTCATTGCTTTGCTGCGAGATGGTGCTGGTGCTGTCGGAACCCGACTGCGTCACCTCCGCGAAGTTGGCATTGCCGGTCTGCACGACCTCGCTCTCGTTCCCGGTGTTGCTCTGATTCACCGTCGCATCGTTTTCATGCCCGTCCTGTTCGACTGTCGATGTCTGGAATGTGCCCGACTGTGTCACGCTGGCAAAGTTGCCCGAAACGGCCGGAGCGCCCAGCGTGTTGGTCTGGGTGATGTCGCTCACGTTGTCGCTGCCCGACTGGGTGAGGTTGGCCGTCATCTCGCGGCCCGGCCCGGTCGGAGGGGGCGGGGCATCCTGCAGGATGGTGCTGGTGTTGCGCGTGCCGCTCTGGTTGACGCTCGCCACCGAGTTGTTGGCGCGGCCCGTCTGGGTCACTGTGCTGGTCAGCTCGTCGCCCGTCTGGTTGACGTTCACGAGGCCGTTATTGGCGCCCTGCGTCACGGTCGATGTGTTGTCGGCACCGACCTGATTGACCCCGATGCTGGCCAGTTCGACGCCGATGTTGTTATCGGCACCGGGCTGGCGGATGGTCGAAGTGTTGCGCTCACCGCTTTGAAACACGCTCGCGTAATTTCCCGAGCCGCGCTGGTCGATGTCCGAGGTGTTGTCCGCGCCGTTCTGGAATACCACCAGTTCCTGACCGCTGGTCGTGCTGGCCGCGTTGGGGCGGCCCTGCGAGGAGATCGAGGTGTTGCCTTCACCGGTCTGGCGTAACGTGGCGGCGGCGCCGTCGTTGATTTGTGCCACATCGATCATGTTCGCCGAACCGGTCTGGCGCGTATCGGCGGTGTTGCTGTTGCCGGTCCCGAGACCAGCCACGCCCTGATCGATCGTGGTGGTGTTGTCGTTGCCCGACTGCCTTGCAATTGCGGTGTTCGCTTCACCGGTCGAAGTACCGTCCCCGTTCTGGGTGATGGTCGCCTGGTTGGCGATGCTGCCGGGAACGCCATTTTCCTGTTCGGCGGTAGCGGTGTTGAAATTGCCGGTCTGGATGATGTCGGCATTGTTGCCGCTCGCACCGAAGGCCCCGAAGGTTTCCTGCTCGACGGTCGCAGTGTTGTTGTCACCGGTCTGATCGATGTCGGAATCGTTGGTGCCGGTCTGGGTCACGGTTGCGGCGTTGCTGTTGCCCGCCTGATCGACGTTGGAAACGCTCTGGCCGAAGGCCGGAGCGGAGATGGCCAGCGCAATGACCGATGCGCTGCCAAGAACAAACTTCTTCATTTCAGTTTCCCCCAAAGGAATTCGTCACCGCGACCGTGAATTTTCATGCTTGTCCGGGCCTTGCCGACCCGGAGCAAAAGGTTCCGGGCGGAGCCGCCTGGCCCCGCCCGGAGTAAAGGATCAGAGACCGCTCTGCGTGACCATGGCGCTGTTGCCGTTGCCGACCTGGTTCACGTTCGAGAAGTTGCCGCTGTCGGTCTGACTCACGGTGGCGGTATTGCCGTTGCCCAGCTGGGTGAGCTCCGAAACGTTCAGCAGCCCATCCTGCGTGACATCGGCAATGTTGTTGTCGCCCGTCTGCGTCGTGGTCGCCTCGTTGTAGCTCAGCGCATCGGCACCGGTTCCGGTCTGGGTTGTGATGCTCGAGTTGTTCACGCCCGACTGGGTGGTGAGCGCATCATTGCGGCGGCCGCTCTGATTGATCGTCGCATCGCCATCGCTCGAGGTGCCAGTCTGCACGATTTCAGCCCTGCTGAGCGACTGGAAGCCGCTGATACCGGTCTGGTTGATCGTCGCATCGTTGTTGAACGAGCCAACCTGCTGCATCACCACAGCCGTATCGTTCCGGGCGCTCGAGTTCTGGTTGACGAAAGCCCGGCTGTTGTCACCCAACTGATCGATGTCGGCGTCGGAATTGAGGCCGCCCATCTGGCTGACATCGGCAAGGTTGTTGCTGCCAGACTGGAAGATATTGGCATCAAGCCCGGCACCATCCTGATCGACAAAGGCATCGTTGACGTCACCCGTCTGGGTCACGGTTGCTGTCGCGCCCTTGTTGTCCTGATTGATCGTTGCGTCATTGTCGAAACCGTTCTGGACAACAGTGGCAATCAAGCCCGAATCAGCCTGCGTAAGCGGGGCCTTGTCGTCCTGATTGATAATCGACACGTTGCTGCTGTTCGTCTGTGTGACGGTCGCGAGGAAGGTATTCGAACCAGTGTTGTCGAAGTTCTGGGTGATGGTCGAATCGTTCGCGCCGGTCTGGTTGACGATCGCATCCTGCGTCACTGAATTCGCACCATTGGCGCTTTGCGTGATCGTCGAGCTCGCCCCGTCCGCCTGGTTGACAGAGGCGAACAGATCGCCGCCACCTGCACCATTGACCGTCTGACTGATGCTCGAGTCCGAGCCGCCCGTCTGGTTAACGAGGGCGCGCAGCGCCGGGTTGTTGCTGCCAGTCGAGGCATTGCCGGTCTGGATCACGGTCGATGTGGAATCATCTTGGGTCACATCGGCACGGAAGTTCTTCGAACCGTTGTTGGCAGTCTGGGTGACGATCGAGTCAGCACCATTGGTCTGGTTCACCGTGGCGCGCAGTGTGCCGGTGAAGCCCGGGCCGTTGGCGGCCTGAGTGATGCTCGAGATATTGTCGTCGCCGGTCTGGTTGTTGTCGGCAATCAGGTTGAAACTGCCAACCACGTTGGTCTGGCTGATCGCAGAATCGTTGCCATTGCCCTGCTGATTGATGCGAGCCTCCGGATCGGCTGTGCCGACCGGCTGAATGCCGATGCTGTCATTGCCCGAGGCATCGTTCTGGGTCACGTTGGCAGTGTTGTTTGCACCGTTCTGGACCACGTCGATGAAGCCCTCGATCGAGGTCTGATCAATGGTGGCTTCGTTGGCGCTGCCGGTTTGGACGACGCTCGAAAAGCCGTCGGTGCCGTCCTGATCGACTGTGGCAATATTGCCATTGCCACCCTGCTCGACATCGGATTCGTTGCCGCTGCCGTCTTGGGTAACAGTCGCGGTCTGACCACTGCCGGTCTGGACGACGGTGGAATCGTTGCTCTGGGCAAAGGCCGGAGCAGCAAGGGCGAGGGCCAGCATCGAAGCGCCGGCCATGATCATATTTTTCATCTCAAGTTCCTTCATGAAGTCAGTGGCTTGTGATTTCTCGGAAGTGCGACCCGGGGTACAACCCCCCGGTTGTTGTGTTCCGGGCGAGGTCATCGCCCCGCCCGGAGCAATCGGTTCAGAAGCCCTGCGTGACGATCACCGAGCCGCCGTTGCCGGTCTGGCTGATGTTCGACAGGTTGCCGTCGCTCGACTGAGTGACTGTCGCCGAGTTGAGCGAGCCGTTCTGAAGAATGTTCGATTCGTTGCCATTGCCCGACTGAGTCACGTCGGCGAGGTTGCCGAAGCCGTCGACCGTCCCGGTCTGGGTGATGTTCGATTCGTTCCCGTCGCCCGACTGCAGAAGATCAGCGGTGCTGTTGAAGCCGTCCTGTGTAACGAAGGAGACGTTCGACAGGCCCTCTTGAGTAACATCGGCCCGGTTTTCCGAACGCGCGCCGCCTGCACCCGTCTGCGTGATGGTCGAGGCAGAGCCATCCGAACCGACCAGCTGATCGACAAAGGCGAGATCGTTGCGCCCCGACTGGTTGATAGTCGAAGTCGCCCCGACGCCAGCCTGTAGAACGTCGGCTGCGTTGTTCAGCCCGCTCTGGTTCGAGGTCGAGGTGTTGCCATCACCGGTTTGCAGCACGATCAGATCCATGCCCGCAGCGGTCTGGAACGCGGTGACAGTGTTGCCATCGCCGAGCTGGTCGACATCCGCAGTCGCGGTCTTGTTCTCCTGGATCAGATTGGTGGTGTTGCCGTCCCCAACCTGATTGACGTTGGCGAACAGGTTCTGGTCGGCATTGCCCACAGCGGTAAAGCCTAGGTCACGCTGGGTGACGTTGGCAAGGTTGCCGTCCCCCGTCTGATTGACCGTTGCGGAGAAGGTATTGGCACCTGCTCCATTGAAGGTCTGCGTGATGTTGGTGGTGCTGGCACCGTTCTGCGTGACGATCGCGTCCTGATTGACCGAAGCCTGACCCAAGGCGGTCTGATCGATGTTCGCAATTGCACCGTTGCTCTGCGTCACGCGAGCGAACAGATCGCCCGACTCGAACCCGCTTGCGGTCTGGTTGATGGTCGATGCCGAGCCGCTCTGCTGCTCGACACGGGCCATAAGCTTGGTCGCGTTCCAGCCGTCTGCGAACTGATTGATGGTCGAATTCGAGTCAGTCTGCGTCACGATTGCCTGCAGGTCACGTGCATTGGCGTTGGCTGCAGTCTGGTTGACGATCGAGTTGGAGGCTCCGTTCTGGGTAACGGTCAGACGCAGCGAGCCGGTCCAGTTCGGGCCGAGAGCATCCTG
Source organism: Porphyrobacter sp. HT-58-2 (assembly GCF_002952215.1). Lineage (NCBI taxonomy): Bacteria > Pseudomonadati > Pseudomonadota > Alphaproteobacteria > Sphingomonadales > Erythrobacteraceae > Porphyrobacter > Porphyrobacter sp. HT-58-2. The sequence goes on along the minus strand of NZ_CP022600.1, from coordinate 153,233 downwards.
ATTTGCGGTCGAGACGTTGTCGTCATTATTCTGCGTGACGTTGGCGACCAGATTGTAGCCCGGTGCGACAGCGTTCTGATCGACTGTCGACATGTTGTTGTTGCCGGCCTGAACCACGGTCGATTCCGGGTCAGACGGCAGGCCGAGCGTGTTTTGCGTCGAGGCATCGACCTGCGTGATCGTCGAGGTGTTGTTGTCGCCGGTTTGGGTGACAAAGGCACCAGCGCCCAGCGAGTCCTGATCGATGGTCGAGCTGTTGCCCGAACCGGTCTGGGTCGCCGAAGCAGCATTGTCATTGCCGTTCTGGTCGATGTCGGAGGTGTTGTCGCCCGACTGGGACACCGTCCCGGTGTTGCCATTGCCGATCTGATCGATCGTCGACGTGCTCTGGCCAAGCACGGGTGATGCTGCGGCCAGTGCCGCAATCGACGCTGTGGTGATGAGAATTTTCTTCATGGTATGGTTTCCTTAAATCTTGCTTGATGCCGAACACCCGGTGAGGCTGCGCCCTCCACTCACCGGGCGGCATGGATCTGCGTTAAGGCTGGTTCTGGATCACAATCGCCGAGTGGCCATTGCCGGTCTGGCTGATGTCAGCCATGTTGCCGGTGGCCCCTTGCGTGATGCTGGCAGAGTTGTTGTTGCCGAGCTGAGCGATGGTCGCTTCATTGAAGAGACCGCCGTCCAACTGATTGACCGTTGCGGTGTTGTTGTCACCGTTCTGGGTCACGCTGGATTCCCCGTCGTCACCGTTCTGGGTCACGTTGGCGATGTTGCCATCGCTTGCCGCGCCGGTGAGGACGAAGAAGTTCCCGTTGGTACCCTGCTCGATCGACGAGTTGTTGCCGTTTCCGCCCTGGGTTAGGTTGGCAGTCTGGTTTTCCCCGACCTGGATGATACCCGCCGGTCCGACACGATTGCCGGAAGTGTTGCCGTCACCGATCTGGGTAACGGTTGCGACCTGATTGCGACCGTACTGAGCGACTGCGGCCTGATTGTCGTTGCCACTCTGGCTAACCGAAGCGCTCTGGTTTTCGTTGAGAACCGGCAGCGTCACCGAACCGAGGAACGGCACGTTGAACTGCTGGCTCGCGGCATTCTGGGTCACGGTCGATTCATTGCCGTTGCCCTGCTGGTTGACCGTCACGTCGGAGCCGTTGGCAATGCCGGTAACTTCGGAATCGTTCTCGATGCCGTTCTGGGTGACGTCGATGGTCGAGTTGCCGGCGATCTGGTCGACGTTCGAGACGTTGTCGGTACCGTCCTGATCGACATCGACCGAGGCAAGACTGGCCGACTGGGTCACGTCACTGTCGTTGCCGGTGCCGTCCTGTGCGACATTGATGGTCGCACCCGACCCAGTCTGATCGATCAGCGAGTCGTTGTCTTCACCGTTCTGGGTCACCGTCACACCCGCGGCCGAGCCCGTCTGGGTCACGGTGGAGATGTTGAGCTGACCATCCTGAATCACAGTCACGGTCGCGCCGCTGCCGCTCTGGTCGACGAAGGAGTCATTACCTTCCTCGCTGCCGTCCGCGTTGTTCTGGGTCACAGCTACCGATGCGAGGGTGCCCGACTGCGCAACCGCGCTTTCGTTCTGGTTGCCGGTCTGGATCACGCTGGTGATAGCGAGAGTCGAATCCTGCGAGACGGTCGATGCGTTGTCAGTGCCGTTCTGGCTGACGGTGACGGTGCTTGCATCGCCTTCCTGCTCCACATCGCTGACGTTGCCTTCGCCGATCTGATCGACGTCGGCAGTGTTGCCGCTGGAGCCCGCTGCCTGAAGGATCGTGGAGGAGTTGGCATCGCCAGCGGTGCTCGTCTGGGTGACGAAGGCGCTGTTGTTGGTGCCGTCCTGATCGATCTGGCTAGTGTTGGTACCGCCACCATTCTGCGCGACGGTCGCCGCTTCGTTGGTGCCGGTTTGTTCCACATTCGACGTATTCGACTGCGCAACGGCGGTGCCGGCCAGCGCAAGCGCCAGAACGGAGGCGCCGGTCTTGATCATCATCTTCATTGTTCAGTTCCTTCTGTCATCTCAATCACGTGCGAAAGCGACCGGCTCCGCCGACGTTCATGCGTCGCGGATGTCGGGCAAATGGTGCGGAGGTGGAGGTCGAAGCGGCGCGCGACCCACGCGTGGGTTCCCGCTGAAAGCGCGGGTGCCGGGGCCGAAGGGCCATCATTAACAAAACGCTCGGCATTCATGGTTGCATCCGCCTTGACGATAGGCGATACCAAGCGTTGGCCACGGCGCGATGAGACGCCGGGTCACACAGGTGATCGCATACCTTTCCTCGCGCGCATCGGAGTTGCCGCTCCTTTGCGTGCTTATTTTTGCGGCCCAGCCGGCGCGTTAAGCGCTCTTGTGATCCATTCCCTCAGGCCGTCCGACCCTTGGGAAACCCCTCTAACCCGTCACGATCCGTCGCGTCGGTCCTTGTCCTTTTCGCCATCGACCACAGTGAGCGCAGTCAGCGAGCCTGCCCGCTTGACTGCCTTCTGGATGTCGCTGGCGTCGTAAACTCCGTCCCGCTCAGCCCGGTAGGCGGCAAGCAGGGATTGCGCTGCCGACATGTCGTCGAAGCGCCAAAGATCGAGCTCCACGCCCTCAAGCACGAGGCCGTAGACAGCCTTTTCGATCGCTTGCTGAAGCGCGACCTGATCAGGCTCGTTCGAAGTGATGCCAGCCTCAGCCTCCAGCAGTTCGCGGAAGGCAACGAACTTGAAGGCGCTCGCGCCCAATGCCTGACTGGCGATGGTCTTGGAGGCTGTGACATTGGCGAGCACCTCGCCGGTGCGCACCGAGACAGCGCGCAGATAGACGGTCACCGTATCCTGGCGATATTCGGTGCGCGCCCCGATCCCGAGGAAGGCCGCGCCTGCGCCGCCGGTGACGGTGTTGGTATCATAGCCGACAATCCCGCCTTCCAGCAGCACGCCTGCAAACAGCAGCGCAGGCAGGGCATTGGGATCGACTTCCTGTTCACCAAGATAGCGCTTGCGCATCTCGCCGATGATCTGGCGTTCCTTCAGCAGGTTATCCAGCCGTTCACGCTCGACAACGGTGAACCAGTTGCGGTTGCCCGCATCCTGCAGCGCCTTGACCAGCATCGAGCCCGCGCCCTGAGTCACGGCACGCGACAGGGTCTGGCCCTGCGCGCTTGGCTTGAACTGACCGGTCTGGTCGGTGAAGCCATAGACTGCAATGGCGACCGGCCGCTGCGGTGCGGGCAGCTGGTTCAGCAAGGTCTGCGTCTGTGTCTTCTTCGGGAAGTAGGCCAGGCTGGTGGTGGTCGGCATGGAATTCCGACCGTCCTGCGGCATGCTCATGCAGCCGGACAGTGCCAGGCCAGCCAGCGCAGCAACAGGAAGAGAGAAGATCTTTCGCATCCCGTTAGCCCTTCAGTCCACTTCGATGAAGAGCGGGACGACAATGCGGGTTTCCTCACCCGTGGTGTCGTTGCGGATGATAAGCGTGACTTCTTCCAGCGAACGGAAGAACTCGATGGTCTGCCCGCCGAAGCTGATCGTCCCCGATTCCTGCGGGTTGTCGCCGAAGATCGCATCGACGATCTGCGAGGACAGCGCGGACAGCAGCCGCGACTGAAGTTGCCGCGCGAAGATGTCTGCCTGCGAATTTGAAGAGGTTGCGCGCGGGTCGCGGAAATCATTGTTGGCGTTGGCGACGCCAAGCACATGTTGGGAATTGAACGGGTTTCCGCCAAAGGTCGGGCTGATCGGCTGGTGGATCAGATCCTGCGCTGCCAGCGGGGAAGCAAGCATCAGCCCGCTAGCCAGCAGAATCGCTTTCACAACACGCATGATATCCCCCAAACAAACCAAGGAACGTGGAACTGGGGTATCCTCCCCATTGAACGTTCGAAGTCTCAACGACTCGGCGACTCGGTAAGGTGATGTTAGGGGTTATTAACAGGGTGTAAAGTAACTTCGGTGTGACAGCCGAGGAATCGTCCCGATCCTACACGGTTGCATTTCCTGCGTTAACGATTCGGGGAACGTCCGGCTGCCACCTGCGGTGGTTGCCGTGTTGTGCCTCTCGACATTCAGTGGAGCAGGTTATTGAGGCAAGCAAAAGGAGCGCCACCATCGCGGGCAGCGCTCCTCCGCACTTGCCCTGAAACAGGGATCAGTTGGTGCTGCCGCTGCCCATTCCGGCAAGGTCGGCGCCGATGGTCTTGGCGACGTCGGCGCGCACCTTCTCATTATGCTCGTCGACCGACATGATTTCGTTGCCGTCCTTGTCGAGCAGCATCGCTGGCTGGCCCGACCCGGCCGGTGCGAGGCGCAGTTTCAGCGGGCGCGGGAACAGCGTGTTGCTCGCGCCGTTGCCTCCATCCACGACCCCACCGATGATCCCGCCAGCGAGGATGTTGCCGAAGGCCGAGCCGGCAAGGCGGGACTGCACGAGGACATAGGTCGGTTCGTAGCCGGGCTTCGAAATGTCGACCCGCGTGTCCGTGCCGCGCTTGAGTTCGAGCGTGCAGGGCGATGTGCATTTCAGCCCGTTCAGAAACACCACGTCAGCACCGCTCGGATCGGTTTGGGTCATGTAATCGACATTGGTGCCATTGAGGACGGTTGCGCAGCCGCCAAGCGAGACGCCCGCCACTACTGCGAGCGCCAGAAATCTAATCTTCATTGAATTGTGCCCCCTTGTTGTGAGGCATTCTTCCCGAAAACCTCGCATCTCAACTAACAGCAAACTACCGAAGGTAAACGCAAAAAAGGGCAGCACCATTGCTGGCGCTGCCCTTCCGATGTCGGTCGAGTGACCGCGGGATCGAGCTTACTTCAGCTCGACGGTGCCGCCGGCTTCTTCGATCTTCTTCTTGATCTCTTCGGCTTCGGCCTTGTTCACGCCTTCCTTGAGAGCCTTCGGAGCCGATTCCACGAGGGTCTTGGCTTCGGTCAGGCCCAGGCCGGTGATGGCGCGGACTTCCTTGATGACCTGGATCTTCTTGCCGCCGTCGCCGGTCAGGATGACGTCGAATTCGGTCTGCTCTTCAGCAGCCGGTGCGTCGCCGCCGGCACCCGGGGCAGCAGCCACAGCCACCGCAGCAGCGGCGCTGACGCCCCATGCTTCTTCGAGGGCCTTGGCGAGTTCGGCAGCTTCAAGCACGGTCAGCTGCGACAGTTCTTCAACAAGCTTGGCAATATCGGCCATGATGGTTTACTCCAAAATTTTGGCGGAGCGGATTTGCTCCAACAGATTGTTTCGTCTGGCGAAAAACGTCTCTTAAGCTGCCTTGTCCGCGTAAGCGGCGAACACACGGGCGACCTTCGCGGCAGGTGCGGTAACGACCTGAGCGATCTTCGTCGCCGGGGCGTTGACCAGGCCGACGAGCTTGGCGCGCAGTTCGTCGAGGCTCGGCATCGAGGCAAGCGCCTTGATCCCGGCTTCGTCGAGAACGACCGAACCCATCGAACCGCCGACGATTTCGAGCTTGTCATTCGACTTGGCGAAATCGACAGCGGCCTTGGCAGCCGCGACCGGGTCATTCGACCAGGCCAGCCCGACCGGGCCGGTGAGCATGTCATCCAGCCCGACATAGTCGGTGTCCTTGAGGGCGAGCTTGGCGAGACGGTTCTTCGCAACCTTGTAGGACGCACCAGCATCGCGCATCTTGTTCCGCAGGTCGGTGGACTGGGCCACCGTCATGCCGAGGTTGCGGGTGACAACCACCACGCCGACCTCGTTGAAGACCGCATTGAGCTGGGCAACCGCGTCGGCTTTCTGCGAACGATCCATGCCATACTCCTTCACATGTGATCGCACGGGAAATGGCTCCCCCGGGCGACCGGCTACGTTTTGTCCATGCGCAGGGCCGCGAGGGCTCCGAGCACGGGCGAGTCCGTCGATAGGGAAGGAGGGTGTGCTTGTAGGCACAAGCAGGGCGCGCCATCATCTGGCCGCCTGCGAAATCTCGTTTCCCCGTCTAGGCTGGACATTAAGCGGGCCTGATTGCCCGCACCAACTGTCTCGGACGGATGACGCGGCGAAAGCACGAGGCCCGCCGGTCGGAGCGGGCCTCTAGGGGATTGGCGTCGAGAGTCAAGCGGATTGGTGCTTTCAGCTCTCCTCGGCGCTATAGGCAAGCAGGTCGCCCGGCTGGCATTCCAGTTCCCGGCAGATCGCGGCTAGGGTGGAAAAGCGGATCGCCTTGGCCTTGCCGGTCTTGAGGATCGACAGGTTGGCGAGGGTGAGACCCACGCGCTCGGCCAGCTCGGTCAGCGTCATGCGGCGGGCATAGAGCAGGTCGTCGAGCTTTACCATGATGCGGGCTCCTTCGAGATCGTGGTTGCTGGGCGGCATCACACTGTTCCTTCGAGGTCTTCGCGCATCGCCGCTCCATGGCGGAACACGCGGGCGAGGATGAAGAGCACCAGAACGATCAGGAAGCCAGCCAGATCGGTAGGGCTGATGTCGAGTGTGCTCTTACTTTGGGGGTCGATAAGGCTGAAGCCATAGACGCGAAGTTCTCCGACGATCACGGTCAGGACCTGCGAGGCCAGAAGCAGCCATGCCATCGCGTTGAGGCGCCGTGCGTTGTCGGGGATGAAGGGGTCGCCCTGGCTGGCGCTGGCGATCAGCAGACGCATCTTGCCGAAGAAGACAAACATCGCTGCAAAGTTTGCCATGACTGTGACGCCGATACCGGCCGACAAAAGCGGGAACCTTGTCACGTCAGGGAGGGAGTTGGCGTCGACCGGCCCGGGCAGCAATCCTTGGCTCAGCAGCATGACAAACACGATGAGGAAGAGAAAAATGCCTCCTCCCACCACACAAAGAGCCTGAAGGATCAGGGCAATCACTTTGCCGAGTTTGAGCAGCAAGTCGTCTTTTGCGAGGGTCATGATCATGTCTCCGGTTGCGCGCTCAAGCGAGCTCGACAGTTGCAAGTGCGGTAGGCGCTGCTGCCTGGGCAGGTGGCACGGTGACGATCGCGCCAATCGAGCTAAGCGAGAGCACCAGCGCGGCACAGGCGGCAAGGGCGGTGTTGGCAAGGCGGGACATATCGTTTTCCTTTCGAGGGCACATTGTTATTCAATAAATCGCTTCTAATCCGATTCGCGGCTTATCGTCAATCAATAATATTGAAAAACGATATTCTTGGTCTCGTTTTTCGGAAATTTGCTGCGAATAAGCTTTACAAAGTTGACACCGTGTCAACTTTGTGGAGAGCCGAATTATCCCATGTTTGCAAAGCTCTAGCGTTCAAGAAAGCAAGCTGACGGACACGGGGGGAGGCCTTTGTCGCGCGCCGTGTCGGCGAGCGAACGGGGAGGGGGGGGCTGACGATGCGAAAGAACCGCCCCGGGCTCCTGCGCCTTTCCTCCGGGGTAGGAAAGGCGCGCAGGCCTGCGCTTGCGTAAAGCTGCAGCATTGACACAGATGGATGGCGCCCCTAAATCGCGCGCTCTCGCTCGCTTCGAGCAGGGCTGATTCATGCGCGGGAATCGGCCTCAGGATGGAAGCGGCGAAGGCCATTTACGCGACGGACACCGGGAGGCTGCTGCCGACACCGCTTTAAAGGCGGAGTTTGGCGTGCGGCTTTTGTGCGTTGGAATGGCCGAGCGATTCGCGTGGAACGACAGCGTTTTTCCCGTCCGCGCGAGGCCTCTCCTCTCGCGGCCCAATCAAAGAGGCACGACCCCTCCATGGCAACCAAGGCGAAGCCGCCCGTCACCCGCAGCCGCAAGGCCCAAGGGACCGCCAAGAAGCGCATCCGCAAGATCTTCGGTGACATTCACGAAGTGGTGCAGATGCCGAACCTGATCGAGGTTCAGCGCGAAAGCTACGAACAGTTCCTGCGCTCGGACAAGGCGACGGGCTATGTCTCGGGCCTCGAGAAGACGCTGCGCTCGGTGTTCCCGATCCGCGATTTCGCCGGCACCGCCGAGCTCGATTTCGTGCATTACGAACTCGAAGAGCCCAAGTACGACACCACCGAGTGCCGTCAGCGCGGCATCACCTACGCCGCCCCGATGAAGGTCACCCTGCGCCTGATCGTGTTCGAGGTGGACAGCGAAACCGAAACCCGCTCCGTCCTCGATATCAAGGAGCAGGACGTCTACATGGGCGATATGCCGCTCATGACCGAGAACGGCACCTTCATCATCAACGGCACCGAGCGCGTGATCGTGTCGCAGATGCACCGTTCGCCGGGCGTGCTGTTCGATCATGATCGCGGCAAGACCCACTCCTCGGGCAAGCTGCTGTTTGCTGCCCGCGTGATCCCCTATCGCGGATCGTGGCTGGATTTCGAATTCGACGCCAAGGACATCGTCAACGTCCGCATCGACCGCAAGCGCAAGCTGCCGGTCACTGCGCTGCTCTATGCGCTCGGTCTTGATGGTGAGGGCATCCTCAATCACTTCTACGACACCGTCACCTGGGAGCGCGCGAAGGACGGATGGAAAATCCCGTTCGTTGCCGAGCAATGGCGCAATGCCAAGCCGGCCTTCGCGCTGGTCGACGCCGCCACGGGTGAGGAAATCTTCCCCGCCGGCCAGAAGATCAGCCCGCGTGCAGCCAACAAGGCAGCCAAGGATGGCCTTGCTGAACTCTTGCTGCCGACCGAGGAAGTCGTCAGCCGCTATGCTGCCGCTGACATGATCGATGAAAGCACGGGCCGCATCTACATCGAAGCCGGTGATGAAGTGACGCTCGAGCATGTCGAGGCCTTCGACAAGGCCGGGATCGACCGTCTTGCGCTGCTCGACATCGATGAAGTCAACACCGGGCCGTGGATCCGCAACACGCTCAAGGCCGACAAGGCCGAGAACCGCGACGAGGGTCTGGAGGCGATCTACAAGGTCATGCGTCCGGGCGAGCCGCCGACGAAGGAAACCGCCGAGGCGCTGTTCGAAGGCCTGTTCTTCGATGCCGAACGCTATGACCTGTCGGCCGTGGGCCGCGTTAAGCTCAACATGCGTCTGGGCCTTGAGTGCGAGGACACCGTCACCACGCTGCGCAAGGAAGATATCCTCGCGGTGGTGAAGGAGCTGGTCGGCCTCAAGGACGGCAAGGGCGAAGTCGACGACATCGACAACCTCGGCAACCGCCGCGTGCGTTCGGTCGGCGAACTGCTGGAAAACCAGTACCGCGTCGGCCTGCTGCGCATGGAGCGCGCCGTGAAGGAGCGCATGAGCTCGGTCGATGTGTCGACCGTCATGCCGAACGACCTCATCAACGCCAAGCCCGCCGTGGCCGCGGTGCGCGAGTTCTTCGGTTCCTCGCAGCTGTCGCAGTTCATGGACCAGACCAACCCGCTCTCGGAAGTCACCCACAAGCGCCGCGTTTCGGCGCTCGGGCCGGGTGGTCTGACGCGTGAGCGCGCGGGCTTCGAAGTGCGCGACGTTCACCCGACGCACTATGGCCGCATCTGCCCGATCGAAACGCCGGAAGGCCCGAACATCGGTCTGATCAACTCGCCGGCGAGCTTCAGCCGCGTCAACAAGTACGGCTTCATCGAAACCCCCTACCGCAAGGTGGTGGACGGCAAGGTGACCGGCGACGTGATCTACCTCTCCGCGATGGAAGAGCAGAAGCACACCGTGGCGCAGGCCTCGGCGGAACTGAACGCCGACGGCTCGTTCGTCGAAGAGCTGGTCTCGGCGCGTCACAATGGCGACAACCTGATGGCCCCGCGTGAGCAGATCACGCTGATGGACGTCAGCCCCAAGCAGCTCGTCTCGGTCGCGGCCTCGCTGATCCCGTTCCTTGAAAACGACGACGCCAACCGCGCGCTGATGGGCTCGAACATGCAGCGTCAGGCCGTGCCGCTCGTGAAGGCGGAAGCGCCCTGGGTCGGCACCGGGATGGAAGAAACCGTTGCGCGGGATTCCGGCGCGGCGATTGCGGCCAAGCGCGGCGGGATCGTCGATCAGGTCGATGCGACCCGTATCGTGATCCGCGCGATCGGCGATGTCGAACCCGGCCAGTCGGGCGTGGACATCTACACCCTGCAGAAGTTCCAGCGTTCGAACCAGAACACCTGCATCAACCAGCGTCCGCTGGTGAAGGTGGGTGACGTGATCGAGCAGGGCGACATCATCGCCGATGGCCCCTCGACCGATCTGGGCGAACTGGCGCTGGGCAAGAACAGCCTCGTCGCGTTCATGCCGTGGAATGGCTACAACTACGAAGACTCGATCCTGATCAGCGAACGCATCGTGAAGGATGACGTCTTCACCTCGATCCACATCGAGGAGTTCGAAGTCATGGCCCGCGACACCAAGCTCGGGCCGGAAGACATCACCCGCGACATCCCCAACGTCGGCGAGGAAGCACTGCGCAACCTCGACGAGGCGGGCATCGTCTATATCGGCGCGGAAGTGCATCCCGGTGACATTCTCGTCGGCAAGATCACCCCCAAGGGTGAATCCCCGATGACCCCGGAAGAAAAGCTGCTGCGCGCGATCTTCGGCGAAAAGGCGAGCGACGTGCGTGACACCTCTCTGCGTCTGCCCCCGGGCGTTGCCGGCACCATCGTCGAAGTGCGCGTGTTCAACCGTCACGGGATCGAGATCGATGACCGTACCCGTGCGATCCAGAACGAGGAAATCGAACGCCTCCGCAAGGACGCCGCGGACGAACGCAACATCCTCAACCGTGCGACCTACAACCGCCTCAAGGACATGCTGCTCGGGCAGACCGCTTCGGCTGCTCCCAAGGGGCTGAAGAAGGGCGAGGTCATCACCGAGGAACTGCTCGAAGGTGTCGAGCGCCACGAATGGTTCAAGTTCGCGGTTGCCGATGATGGCCGTCAGGCGCAGATCGAGGCGGTGAAGAGCCAGTACGACGAAGCCGTCGCGCTGATCGATGCCAAGTTCCATGACCGCAAGGAAAAGCTGGAGCGTGGTGATGAACTCGCTCCGGGCGTGCTCAAGATGGTCAAGGTCTTCGTCGCGGTGAAGCGCAAGCTGCAGCCGGGCGACAAGATGGCCGGCCGTCACGGGAACAAGGGTGTGATCAGCCGCATCCTGCCGGTCGAGGACATGCCGTTCCTTGAGGATGGCACCCCGGTCGACCTCGTGCTCAACCCGCTGGGCGTGCCGTCGCGCATGAACGTCGGGCAGATCTTCGAGACGCACCTTGGCTTTGCGGCCCGCGCCTTGGGTCACGAGATCAAGGGCATGCTGGACGATTGGCGCGCTGCCAATCCGAATGCGGCTTCCGACTACGCGAACGTTGCCCCGCCCGCAGCGGTTCTTGAACGCCTCAAGGACATCTACGGCGAGCAATATGTCGAAGACCTCGAAAGCCGCTCGACCGCAGATATCGTGGAACTCGCGGGCAACCTTTCGGCCGGTGTGCCGATGGGGACCCCGGTGTTCGACGGTGCGCGCGAAGCCGACGTTTCGGACATGCTGGTCAAGGCGGGGATCGATTCCTCGGGCCAGAGCGTCCTTTATGACGGCCGCACCGGCGAGGCGTTCGACCGCAAGGTGACCGTGGGCATCATCTACATGCTCAAGCTCCACCACCTTGTCGACGACAAGATCCACGCGCGTTCGATCGGGCCGTACAGCCTCGTCACCCAGCAGCCGCTGGGCGGCAAGGCGCAGTTCGGCGGCCAGCGCTTCGGGGAAATGGAGGTCTGGGCGCTCCAGGCCTACGGCGCGGCCTACACCTTGCAGGAAATGCTGACGGTGAAGTCCGACGACGTGGTCGGCCGCACCAAGGTCTACGAAGCGATCGTCAAGGGCGACGACACCTTCGAGGCCGGTATTCCGGAGAGCTTCAACGTGCTCGTGAAGGAAATGCGCAGCCTCGGCCTCAACGTCGAACTTAAGTCGATCCTCGACGAGGACGACGACGGCGAGATGCTGGAGGCAGCGGAGTAAGGGGCAGGGGCCTCGCGCCCCTGCATCCCTCGCCCACGAAGAATTCATCCCCCCTAAGGGAACACAGTCATGAACGACCTGACCAAATTCACCAACCAGCTGGCGAAGCCCGAAACCTTCGACCAGATCCAGATCGGCATCGCCTCGCCGGAGCGCATCCGCTCGTGGTCCTATGGCGAGATCAAGAAGCCCGAGACGATCAACTACCGCACCTTCAAGCCGGAGCGTGACGGTCTGTTCTGCGCGCGCATCTTCGGCCCCGTGAAGGACTACGAGTGCCTGTGCGGCAAGTACAAGCGCATGAAGTACAAGGGCGTCGTCTGCGAGAAGTGCGGCGTCGAAGTCACCGTGACCAAGGTCCGCCGCGAGCGCATGGGCCACATCGAACTGGCCGCGCCCGTCGCGCACATCTGGTTCCTGAAGTCGCTCCCCAGCCGCATCGGCTTGCTGCTGGACATGCAGCTGAAGCAGCTCGAGCGCGTGCTCTACTTCGAAAGCTACATCGTCACCGAGCCGGGCCTGACCCCGCTCGAAAAGTATCAGCTGCTGACCGAGGATGAACTCCTCGAAGCGCAGGATGAATATGGCGAAGACGCCTTCACCGCCGATATCGGCGCCGAAGCCGTGCGCACCATGCTGATGCAGCTCGACCTCGAAGCCGAGCGTGAAGCGCTGATGGACGAGCTGGCCACCACCAAGTCGGCCCTCAAGCCCAAGAAGATCATCAAGCGTCTGAAGGTCGTCGAAAGCTTCATCGAATCCGGCAACCGCCCGGAATGGATGATCCTCGAAGTGATCCCGGTCATCCCGCCCGAACTGCGCCCGCTGGTGCCGCTCGACGGTGGCCGGTTCGCGACCTCGGACCTCAACGACCTCTACCGCCGCGTCATCAACCGCAACAACCGCCTGAAGCGCCTGATCGAACTGCGCGCGCCGGACATCATCGTGCGCAACGAAAAGCGCATGCTGCAGGAAGCGGTCGACGCGCTGTTCGACAACGGCCGCCGCGGCCGCGTCATCACCGGCGCCAACAAGCGTCCGCTGAAGTCGCTGTCCGACATGCTCAAGGGCAAGCAGGGCCGCTTCCGCCAGAACCTGCTCGGCAAGCGCGTCGACTATTCGGGCCGTTCGGTGATCGTGACCGGGCCTGAGCTGAAGCTGCACCAGTGCGGGTTGCCCAAGAAGATGGCGCTCGAGCTGTTCAAACCGTTCATCTACGCCCGTCTCGATGCCAAGGGTCTCTCCATGACCCTCAAGCAGGCCAAGAAGTGGGTCGAGAAGGAGCGCAAGGAAGTCTGGGACATCCTTGACGAAGTGATCCGCGAGCACCCGGTGCTGCTCAACCGCGCGCCGACGCTGCACCGCTTGGGCATCCAGGCGTTCGAACCCGTGCTGATCGAAGGCAAGGCGATCCAGCTGCACCCGCTGGTCTGCTCGGCCTTCAACGCCGACTTCGACGGTGACCAGATGGCGGTCCACGTGCCGCTCAGCCTCGAAGCCCAGCTCGAAGCGCGCGTGCTGATGATGTCGACCAACAACATCCTCTCGCCCGCCAACGGCAAGCCGATCATCGTGCCTTCGCAGGACATGGTGCTGGGGATCTATTATCTTTCGATGGAGCGGCAGGAAAAGCACCCCGAATTCATCGAGGAAGCTGACGGCACCAAGATCGAGAAGCTGCCGCGCTTCAGCGACATGGCCGAAGTGCATCAGGCGCTGGAAACCAAGGCGGTTACCCTCCACACCCGCATCATCGCCCGCGTCCCGCAGGCCGACGAGAACGGCAAGGTGGAGATGAAGCGCTTTGTCACCACCCCGGGCCGCATGCTGATCGGGGAATGCCTGCCGAAGAACCACAAGGTGCCCTTCGACATCATCAACCGTCTGCTCACCAAGCGTGAAATCGGCGACGTGATCGATCAGGTGTATCGTCACACCGGCCAGAAGGATACGGTGCTGTTCGCCGACGCCATCATGGCGCTGGGCTTCCGCCACGCGTTCAAGGCGGGGATCAGCTTCGGCAAGGATGACATGATCATCCCCGATGCCAAGATCAAGCTGGTGGAAGAGACCAAGGAACTGGTGGCTGGCTATGAACAGCAGTACCAGGATGGTCTCATCACCCAGCAGGAAAAATACAACAAGGTGATCGACGCCTGGTCGAAGTGCGGTGACATGGTCGCCGACGCGATGATGGCCGAGATCAAGGCCCAGCCGATTGATGCCGAGACGGGCAAGGAAGCCCAGATCAACTCGATCTACATGATGAGCCACTCCGGGGCGCGTGGTAGCCCGGCGCAGATGAAGCAGCTCGCCGGGATGCGCGGTCTGATGGCCAAGCCGTCGGGCGAGATCATCGAGACCCCGATCATCTCGAACTTCAAGGAAGGTCTGACCGTTCTTGAATACTTCAACTCGACCCACGGCGCCCGCAAGGGTCTCGCGGACACCGCGCTGAAGACTGCGAACTCGGGTTACCTGACCCGCCGTCTGGTCGACGTGTCGCAGGATTGCGTCATCGTCGAGGAAGATTGCGGCACGCAGAACGCGCTCGAAATGCGTGCGATCGTGCAGGGCGGTGCGGTGATCGCTTCGCTTGGTGAGCGTATTCTGGGGCGCACCGTTGCCGAAGACATCGTCAATGCTTCGACCGGTGAAGTGATCGTTCCGGCCGGCACGCTGCTCGACGAAGCGATGGTGAAGGAGATCGAGGCGGCTGAGGTGCAGTCGGCCAAGATCCGCTCGCCGCTGATCTGCGAAGCTGAACAGGGCGTTTGCGCGACCTGCTATGGCCGTGACCTTGCCCGCGGGACTCCGGTGAACATCGGTGAAGCTGTGGGCGTTATCGCGGCGCAGTCGATCGGTGAACCCGGCACTCAGCTGACGATGCGGACCTTCCACATCGGCGGGGCGGCGCAGCTCAATGAAACCTCGCACCTTGAGGCGATCTCGGATGGCCGCATCGAACTGCGCGACATGCCGACCATCACCGACAAGCGTGGCCGCATCCTTTCGCTCGCCCGCAACGGCGAGATCGCGGTCATCGACGCTGAAGGGCGTGAGCGCGAAATGCACAAGGTGCCTTACGGTACGGTGCTGATGTTCAAGGATGGTGATCAGGTGAAGGCGGGCGACCGTCTGGCCGAGTGGGATCCGTTCACGCTCCCGATCATCACCGAACAATCGGGCGTGGTGAAGTATCAGGATCTGGCCGAGGGCGTCACGCTTGAGGAACAGGTCGATGATGCCACCGGCATCGCGCAGCGCGTGGTGACCGAGAACCGCGCGACGGGTCGCAAGAAGAAGGAAGACCTGCGTCCGCGGCTTACCCTGCTGGCCGAAGGCTCTGGCGAGACCGAGGCGGCGCGTTACATGCTCGCTCCGGGTACGACCCTGTCGGTTGCGGATGGCGACACGGTGCAGGCGGGTGACATTCTCGCCCGTGCCAGCCGTGAAGCCGCCAAGACCCGCGACATTACCGGCGGTCTGCCGCGCGTGGCCGAGCTGTTCGAGGCGCGCATGCCCAAGGACGTCTCGATCATCGCCAAGATTTCGGGCCGGATCGAATTCGTTCGCGAATACAAGGCGAAGCGCAAGATCGCGATCATTCCCGAGGAGGGCGAACCCGTCGAGTACCTGATCCCCAAGACCAAGGTGATCGACGTGCAGGAAGGCGACTACGTGAAGAAGGGGGACACCCTGATTTCCGGCTCGCCCAACCCGCACGACATCCTTGAGGTGCTGGGCGTGGAGGCGCTGGCTGAGTATCTCGTCAACGAGATCCAGGAAGTCTACCGCTTGCAGGGCGTGAAGATCAACGACAAGCACATCGAGGTGATCGTTCGCCAGATGCTGCAGAAGGTCGAGATCACCGACGGCGGGGACACCACCCTGCTGCCGGGCGAGCAGGTCGATCTGGCGGAAATGCTGGAAATCAACGCCAAGCTGGCCAAGGGTAAGCAGGGCGCGACAGGGACACCGGTGCTGCTCGGCATCACCAAGGCCTCGCTCCAGACGCGCTCGTTCATTTCGGCGGCTTCGTTCCAGGAAACCACCCGCGTGCTGACGCAGGCGGCGGTCGAAGGGAAGAAGGACACGCTGATCGGTCTGAAGGAGAACGTGATCGTCGGCCGTCTCATCCCCGCCGGTACCGGTGCGGGCATGAACCGTCTGCGCGTCACCGCCAACAGCCGCGACGCGGCGCTCAAGGCCGCCTGGAAGAAGCAACAGGACGCCCTGTCGGCTTCGGGCCAGCGCGAAGCCGAACCGGAAGCTGACGCCATCGGTTCGGAGGAAAAGATGAAGGCCGCGATGGCTGCCATGGCCGCTTCGGCTCCGGCTGCTGACATCGAAGACGCCGGCGAGGAGTAATCCTCGCCCGCCCTTTCGGCTTCACATAAAGGCCCCGCCCAAGCGCAAGCTTCGGCGGGGCTTTTCTTTGCCTGTCGCGTTTATTCGCTATTGCAAGTCACTCGCAGAAAGGTAAGATGCCAACATCTGTCCCGCCCCAGCCCTGCGAGGTTCCATGTCCGGCCACCACTCTCCCATATCTGCCGCCCGCGCCACTATCGCCGCGCTCGCAACGCCGCTGCGGCTCGAAACGCTCGGCCCCATCGCGGGCCGTTTTGTCCACGCTCTCCGGCTGATCGCCTTGCATGAGCGCATCGGGCGGGACCCGGTGCCGGAACTGGCGGTGAGGCTCGGAAGCGTCGAAGTCGCCGCCAAGGCCCTGATCCTTGCACAGACCATCTCGGCCAGCTGGCCCGAGAACATCCATGTGGGCCGTTTCTGCTGTCGGCTCCTCAGCCATGACGAGGCGACCATCGGCGCCTTCGTCGATGCTACCGCGCGTGCTGATCGCCCCGCCTTCGAAGCTGCGCTCACCGGCCTAGTCCGCGCCGAGCGAATGCCGCGCCTTTGGGAGGGTGCGCTGGCGCTGGCCGCGGCGGAATTGCGCGCGGTGTGAGTGCTTGCGGGCGGCCGCGGGGCGTTCTACCGCGTGCGTCATGACGACCACCCGCTTTGCCCCTTCGCCCACTGGCCGGCTGCACGTCGGCAATATCCGTACCGCGCTTCATAACTGGATGTTGGCTCGGAAGGCGGGTGGCCGCTTCATTCTGCGGATCGACGATACTGACGCGGTGCGCAGCCAGGAAGAGTATGTCGAGGCGATCCGCGCTGACCTGACTTGGCTTGGCCTTGCCTGGGACCGGGAGGAGCGCCAGTCGGCTCGGCTTGATCGTTATGAGGCTGCCTTCGCGCTGTTGCGTGACGCGGGTCGGATTTACCCTTGCTACGAAAGCGCGCAGGAATTGGAGATCAAGCGCAAGATTGCGCTGGGGCGCGGGCTTCCCCCGATCTACGACCGTGCCGCGTTGAAGCTGAGTGATGCCGACCGCGCAGCGAAAGAGGCAGAGGGTGTCCAGCCTCATTGGCGCTTCCTGCTCGATCATGCCGAGTCGATCATGTGGGAAGACGGCATTCGCGGGGTGCAGAAATTCGACCCTGCCCAGCTCTCCGATCCGGTCATCCGCCGCGCCGATGGCTCATGGCTCTACATGATGCCGAGCGCCGTGGACGATATCGACATGGGCGTGACACAGGTGCTGCGCGGTGAGGATCACGTCTCCAATACTGCCGTGCAAATTCAGATTTTTACCGCACTTTATGCTGCAAATTTCGCCACAGGCCATGATGCAGCAAAAAACGCCCCGGCCTTCGCTCACGAGGCCTTGCTGGTGGGCAGCGAAGGCAAGCTGTCCAAGCGCCTCGGTTCACTGGGCTGTGATGCCTTCCGCGAACAGGGGATCGAGCCCGAAACCATCATCGCGCTGCTGGCGCGGCTCGGCACTTCGCAGCCGGTCGAACCGATTGCCGACCGCGCGGCGCTGACCGCCAGTTTCGATCTTGCTACATTCGGTCGCGCTCCGGCCAAGTTCGACGAGGCCGATCTGGAACGGCTCAATACCGCCATCGTTCACCAACTGCCCTATGCGGCGGTTAGGGACCGTCTGCCGGAGAGCATGGACGAGGCGGGCTGGCATGCGGTGCGGCCCAACCTGACGCATGTCCGCGAGGCCGCCGAATGGTGGCAGCTGGTGACCGGGCCGATTGCCGCGCGCGAATTTGCCGAGGAAGACCGCGCCTATCTCGCGCAGGCTGAGGCGCTGCTGGTATGGGGCGACGATCCGTGGGGCGCGCTCACCGCTGCACTCAAGGAAGCGACGGGGCGCAAGGGCAAAGCACTGTTTCTGCCGTTGCGGCAGGCGCTCACCGGCATGGATCATGGTCCCGATATGGGCGAATTGCTCCCGCTGATCGGCGAGGCCGAGGCGCGCGCGCGCCTTCAGCAGGCCGCGAACTGATTGGTCCGACAGGGCGTTTGGTGCCAAGATCCGCCGCAACCTGTTGTTTTGTGGCGCACAAGGATTCGCATCCGTTTGCTTGGACGATTCTGCGATACACTGTTCAAGCTTTATCCGGCCAACCTCGTAGCCAGCAGCGCGCAATGCATCTGCGACGAAAATCTCGAAATCGCTGTCGGCATCACCTCCCGAGGCATCATCGTATTAGGCGCCGCCATGAACATATGAGAGGTACAATCGAGGTAGATCAGCTGCACGAAACCAAACGCGCATACCCTGAGGTGGGCCTGGGCTACGCCGGTGTCACGACTGCGCACGGCTTCCGCACCACCGCCAGCTCCCTGCTCAATGAAAGCAACCGGTGGAATCCTGACGCGATAGAGCGAGCGCTCGCACACAGCGATTCCAACCAGGTCAGGGCTGCCTACAACCGCACGGCCTATTGGGACGAGCGGGTGCAGATGATGCAGTGGTGGTCCGACGAGCTCGATTCATTGAAGAGGCTCAGCTCCGGGTGCACCGGCAGGGTTCGCCGGGCGTTGCGCGTCTTGAGCCGCTTCGAGCCGCCGGGGCGGATGCGGATCGAAGGCACGCCGTCGACCTCGTCGATGTCGACCAGGTGGAGCTGGGCGATCTCGCCCCGCCGCATCCCGTGGAACAGGGCCATGAGCGGCCCCCAGAAGCGGATCGGCTTCTCCCCAACGCCGCCAGGTGCGGTCCAAGGCTTCGCCGCGAAGATCGTCTTGAGCTGCGCTGGCGTGAACGGATCGCGCTTGTCCTCGGGTGCCACCGGATCGGCCACCGCGAGGCCGCGGAAGGGATTGCCGCTCGTCCATTCTTCCTGGTGCGCCCAATTGAACAGCGCCGAGATGTGGGCGAGATAGGCGCGGTTGACGGTCGCCGGGGCAATCACCGCGAGGCCCAGCTTCTCGCCGCGGTCTGCGGCGTCACGCAAGGAGAGCCCGCGGAGCTGCTTGAGCTTGCCGAGGCCCGCAGGCAGTCGCCGCAGAAGGGACAAGACCTCGCGCGCCTCGGTGCGGCCGATCTCGGCAGCCGGGCGTTCGCCGATGGTTTCCCGCAGGAGCCGGTTGACGGGCTCCTTGGCGCGCAGGGTGGACGGAGCCCACCGTTCGCTCTCGGCTTCCTCGAAAGCCTCGATCAGGTCGTTGACGGTGCGCGCCGGTTTGCCTGCGGCGTCCACCAGGCCCGCGACAGTCGCATCCGCCGGTCGATAGTCCTCCACGCCCCGCAGCCGCGCCGCCACTCCGCGGTGCAGCTCGATCATGGCCCTGAGGTTCATCATGGCGAGATGCGCCAGCGAGCCGCTGTCCTCGGGGATAGGCAGGCCCTTCCGCTCGACCATGTTGCGCGTCAGCGCCGCCACCGGAGCGACATCGCGCCGGGCGAGGTGATCCTCCAGCGTCTCGATGGTTTTGTCGGTGGCTTCGAGGAGCTCGTCGCGTTGGGTGCGATCGAGCGGGCCACGGATTTGGTAGTGGCGCAGCGCTTCGGTGTAGAACTCAGTCGCCAGCCGCCTGATCTCGGCCTCGGAGAGATCGCGGAAGCGATTGTCGGCGAGCCGCCTGCGCGCGTCCTCCACCATCGCCACATGTTCCGCGGAAATGATCGGGAGCTTTGCTTCTGCGAGCTTTCGGTCGCTCTCGCCGGTCGATCGGGTGAACTCGCCCTTGAGGAGCGGGGCAACGTCAGTCGGCCAGCGCTTACGCACCTGCCACAAAGACGAGCCTTTCCGCTTGCTGATCTTGAACATGAGATCGTCGCCCTGTGTAGCACTTTTGTGGTGCAGTCGGCGGGATTTTCTCATGGTTTTTCAGTAAGATCAGAACCTTACATGGTGTTGGTGCCCTTCGGAGGACAAAGATGGGCACTCAGATTATTGGGAAATTTCTCTCGAATTGCCGTAAAGCGGGCAACTTGATAGCCTGAGGGCGGCCGTTACCGACCAGCTGAAGACATTCTACGAAGTTCAATTTGTCATCGGCTTTTGCTGTAACCCGCCGGTCGGGTTTGCAAAGCGGCCGGTCGGCTTTGCGACTTCTTGCAGCTTGCAAGTTGGCATCAGCCTAGGTCCGAAACAAGCCATGATCGGCAGGCCGAACCTCATTCATTGTCGATGAACTGTATTTAGTTGAATTCGAGAGGAAATACGGTAGGCATCCGGCTTAAGGAGGCGTGTTCATGGAATGGGTGATCGGCATCGGAAGTTTTATCGCGGGGGTTTTTTCCGGCGTCACGCTCAAGGTCGCTATCGATATCCGGACTAAGAAGCACGTCAGCACGCCCACCGCGGTCGCCAAGGACAGTTCGGTTGCGCAGTCTAGCAATGTCGCTGGCGGTCACATCGCTGGGGGCAATGTTACCACCGGGCGTGAATGACCAGCGAGTCTTCTGGTAAGGGGATCGCTCAGTCGGGCAACAGTGCCGGCGGGCATATTGCTGGTGGCAACGTCTCGACCGTGTCGATGGGCGACGTAACCATTCAAGCGCCGGCACGGCCCGAGCCCGCTCTGAACCGGCTCTACAGAAAACTTCGCGACGAAGCGGCCCAGGATCAGGAGCTGACCGAGTATATCGCGCAGCTGCAGATCTTCACGAGATCCGTCGAGGACGAGACCGTGGTCGGACTGGACGGAAAGCTCACCGCCGCGGATCGCCAGGACCAGCTCGATATGGCCAAGGCCATGAAGGAGATGGTCTATGCCGAGCTGCGCAAGAACATGTTCTCTAGAACCTTCCAGACCATCTACGCGACGCTGATGGGCAAGATCTACGAGGAATTCCAAACCTGGGTTCAGCCTGCGATCGCGAAGGGCGCCAGCCGCGAACAGATCGACCAACTGGTGAATCTACATGTCGTGAAGCCGGTGGTGAGCGAGCTTGAGACCTGCAGCGAGTATGATGGCTCGGCAACGTCGACGGTGCGAGGGATGATCTATTTCCTGACCGGCAACTGCCATCTGGTCTGGCACTGACGATGCTGGTCTATCATCCCGCCTTCGATCTCAGCCACGGTATGTTTCGGATGCTGCGTCTGTTGGAGGCCAATCCCGAGCGGCAGATGAAGTGGGACACGTTCCGCATCCTCGACCTCTATTACCTGTTCCCGCATCTGCTAGAAGCCGCCCGCCTCCCCCGCAATATGACGAAGCGCAAGCGGGACTTTGGCAAGCTCGGGTCTAAGTATACTCGCGTCCCAACCCCGCGCATGTTCATTCAGCAGCTGCGGGGCATTCACGAGTCGGTCGCGCGATCGCTTGCCGCAAAGGGCTTCATCGAGCCCGCTGAGTTCGATGAGGGCGTCCTTGTCCGCACCGAACGAGCAATCCCGCCGGAGGTGCTGCGCATGTTCGCAGACGACATTGACGATGCGCCCCTTGTGCACATGCTGGCGGTCGAAATGGCTGCCATTCCGCTATCCGGCGGCGACGGGTTGAAGGACCGCACAGGGTTGCTGGAGTTTCGATATGATGCGGTTTAACCCCAGCTTGCGGCTGTCAAGACTGGTCGTCCTCAAGAGCGGCCTGCGTGCCTATGACGAGGAATTCCATGCTGGCGTGAACATCATTCGCGGCGTGCCCGGAAGGGGCAACAGTGTCGGCAAATCGACGATCGCTGACATGATCTTCTTCGCGCTCGGCGGTGATCTTACGCGGTGGAAGCCAGAGGCGGCATCTTGCGATCAGGTGCTGGCCGAAGTCGTCGTGAACGGTTCTGTCGTAACGCTGAGGCGGGAAATCGCGGAAGCGCCCCAGCAGCCCATGTGGATCTATTTCGGCGACTTCGACACTGCGAGCGGAGCCGGCACGGACGGCTGGCAACGATACAGCTACCGTCGCATGAGCGATCGTGAGAGCTTCACCCAAGTTCTATTTCGCTTGATGGACATGCCGGAAGTGCCCGCCGAGGCCGAAGGCAACATTACCATGCATCAGCTGCTGCGGCTGATGTATGTCGACCAGATGACGCCGGTCGATCGTATCTTCAGAGCGGAGCGCAATGACTCGGCCCTGCGGCGCCAAGCTGTCGGCGACTTGCTTTGCGGCGTGTTCGATGCCCGGCTTTATCCGGCGCAGTTGGAGCTGCGTGAGAAGGAGAAGGCCTACGAGGCGGCGGCCCAGCAATATGGCGCGCTGAGCCGTGTTCTTGCGGCTGCCGGCGAAGCGTTCAATCTTGACTTCGTGGAGGCTCGCCGCCGGAGTCTAGAAGCGGACATCGCGACCATCCAGACTGAGATCCAGGCACTCAAGAGCCACCGGTTCGACGAACGGCAGCTGGCACCCGGGCAGTCCAGCATCGTCGCCACAATCAAGACGGATCTGGATCGCGTCAACGGTGACATCGCCGAACTTCAGGTACTGGTCGGCCAGCTGACATACAACATCGCCGATGCCGATATGCTCATCGACGAGATTCAGCGGACGCTCGCCCGGCTGCGCGAAGGCGAGGTCGCGAGTTCGGCCTTGGGTCCGCTCAACTTCCTGTTCTGTCCAAGCTGCTTCTCGCCTTTGAAGGACACCGATCACGAACACCAGTGCAAGCTTTGCCGATCGGACGTCGAGCCGGACGGCGACCGGTCACGGTTTGCGCGCATGCGAAACGAGCTCGAGATCCAGTTGAAGGAATCGAATCATCTGCAGGCGAAGCGGCGGGAGGATCTTACTGCGGCGACGCTCAGGGCAGCTAAGCTCACTGGAATTCGGGATACGCTGGCGACCGAATATCTAAACCTCACGCGCAACTATTTGACCGAGACCGATGCTCAGATCGATCGCCTCAACAGCCGGCTCGGCTATTCTGAACGCGAACTGATCGAGCTCCAGCGCGAGCGTCAGCTCGCCGAGCAACTGGCTGAACTTTCTCGCATGAAGGCGGAGCTGAACGAGGATATCACGCGGCTTAAAGAGGATATTGTCCTGTGGCGCGGTCAGCGCGACCGCCAGCAGGAGAACGTCTACCGCATGATCCAAGAACGGACGGCGATGATCCTCGCCAAGGACGTGCATACCGAGGCGGAGTTCACCGAAGAAAGCGATGTCTACTTCGACTTCTCCGAGGATCGGGTCACCGTGAATGGCAAGTCCGGGTTCTCAGCAAGCTCGCTGACTGTCATCCGCAACGCGTTCCACCTGGCGCTGCATTGGGTGTCCTGCACCAGCCCGATACTGCGCTATCCGCGCTTTCTCCTGCTCGATAACATCGAGGACAAGGGAATGACCGAGCAGCGTAGCCAGAACTTCCAGCGGATGATCGCAGCGATAAGCGAGAAACTAGAGGCCGAACACCAGATCATCTACACCACCTCAATGGTGGATCCGGACTTGGACGAATCCGATATGACGGTGGGCGAGCGTTATGATTTCAGCAACAAGGCACTCAAGATTGGTTTAGGGCCTAGTTAATCTTTTGCAGTTGTCACCATCGCGAGCCGGTGCTTTCCGAGCATTGCCGATAGCTCCCCGCTTTTCTCTTGCCGGCTCGACTAGCGAGTCACGTCAAATGTCTGCTTCGTCCGGTGCGGCTGACCGAGGCTGCCCGCCTACATAGGCCCGATGGAAGCGACTGCGCGAGCGTAATCCAGCAAACGCTGAATGTCGCCTCATGGCAAGACCTGACGTTCAGTTCGGAACTTGGGCACGGCAGGACTGTCCCATATACGGGCTTTTAAGCCGATAGGCTGGGCAACTACGGTGGCTTTCAGGATACCGCGAAATTCCTCGTCAACCCCATTGGCGCGCGCCGCAAACCGCGATACGCCATTACCCATGTTCGAAAACGCTTTCAACAACATCGACCGGGCCATGCGCAACGACGAGGGCCTCGCGTCTGAGCTCGATTATGCCGAGCAGACCAGCTGGCTCCTCTTCCTGAAATACCTCGATGACTTCGAGGCCGCCCAAGAGGACGAGGCCGAACTCGAGGGCCGCGAATACCAGCCGATCCTCGACCCCGAATACCGTTGGGACGTGTGGGCCGCGCCCAAGCGGGATGATGGCGAGATCGATCATCAGATTGCCATGACCGGGCAGGACCTGATCGACTTCGTCAACGGCGACCTGTTCCCCTACCTCAAGACCTTCAGCGCCGACGCGGACGATCCGGACACGATCGAATACAAGATCGGCGAGATCTTCAACGAGATCATCAACCGCTTCCGCTCGGGCTATTCCCTGCGCGAGGTGATCGATATCGTCGACACGCTCGATTTCGGCAGCAGCAAGGCCAAGCACGAGTTGTCCGACCTCTATGAAACCCGCATCAAGCGCATGGGCAATGCCGGGCGCAATGGCGGCGAATACTACACTCCGCGCCCGCTCATCCGGGCCATGATCAAGGTGGTCGATCCCAAGATCGGGGAGACCATCTATGACGGCGCGGCTGGCTCGGCTGGCTTCCTGTGCGAGGCGTTCGAATACCTGCGCCGGCCGGACCTGTCCGCTGCCGAGTGGGACATCCTCCAGCGCAAGACCTTCTACGGGCAGGAGAAGAAGTCGCTCGCCTATGTGCTGGGAGTCATGAACATGATCCTGCACGGGATCGAGGCGCCGCAGATCCGCCACACCAACACGCTCACCGAGAACGTGATGGACATCCAGCAGGCCGACCGTCACGATATCGTGCTGGCCAATCCCCCGTTCGGCGGGGGCGAGCGCAAGGAGGTGCAGCAGAACTTCCCGATCAAATCGGGGGAGACCGCCTACCTCTTCATGCAGCACTTCATCCGCAAGCTGAAGGCGGGCGGGCGCGGGGCGGTGGTGATCAAGAACACCTTCCTCAGCAACACCGACAACGCCAGCGTCGAACTGCGCAAGGAACTGCTGACGAGCTGCAACCTCCACACCGTGCTCGATTGCCCCGGCGGCACGTTCCAGGGCGCGGGCGTGAAGACGGTGGTGCTGTTCTTCGAGAAGGGCGCGCCGACCCGGCAGGTGTGGTATTACCAGCTCGATCCGGGCCGCTCCCTTGGCAAGACGAATGCGCTCAATGACGATGACCTCACCGAGTTCGTCGCGCTACAGCCGAACAAGGCGGACAGCGCCAAGAGCTGGACGGTGAACGTAGATGATCTCGACAAGTCGACGTGGGACCTGTCGGTCCGCAATCCCACCGCGCCGGACGAAGCACCGCTGCGCGCACCCGAGCAGATCATCACCGACATGCTCGCCCGCGACGAGGAGACCCGGCAGATCCTCGAAGAGATCCGGGGGATGCTTTGACCGCCCTAGCGCCGGAGAGGTTAGAGCGTCGGCTTCTCGGCGACGTATGCACGCTTCAGCGTGGGTTTGACCTTCCTGTGAAGGAACGGAAGCCGGGTAGGTTCCCGCTCGTAACTTCGAGCGGCCCGACTGACTTCCACAGCGAAGGTAGGGTGCGTGGACCTGGCGTGGTTACTGGCCGAAGCGGCAGCATCGGTAACGTGTTCTACGTCGAAGATGATTTTTGGCCCCTTAATACCACGCTTTATGTCAAAGACCTTCATGGGAATGATGCGCGTTATATCTATTATCTGCTGAAGTTCTTCGATCTGAGCCGGTTCGCGTCGGGTGCGGGTGTGCCTACGCTCAACCGAAATCATGTTCACGATGAACCCGTCTGGATCGCTCCTGATGTCGACGAGCAGAAGCGGATTGTTGCGGTGCTGGATCAGGCCTTCGCCGCCCTCGACCGCGCCCGCGCCCTCGCCGAAGCCAATCTGACGGACGCGGAGGAGTTGTTTGAGCGTCAACTCGCAGAGGCATTTGCCGATGCTGGTGATCGGGTAGGGTCGGTCCCGTTCGCGCAGCTATGCACGGCGCTGACACCCAAGACGAAGATACAGAGGAAGGATTATCTTGAGGCGGGCGATTTTCCGATCGTGTCGCAGGAGGCGGATCTTATCTCAGGTTATTGGAATGATCGATCCGCATTGATGGGGCTTGCCAATCCGGTTGTGGTCTTTGGCGATCATACCCGATGCCTGAAATACATCGACTTCGATTTCGTTGTCGGTGCTGACGGAACGAAGGTCCTGCTGCCCAAGCCCGGGATAGACCCGCTTTATCTCTATTATGGGCTACGGAGCATCCCACTTGCCGAAAAGGGTTACGCTCGACACTTCAAGTTCCTGAAAGAGGCGTGTTTGCCGAAGCTAGAAATTGCTGAGCAAGAGCGAATGTCTTTCGGCCTCCGCTCTCTAGAGGGAGAGGTTTCCAAGTTGACCGAAGCCTATGAGGATAAGCTGAGGGATTTGTCCGACCTCCGCCAATCCCTCCTCCAGAAGGCCTTCGCCGGGGAGCTGACCTGAACCGATGCACGAAACCGAAGCCGATACCCGCGCCAACCGCATCGATCCCGTGCTGCGGGCAGCCGGCTGGGGTGTTGTCGAGGGCGCGCATATCCGGCGGGAGGCCATCTGCCCCGGGCGCATCATGCCCGGCGGTCAGCGCGGGGCTCCGCTTTCGGCCGACTATGTCTTCGAATACCGCGGCCAGAAGCTCGCCACCATGGAGGCCAAGCGCCACGGTAAAGGCGCGGGTGCTGGCGTCGGTCAGGCCAAAGACTATTCGACCCGGCTGAAAGCCCGCTTCGCCTATGCCTCGGATGGGGCCGAGTGGTATGAGGTCGACATGCACACGGGCAAGGAGGGCAACATCGCCCCCCCTTTCCCGACGCCGGACGAACTGTGGCAGCGCTGTTTCCCTACCGGCAATGCCTGGCGCGAACGGTTCGGTGCGATCCCGTTCGAGACCGGCGGCGGCAAGTGGCAGCCGCGCTATTACCAGCACAACGCAATCACCGCCGTGCTCGAGGCGATTGCCAAGGATCAGCAGCGCATCCTGCTGACACTCGCCACCGGCACCGGCAAGACCTCGATCGCGTTCCAGATCGCGTGGAAGCTATTCCAGTCGCGCTGGAACCTGACCCGCGAACCCGTCCGCCGCCCGCGCATCCTGTTCCTCGCCGATCGCAACATCCTCGCCGATCAGGCTTACAACGCCTTCAGCGCCTTCCCGCCCGATGCCCTGTGCCGCATCAGCCCCGAGGAAATCCGCAAGCAGGGCAAGGTGCCGACCAATGCGAGCGTGTTCTTCACGATCTTTCAGACCTTCATGACCGGCGAGGATGAATTCCGGTTCGAAGGCTATGAGCCGGACTTCTTCGATTTCATCGTGATCGACGAATGCCACCGCGGCGGCGCGAAGGACGAAAGCACGTGGCGGGGGATCCTCGAGTATTTCAAGCCCGCCGTGCAGCTGGGCCTTACCGCCACGCCCAAGCGGGACGTGAACGCGGATACCTACCGCTATTTCGGCGAGCCGGTTTACACCTATGCCCTGAAGGAAGGGATCGGTGACGGGTTCCTGACCCCGTTCAAGGTGCGCCAGATGGCGAGCACCATGGACACCTACACCTTCAGCGACGAGGATGAGGTGGTGAGCGGGGAGATCGATCCCGACAAGGAATACACCGAGGCCGATTTCAACACCAAGCTGGTGATCGATGAGCGCGAGATGAGCCGCGTGTGCGAGTTCATGGACCAGATCGACCAGCGCCAGAAGACACTGGTGTTCTGCGCGACGCAGGATCACGCCGCCCGGGTGCGCAACTTCATCAATCAGGTGAAGGCCAACCCCGACCCGCACTACTGCGAGCGGGTGACCGCGGACGACGGCAAGCTGGGCGAGCAGCACCTTCGCGAGTTCCAGGACAACGAGAAGACGTTGCCGACGATCCTCACCACGTCGCAGAAGCTGTCGACCGGGGTTGACGCGCGGAACGTGCGTAACATCGTGCTGCTGCGCCCGGTGAAGTCGATGATCGAGTTCAAGCAGATCATCGGCCGTGGCACGCGGACGTTCGACGGGAAGGACTTCTTCACGATCTACGATTTCGTGAAGGCCTATGAGCACTTCAAGGACCCGGCGTGGGACGGGGAGCCGGAGGAGCCGGTAGAGGGTTCCACCGGCCCAAAGCCGCCGAAGCCGCCAGAACCTCCAATCATCGAGGACGATCCCAGCGAGCCGCTGCCGCCTGTCGAGCGCGTGGTGGTGAAGCTCGCCGACGGGAAAGAGCGCAAGATCCGCTATGTCGGCGAAACGACCTACTGGTTCAACGGCCGGCAGATCACCGCGAAGGAGTTCATGGAGCAGCTGTTCGGCGACCTCGGCACGATGGTCGCCAGCGCCGACGAACTGCGCGCCATCTGGACCGATCCCGACCGCCGCACGGCTTTCATCCAGCGCCTCGAAGAAATGGGCTACGACCGCGACCGCATGGATGACATGCGCCGTCTGATCGATGCGCCCAAGAGCGACATCTTCGACGTGCTGGCCTATGTGCGCTTCACGCTCGACCCCCTTTCACGCGCTGAACGGGTCGAGGGTGCGAAGGCGACGGGTATGGACGGCTACGAAGCCGAGATGCGCGAGTTCCTGAACTACATCCTGCAGGCCTACGAGTTGAAGGGGATCGACGAACTGGCCCCGCACCGCATCAGCGACTTCCTGCAGATCCGGTATGGCGGAACCAATGACGCAAAGCGGGTGCTGGGCTCTATCCCGGAAATCCGCGGGGCATTCATCGATATCCAGAAGCACCTGTTTTCGTGAAGGCGTCGGAGCGCTAGTCCCTGTCGATCTGCTCCGCTACGGTCGGCCAGACACGCTGGATTTCACGCTTGAGCGCCTTGCGCATGGAAGCAAGGTCCCGCTTGCTGACCCCGAGCGAGGCAGCGAGGTCATCGCCCCGCATACCCATGCCGATGGCATCGATCAGAGCTTTGCGGGTATCGTCATCGCGGGCTAGTCGTTCAATTGCATCCGCACAGATCTGGCGAACACGTTCGCGCTCAATGATCTCGTCCGGCGCTGCGACGGCATAGCCTCCGGCGGGCAGCAGGTCGACGATCTCCTCGATCGGCAGCTCCACGACATGCTGACGGCTGCGATGACGGCCGACATTGATGCTGCTTGCGATCGAGCGGGCGATCTCGGCGAGAACCTTGTCGAAGGGGACATCGGCAGGAATCGCCCTCGTCGTCAGGGCGCGTTGTATCGCCTCGTTGAGGAGTTCACGAGGATCTTCGCGGGAACGGGCCGCGTGACCGTCGATTGCTTTCTTCAAGGGACCGGCAGCGCTGGGCCGTATCCGCGCCAGCTCCGCGCGGACCTCGTCTATGGTCAGGACACGAGCCGGTTTTCCGGGCTGATCAGGCGCAGACATGCATTACGCCCTCACATGACCATGCGCCGAAGCAGAAAAATTCGGACAGGCTGTCCGAGTTTTCCCGTTCCGGCGCATGAGTGTGTAGAGACCACTGCGTCTTGTGGGCATCGACCATATCGTGGAGCCTAAGGCGTGATTTTTTAAGGCCGGGTTATCAGGCGCTTAGCTACACCGCCTCCTGCCACTCGTCGCCCATGCGCCTGAACATTTCTGCCCTAAGATTAGCCAGCGGCGCTTCATGGGCTTCGGCGATGGCTTTGTTCCGCAGGCACCAGTCGGCGATGTTGTGGAGGGCGGCCACCTGATCGAGGGCGATCAGGCCGTTCGCCCGCCAATAAACCAGCGCGATCATGGCGGTGAGGATGCAGTCGGTGCCGACCCGGTGGCGCATCGCCAGCCACTCCTTGCCACTCTGCGGTTCGGCGATATCGGCCTTGCCTGCGAACAACTCGGCTGGAAGTCCCAGCCTCAGTCCGACCTCGGTCATGTGCGACCAGTCGCGACCATTGCCCTTCATCTGCAGGGCAAGGTCGATGTGAGGGCGCCATGAACCGCGGCGGGCAGCATGCAACATGTTCGCCCGGAGTTGTGGCGGCAGCACGAGGCGGTGCTCGATCGCGGCAAGAGTAAGGAGCGGCAAATCGGCCGCGAGCCCGCTCCAGGTGACGGCGTGGGTGTCCGGGCGCTGGCGGAGATGTTCGAACAGCCTGCTTACCACCTCCACCTCGTCACCATATTGATGCTCATCCCACGCGCGCAGTCCTCCGATCGCAATCGCGCCGCCGTCCAGGACTTCAACGTCGAAAGCTGCGGCGGCGATAACGCGCCGGCAGGCGAGACGGTGGCGGATATTGCCATGGCGATCGGTATTCCTGTCGCCTTTCGGATCGATCGCGAGATAGGCCTCGTGGAGCTGTGGATCCCAGAGGGATTCGATGTCGATGAACGTGAACTTGGGCATTTCCTTTTTTCCTTTCATGGGTTGATCCCAACCCACTCCCTTCCCCCTTCCTTTCGTTGCTCTTCCCGCTGTGCCGCTGTTGCCCGGGCCGTTGCGCCTATGGTGTGCGGCGATCTCGTTCCCTGACGCCATTACGCATTGGCGTCAGAACGGGAGCGGCTTCGCCCGCTCGATCACCTGCCAGGCATGGAATGCAGCAATCAGCGCGCGTGCTTCTGCCGGGCGACAGAACGCAGTGGTGTAGAGGCCCCACAAGGCCATGGCCTCCAGCGGTGCACGGCGCCGACGTTTGATCGGCGTCGAAGATCGCAACGCCATCTCGAGGCCGAGATTGTGGCCCGCTGCGATCAGCCTGCTGTCCGGAACGGTGAACGGCATTGGCCGGAGACCCGGCACCCGGCGCATGATCAGCTGGGTGTCATTCGGTGGGCGGACATCACCTCCTGCGGCAGTTGGGCGTAGCGCTTCGAATGCACGTGGCGGATGGCGAACCAGCAGAGTTGATCCCGCCGGGATGAGTTCGGCCAAGCCATCGATGATGGCGGCTCTGGAATCCTCCCGGTCCCACACCCGATGGACAATGTCGAACCGGGCTTCGCATTCGCCGACCTTGTTCACCGTGAACAGGGCGTAGGACGAGATCGCAGAACGCGGGGTGTATTCAGGGCGGTTGCGGATGATGATGAGCGAGCACAGCGTCAGAGGGTGGCGTGATCCTGACCCCGGGAGGGCGCCGTCATCATCATCGCCGGTATCGTCATCATGCATGCAGTTTCCTTTCAGATGCGGAAAAGGGCAGCACTCTTGAGGAGCGCCGCCCTTTCGCGGTGCTTGGGGATGACGGCCCGTCAGCGGGGCCGAGCTTCCTGAACCGGGACGACAGCGATCCAGCTGCCGAACCGGAACTCGCCGGCCTCGGTGGTCACCGCCAACATGCGGCGGGTGAGATCGGCCCAGGCCCGGTCAATGCCCTTCTTGAGCTTTCCCGCGGAAGGCACGGCACGCTCCACCAGACGGCCAGCGGCATCCAGCTCGAACGCCTGCATTCGGTCGGCGCTTACCAGAAGCATCGGCTTGCCAGCCTGGGTAAGGCACGGCTCGACCAGGCAAACATGAAGCTGCCCGTGGAAAGGGCGCATCAGCAACAGGCCGCGCAGCTGTGTCGACGCATCATCGGCGAACGTGGCCGCCAGCCACGGCCGCCGCTTGTCGATGGCCACGCCGGACAGGACCTGAATGCACTCAGCATATGTGCCGTTGACGGCGAATACCCCGAGGTCGCAGTCGCCCAATGCAACATCGACCGGTGCGGTCGGATGCAGCATGGCCCGGGCAATGGCGTGCGTGATCGGCCGGCGGGGGCAGGCCCCGCCGAGGTTAAGATTTCTCATTGTTTCATAGTTCCTTGTTAGTGTGACGCTCCCCCGCGCATGGGGGAACAAAGCCTTTTCCTTTCCCGGATCCAGCTCACTCACACCGCCCTCAGGCGGTAATCTTCGCTTTGCGTTCGACCGGCTTCCACGACCGATCATGGCGATACCTTTCGGTCGCCGGCAGCGGGATGACCGAGGGCTCATGGCCAATGACGCTCAGGTGCCAGTCCCATTCCGACTGATACTGATCAGCGCGGATATGCTTGTGCCAGACGCCGCTTCGGCCTTCCGCTCGCCAGCGATAGCGCCGGTCCCGCAGCAGATCCCGCTGGTGGTAGCTCGCCCACGTCGCCTCGAACCGCCACGCCGGCGCATCGATCGCGGCCAGCACCTTGGCCATGATGCTCTGACCATCGGCGCAGACATGATCCAGCAGTTCGATCAGCGAAAGCACATCGTCCTTCGCCCTGTGAGCTCCGGCGGCAAAACGGCCAGCCTGCATGAGGCAATAGTTCTGGGGGCCGGTTTCGAAGCCAAGCTTGCGCCACGGGACATCGGCCATGACGCAGCCCCAGCGCATGGCGGGCAGATCTGGCAGCAAGGCCTCGACAAAGGGCCGATCGAAACCCGCATTGAAGGCCAGCACGGCCTCGCACGATGCGAGAAAGGCGCCGAGCTCGTCGCGGTCGATTTCCCGGTTCGCAACCATGGCATCAGTCAAACCGGTCAGTTCCACGATCTCCGGCGGCAGGGGGTGACCGGGATCATTCAGTCCTGACCCCAGACTAGGAATGGCCGCGATCCGCCCCGCGTCATCGACGAGGACGGCGGCGGCCGCGACCTCGATGACGGAATGCCGGATCCAGTCCAGACCCGTCGTTTCAGTGTCGATGATGGCGATCCGCCGTAGCGGTCGATCGGCGGCAGGCTGCTTTGGCCATTCGCTCCGGGTTCGGACCGGCAGCAGCACGCGTTGCTGCCCCCCGCTAAGATATGCGGCATTGTGTAGGGTGCCCGCGCTGCCGGACGCGCCCTTGTCGTTGTTGGTATTCATACTTCACCTCGTTGTTACGAGGTCAGCCCGAAGGGCCCTTTTCCCCTCTACCTGCTGACCTCCAACAGAGGCTCAGCCACGGGACTTTTCCCAAATCAGCGGCATAGGCGGGGCAAAATGATAGCGAGTGCGGATCCTAAGCACACAAACAAGCTACGTTCCAGCATGACTGGCAGGGTCTGGGACATAACCGCTGTTCCCAATCGACATTCTGACTGACCGGGTTCGCCAATACCGGTCGGTCAGCTTGGGCCGGGGTTCTGCCAAAAGCCGAAATTCAGCAACCGACCCCAAAGCAGACGTCACGCCAGCCTCAGCGCCGGAGGCTCTTACAAGCAATGAGTCTGTGCCACTCCAAATCTGGTTCACTCGTCGTTGTACAAAAGCAAAGACTTCGCTGCGGCGCCTATGGCGGTAATGTATAACCCAGCGGTAATCGCAATTGTATGCATGATCGAGCGATGACGCCGATTCCTAGCTCGCATGGTTACATCTCGCATTTCTAACAGCGAAGGCTTAACTTGTTTCATTTGCGTGGGCGCATTTCGTGTGGCCACGAATGTCATATCTGCTCGAAAAATGTTGAGCAACAGCGGTAATTCACTGATCGCTGTTCGCCTTAGAAAATAGCGGAGACGTAAATGCCAATCGCTTGATTTGCTTTCACCCCCAACTGTGCAGAATCGCAATTCCTCGAAACAGACACCATCTACTCTAACATGTCGGCGCCGCTCAAATACCGGACCACTAATCTTCAGGGTGATGGTGACAAAAAATAGTAAAGGGGCGAGTGCGATCAGTGTGCCCGTAGCGAAAACCAAATCAAGCGCCCTTTGGGTTAAACGCTCAGCAGCCTCACAGCGACGAATAAAACGGATGTGCGCAATGCCTCGCCGCCAGCGAGGAAACATCCCCCCCGAAGCCCACACAAAGCCAACTGCCTGCCAAAGTTTCACGATTGCGCCGGGCGTCTCACACAAATGAGCCGACCATTCCTCTCGATACCGTTCGCGCTGTCGAGGCGGCAGACGCCGCGTGGCGAAAATGACAATCTGTGAGAGCAACCTTGGGTACCAAGCGTTAATCTCAAATGCGAGGAAGGCGATCAGGAGCGCGACGACCACTTCCTTCATGACGCAAAACTCGCATAAATGCTTGCGGCTTCGGAGGCGCCTCTCTTCGCTTCAGCGGCCCCGCCTGCGGAAAGGAAATAGAAACGCCTTCTTGGCCTTCCGGCCGCTCTGGGGTCGATGTTCTCCCACTGGCTATTCAGCCAACCTGCACTCTCAAGGCGTCCAAGAATCGGATATACGGTGCCAGAAGGTAGCGAACTCAACTTACATACATCGGCACCGGACGAGCCGGGATGATTATAAAGTGCCGTCAACACCTTCATCGTCTGAGGGGTCAGTTTGGGAGGATTCACCATATCAGACACTCTACATAGCCCTATGTAGAGTGTCAAGGTAGCTGCTTCGGTGGTGAACTCAGGCGGCAGCAAACCACCCGATTGTGTTGAAAAACCCGGCGCTGAGACTAGCGCTGGTGCGAGTCTAGATGCGGCGCGCAGGCTTGGTCCCCGCTTATGCGGGGGCTGGAGTGACTGGCATGGGGATCAGCTTGGCCATCTTGCGGAGGTTTTGGGCGGTGGCAGCGAGGAGGAACTCGTCTCTTGCGCCGTTTGGACCTCGCAGGCGCAGGCGATCCATTCTGAGGATGCGCTTGAGGTGCGCGAACAGCATCTCGACCTTCTTGCGCTGGCGACGTGAGACCAGATAGGCGTCGGTTGTGGCGATATCGCGGGCGAGATCACGGGCGCCCTCGTGGACTGAACGCAGGATCTTGCGCGCTGGCTGTGTCGGGCAACAGCGCGGCTTGAGAGCGCAGGCGTCACAGTCGAGCTTGCTGGCACGGTAGCGCAGCATGCCGTCTTCATCGACCGACTGGCGGGCATTGCTATAGACCCTCTGGCTCTGGGCAGCCGCCTGCCGGCAGGGCAGATATAGCTGTCGTCCTCATGGTCGAAGGTGAAGGCGGAACGCTCGAAGGTATCACCGCGCCGGGCGGAATGATCGACCACCGGGATGTGCGGCTCGATGCCGCGCTCTTCGACCAGCCAGGACAGGTTCTTCGCATCGCCATACCCGGTATCGCCCACGAGCCGCTCGGGCCACAGACCAAAGCGCTCCTGCGTCCGGTCGATCATGCGGCGCTGGGCGGTCACCTCGGCCTGGCGGATGGCGGTGGTCGCCTCGACATCGACGATCACCGCGTGCTGGAGATCGATGAGGTAGTTGGTGGCATAGGCGAAGAAGGCGCGCTCGCGGCTTGCCGCAGTCCAGCGCGCGGCCGGATCGGCGACCGCCAGCTGCTTGGGCGGCACCGGAGTTGCTCCCCCGAAGGCCGCATCATCGAGCACAGCCAGATACTCGCGAACGGCATGGCTGGTGGCCGGGTCCGGCAGACCATCGGCCTGATCGACGGCATGCTGGCGGTTCACATCGGCGCGCACGAGGCTGCCGTCGACCGCAAAGCCCTCACCGCCGACCAACCCCTCGGTAATGCAGCGCGCAACGGTCATCTCGAACAACTGGCGCAGCAGATCACTATCACGGAAGCGGCCGTGCCGGTTCTTCGAGAAGGTCGAGTGGTCGGGCACATCGCCTTCCAGCCCCAGGCGGCAGAACCAGCGATAGGCGAGGTTTACGTGCACCTCCTCGCACAGCCGCCGCTCGGACCGGATGCCCATGCAATAGCCGATGATCAGCATCCGGATCATCAGCTCGGGATCAACCGATGGCCGTCCAGTCGAGCTGTAGAACGGCCGCAAATGTTCGCGAATGCCCGACAGGTCGACAAACCGATCGATCGAGCGCAGCAGGTGGTCCGCCGGAACATGCCGCTCCAGGTTGAAGCTGTAGAACAGCGCCTCCTGCGCCACCGTCCGCTCACCCATCATCCGACATCTCCGCCTGCTTGCAGAGACATAGAATCAATACTTTAGCTCGATTGCAAGGGGGAGTTTTTCAACACAATCCACCCACTTCCGGCCATGAGCGGGACCAACGCGCAATCCCGAAAGCCGTATGGGGGCTATCCCCAGCTCTCGAAAAATTTCTGCCGGTCCGCTATCGACCCCGAAGCAGACCTTCAGCCATTCGTTGAGCAGGCTTGAAAGCGGTCGATACTCAACGCTTCGCGCGAACGAGCCCCAATACGAATATCGACCACCCGATGGTCATCAAGACACTGCCACCGAGCACGGCAATCGAAACCAAGTTCTCCGTTGTTTGGGCGGCGCTATGTCCAGCGCCAGCAATGGGCAGATTGCTGCTCGCGCCAGTAATTGCTGATGCAGTCAGACCGGCCCAAAGGGCAAACATGCCGATAACAATTGTCCACCGCGCTATGTTGGAAAAGGTCGGACGGAGATCGGCTGACGTCCACAGGGCCCCCACAATCATCATTGCCATACCGCTTTGAACAGCCGTGAGGTGGGCCGAGAGCGCCATACGCGGATTCAGAAAGCTCTGCACGAGGGCTCCCTGTAGTAGGCCAATCAAGAACAGTAGTGCGCCTGCGACGACCAATGTCCGCTGGTGGGGCGTCAGGTTCATTTGCGGCCTCCTTCGCCATTAAGATAGCCGCAAACGCTTGAACAGTCGTCCGCTTTTCGCTTCTTAAGACGAAAAAGCAGCCATTCACCTAGCCACCCATCCTCGGTCATGAGCGGGGCCGGTGAGCGATCCCGAAACCTGCCCGGCAACTTTAACGGATTTCCCGCAAGCAGCCGACATTCTGAAACCGACCCCATTGCAGTCATCAATTGCGCCTGCTCTGCCGGTAACTTGCCGTCCATGAAAAGCGGTGACACGCTAGGCCTCTAATATCCTCAAGGGGACGCTATGGGGTCGCGGCTACTTTCCGGTTTGGTGATGCGCCTTGCAGGGCGGAACCCGGGCTGAAGCGTGTTAGGTGACGATTGCGTGGACACTGCGGTGGAGGGGGCGTCCGGACCGTAGGCGAGGTGGTACCGTGTCCAGTTCGAGGCCGATTGCGGCACGTGGCGGGTGGTGGTCGGTCAGATGGTGACCTGGGCCTCCATGATCATTTCTGGCGGCTTTCCTGGGCAAACCTTTACATCATTCGACACCGCACCCAACAGCATCGCCTTTTTGCGCGCCGGGTTGCCGTTCCTGGCGTCTGGCTTCAAGCCCGAACTCTAGCTGGTGCAGTGCGCCTTCATGCACCGGTCCAACATAGGACGTCTGGGGCCCTTTGCACGATAGCAGTGGAACCAGTCATAACCCGAAAGTTCGGGTTCGGCAGATGCTCGATGTGCGCGGTAACGTGTATTCGAGCAGGCCTTCAATCCCGTTCTCGACCCCGAACCCTGAGTGCCCATGGCCGGCAAAGGGCACCAGCGGCGAGAGCGGGCGGCTTTCATTCACCCAGACATTGCCCGATGCGATCCGCTGCCCCAGCGCCCATGCCGCGTCCGGATCGCCTGCCCAGATCGACGCTCCCAGTCCATAGGGGCCAGAATTGGCGCGGTGCACGGCATCGTCATAATCGGTGAAGGACATCATCGGCAGGATCGGGCCAAACTGTTCGTCCTGCACGATCCGCGCGCTTTCAGGCGGGTTATCGATGATGGTCGGCGCGAGGAAGTAACCAGGGCCATCGGGCACCTCGCCCCCGCAGGCAAAGCGATAGCCGTGCGTGCGGCAGTCTTCGATCAGGGCGATCAGCCGGTCATGCTGGACACGGTTGTTGATGGGGCCGATCTGCGTACCGGGCGCAATGCCGCTGCCCATTGTCACGCCCGCGGCATAGGCCACCAGCGCATCGCGCACCTCGTCATAGACGGCAGCGTGCACATATAGTCGCTTGGTCGCGAGGCACACCTGCCCGGCATTGCCGAAAGCCGCCCAGAACAGCGCCGGGGCGAGCATTGCGGGATCGATATCGTGCATCACGATGGCCGGATCGTTCCCCCCCAGTTCGAGCGTGATCCGCTTGAGCGTATCGGCCGCGCTCGCCATCACGCGCTTGCCGGTGGCGGTGGAGCCGGTGAAGGCGATCTTGTCGATCCCGGGATGGGCGGTCAGCCAGGGGCCAAGCGCATCGCCGCCCGACACCACATTCAGCACCCCCGGCGGCAGGATCGACTGCGCCAGTTCCCCGAGTTTGAGCGAAGTCAGCGGCGTGAAAGGCGAAGGCTTCAGCACCACGCAATTGCCCGTGACCAGCGCCGGACCAAGCTTGAACGCCGCGAGCAGCAAGGGATAGTTCCACGGGGCAATGGCGGCGACGACGCCGATCGGCACATGGCGCGTCTCGCAATAGCGCGCCGGGATGTCCTCGTGGACAGTCACGGGCAGTGCCATGCCCGCAGCAGCGCGCAGCCACGTGGCCAGCCCCATCACTTCGCGCCGGGCTTCGGCCAGCGGCTTGCCCTGTTCGCGGGTTAGCAGCGGGGCGAAATCATCGGCATGACGTTCGACCGCGTCGGCGAGTGCCGCAATCGATGCCGCGCGTTCGGCATAGGGCGTGGCTGCCCAGCCGGGAAAGGCTGCCCGCGCGGCGCTGATGGCGCGGTCGAGATCAGCCGGGCTTGCTTCGGGTGCCTCGGCAAAGGGCGTTGCCGTGGCCGGATCGATCACCGCCATCGTGCCCGCGCCCGGCGCCAGCGCACTGCCGATCGCCATGCGGAAATCCCGGTCGAAATGCATCGCCCGCCGCCCGCGCCTCAGCCGCCGCTCAGTTCGATGTCGAAGCCCATGATCGCAAACCATTCACGATCCTTGCGGGCGCGGGCGCGGCCCAGGGGCAGGATCGTGGCGGCAAGGGCTGCGTGATACTCGCGCGCGCCCGCTTCGCGCGCGGCGACGAGCAGCGCGTCGATCGCAGTGCGGATCGCCTCGCTTGCCGTGCGGGTCGGCGCGGTATCGTCAGCCAGCGCCTGCGCGAGTGCGGCGCGCTCCGCCGCGCAGGTCGCAGGCGCCTCGTCCAGCGCCAGCACGGCGGCGGCCATCGCGCGGATATCAGCAAGCTCGCCTTCCTCGAAAGCGGGCGTGGCGTCGCGCTGCGCCTGGATGATCTGGATATGCCCCATCGCCAGCATCACCTGCTCGCGCGCGAGGCTGGCGCTTTCGGGCAGCGCGGGCAGCACCACGGTCTGAAGCGCGCGCAGCACCGATCCGAGGCGATCATCGACTGAGGGGTTCACCGGCTTTCCTCCATCATCAGCAGGCGGGCGAGATCGTCGACGAACATCGGCCCGGTCGCCGCCAGAAAGGTAAGCAGCACATCCTGATGGTTGTGTGCGGTGCGCGCCGCCTGCATCCCTAGCGCGGAAACGAGGATGTAGCTCTTCCAGGCGTTGAACACGGTGAAGTAGTGGAGCTTCACCGGGTCCACACGGTTGCCGCTCGCCGCTTCGTAAGCTGCGATCCACTCGTCCCGCGGCGCGATGTCGCTGACCCGGAATACGCCGTCGATGCAGCTGCCGAACACCGGTTGCAGCAGCCAGCCCAGATCGGCGTGGAAATCGCCGATATAGCTCATCTCCCAGTCGAGGATCGCGGTGATCCGGCCACTCGCCTCGTCAAACAGGTAGTTGCCGGTGCGATAGTCGCCGTGAACGACGCAAGGCGCCTCGCAATCGGGCACGTGGTCTTCAAGCCACTGGGTCGCGAGCCGCAAGACCGGCTCGCGGGTGACCGCGTCCTGTTCCAGCAACTCCTTCCAGAAATTGATGAGCCAGCGGGTTGCCTGCTTGGGATCGGCCGTGGGCGCGGTGAATTGGGTGAGGCCCGCCTTGGTCCAGTCGAAATTGTGGATCCTGGCGAGGTTATCGTAATATTGCGGGGCAATGAGACCGCGCAAGGGATCGCCCAGCACCGTGCCAAGGCCGGTGACGCTGACCCCGTCGGTCTGCGGCTTGGTGACGCCGGGGACGAATTCCATGATCACCGCAGGCGTCGGGAAATGCGCCGCTTCGGCATCGAGCCAGACCGGATCGGGCACCGGCACCACGCCGGCAAAGGCCTTGAGGATCTCGTATTCGCGCGCCCGGCTGGTCTCGGTAATCCCTTCGAGCGCGTCCATCCTGAGCACGTAGCGGCGCGGGTCTTCGCCGGGCGCGGCAAGGGTGAAGACGAATTGTTCCTTCGATGCGCCCCCGCCGATCCGGGCAATGCCGCTGACGCTGCTGCCAGGCAGTTCACGGGCGAAGAAGCTGGCGAGCAAGGCGGCGACATCGGCATCGGCCTGCGGGATATAGGGCGGCAGCGCGCGCCGGGCCTTGCGCGCTTCGAGCATGGCGGCAAGCTGCGGTTCGGTGTCGATCATCGCGCCTGCCCCCTCACGCCGCCAGAAAGCCGCCGTCGACGGCATAATTGCCGCCGGTGCAGTAGCTTGCCTCGTCGCTGGCGAGGAAGGCGACAAGATTGGCCACTTCCGGGTCCGTGCCATAGCGGCCCATGGCGATCAGCGAGGTAAAGCCCGCGCGGGCAAGGGAGGGGTCACCGGGGCTGGCCTGCGCCTCGATCGATTGCATCATCGCATTGTCGATGGGCGCGGGGGCCACCGCGTTGACCCTGACACCGGCCGCCGCCAGTTCCAGCGCGGCCACTTTCACCAGCCCGCTGATGGCGTGCTTGCTGGCGGCATAGG
Organism: Porphyrobacter sp. HT-58-2; assembly: GCF_002952215.1. Lineage (NCBI taxonomy): Bacteria > Pseudomonadati > Pseudomonadota > Alphaproteobacteria > Sphingomonadales > Erythrobacteraceae > Porphyrobacter > Porphyrobacter sp. HT-58-2. Next base: position 112,703 of record NZ_CP022600.1, on the reverse strand, counting down.
CGCCGATCCCGGCCACCCCGACTTCTCCTGCCACCGATGACAACGCGACAATCGACCCACCCCCTGCCGCCTGCATCGCCGGGGCGGCATGCTTGATGGCAAGGAAGACGCTGGTCACGTTGGTGCGCTGCACCGCCTCGAAATCGGCAAGGTCGGTGAGCGTGATCGGCATCACCTTGCCCTCGGACCCGGCATTGGCGACGAAAGCGTGGAGCGCGCCGAACCGCGTCGTCGTGGCGGCGACGAGGGCGGCGACATCGGCTTCGTCGGTGGGCTGGCCGACACAGATCGCCACCCGGTCAGGCGCGCCAAGCGCTGCGGCGGCAGCCTCAAGCCGGCCCGCGTCGCGCCCGGCGAGCATCAGCTGGGCGCCCTCCTCCAGAAACTTGCGTGCGGTGGCCGAACCGATTCCACCGGTCGCTCCGGTGATGATGGCTACCTTGCCTGCCAATCTGCCCATCGGCCTTACTCCCATGAAAACGCCCCCGTTTCTGCGCGCGAAGTCACGCCAGCCGGAAGTCTGCACGCCCGACAATGCCTCAGGATCGCAGGCCTGCCAAGCAAAAATGACATTGACATCACTTTTGCAATCGTGGAGCCTTAGGCCAACAAGAGGCACACCTCACCGATACGGGAGAGCGGGCATGGGACAGGATGCAGGGGCACAGGCGGCAACCGGCCTGCCGCCCACGCGCAAGGGCAAGGCGACTCGGGAAAAGCTGCTCGCCGCGGCGGCGGTCGCGTTCGGCCAGCATGGCTATAACGCCGTCCGCATCACCGACATCGTGGCCGAGGCAGGGATCAGCCACGGGCTGTTCTACCGCCACTTTGCCGACAAGGACGCGATCCTGCTGGCCCTGCTCGACCAGCTCAACGAAGAGCTGCGGCGCACCACCGCCCGCACCGTGGGGGAAGCAGACAGCCTCTCGCTCGAACGGCTGGAGGCGCGCAACATCCAGTTCTTTCGTGATTATCGCCGGGATCGCCTGCTGCTCAGGGTTGCGCGAGAGGCCGCCGCGCAGCAGGAGCACAGCGATTTCCGCCGCGTCTGGCTGCAAATGCGCGACCGCTTTGTGGCGCGCACCGAACGCTGGCTCGAACGGCTGGTCACCAGCGGCGCAGTGCCACCGCTCGCCGATATTTCGATGGTCGCCGAAGGGCTGTCCTCGCTTACCGAGCAGCTTGCCTATGTCCAGGTTGGCCTTGCCGCGCAGGAACCCGATGATGCCTTCATCGAACGGTTGGGCAAGGCGTGCGGGCTGATCTGGTACCGCACCATCAGCGGCCAGCCGCAATGAGCGCGCTTGATCTCCTCGACCTCGCCCCGTTCGAGGCGACGCGCGAGCACGAGGCCTTTGCCGAGCTGCGCCGGATGCCGGGCCTGTGGTTCAATCCCGAGCCCGAGGGCGCGGGCTTCTGGTGCGTGACCCGCCATGCCGAGGTGGTGGCCGCCGCGCGCAATCATTCCGTGTTCCTGTCCGGCCACGGCACCCAGATCAGAAACCGCCGCGCCGAGGGGCGCGGCGCGCCATCGGTCCACAACGCCGACCCGCCGCTCCACGGCAAGCTGCGCGCGATCGTCATGCCCGGCCTCTCGCGCGAGGCGGTGACGGCGCGCCGCCCGGCCTTCCGCGCGATTGTCGAACGGCTGGTGGCCGATGCCCCGCGCGGCGAGGCGTTCGATTTCGTCGAGCGCATCGCGGTCAGAATGCCGATGCTGGTGATCGCCGACATGCTCGGCGTGCCCGCCGATGAAGCCCCCGGGCTGGTCGACTGGGCCAATCTGATGAGCGACATGTGCGCTTCCGATGCCGAACAGGCCGAAGCGCGCGCGCAGCTCTTCGCCTATTTCCGCCAGCTTGCCGATGCCAAGCGCCGCGCGCCGGGCGATGATCTCGCCAGCCGCATGGTGGCCGCACGGCTCGATGATGCGCCGCTCGAACAGCAGTTGCTCGACGCCTATTTCATGCTGATCACCGTGGCGGGTAACGAGACGACGCGGTTCCTCGTCACTGGCGGCCTCGCCCAACTGGTGCGACAGGGGGGGTGGGAAACGCTGCGTGCCAACCCCGCGCTGGTGCCGGGCGCGATCGAGGAAATGTGCCGCTTCGTCTCGCCGGTCGCGCATATGCGCCGCACGGCGGCCTGCGATACCGAACTGGCGGGCACAAGGATCGCCAAGGGCGACAAGGTGGTGCTGTGGTTCGCGAGCGCCAACCGTGACGAGACGGTGTTTGCACGGGCAGACGAGCTGGTGCTGGACCGGTCGCCCAACCCCCATGTCGGCTTTGGCGTCGGCGCACATTTCTGCCTTGGCACCCACCTTGCCCGGCTGGAGGCAGCGCTGCTGTTCGATACCATGCTGCGCGACATTGCCGACATTGCGGTGCTGGAAGAGCCTACCCGCCTGCCGTCCAACTGGTTCACCGGCTGGACCGGCATGAAAGTCCGCTGGCAATGAGCCGCAGGATCCTCGTCACGGGCGCTGCAAGCGGGATTGGGGCGGCGCTGGCCGCTCGGCTGTCGGCGGCGGGCGACACGGTAATCGGGCTCGACCGGGCGGGAGCCGAGGTGATCTGCGATCTTGCCGATCCCGCGGCAATTTCGGCGGCGGCGGCAGGGATCGCCGGGCTCCTTGACGGTATCGCCCATGTCGCAGGCCTGCCCGGCACCGCCGATCCGGCTGCGATCATGGCGGTCAATTGCGATGCCCCGCGCCTGCTGACCGAGGCGCTGGCCGCGCAACTGGCACCCGGCGCGGGCGTGGTCGCGGTCGCCAGCGTCACGGCCGCGCGCTGCCCGCTGGATGATGCGGCGAAGGACGAATGGCTGGCACTGGCCCCGGCGGCGAGGCCTGCGCTGGCCGATGGCAAGCTCGCCTATGAATATTCCAAGGCGCTGCTGATCCGCTGGGCGCAGCATGCCGCCGCTGCATTCAGGCTGCGGGGCATCAGGGTCAACACCGTCAGCCCCGGCCCGGTCGAAACCCCGATCCTCGCCGATTTCGAGGCTTCCATCGGGGCCGACCGCATCGCCGCTGCCGCTGCCCTCACCGGTCGCCATGGAGCACCTGACGAGGTCGCAGCGGTGGTGCAGTTCCTGCTCGGGCCGGACGCGGGCTGGGTCAACGGCACCGACATCAAGGTTGATGGCGGCTACCACGCGCTGCGCTCGGTCGGCGGCGGGGCGGGCTGAGATGCGTCTGATCCTCGTTCGCCACGGCCAGCCGCAGCACATCACCCAGCCGGGCGCGGGTAACCCGCCGCTGTCACCAACCGGGCACCGTCAGGCCGAGGCGGTTGGCAGCTTTCTGGCGCGCGAGCCGATCGATCTGGTGATCCATTCCGGGATGCACCGCGCGGCCGAAACCGCCGCGCCGCTGCTCACGGCCACCGGCATCGCCGCCACCGCCATCGCCGCGATTGGCGAAGTTGATCGCTATGGCGGAGCCTATGCCAATATCGAGATGGTCAAGGCCCGGGGCGAGGCTGACTGGGCGCGGTTCCTGGCCGATCCGCTGGGCTATTTCGGCATCGATGGTCCGCGCTTCGTGGCCGAAACGCTGGAGGGCTTCGGCTCGATCCTGAGCGCGCATCATCGCAAGACCGCCGTGATCTTCACCCATGGCTTTCCGATCAACATCCTGCTCAGCCACGCCCTGGGGCTGGAGGGGCACGCCAATTTCGTGCCCGAATACGGATCGATCACGCGGCTGACCGGCAGCACGCTCGACCGGCTGACAGTGGTGAGCATCAACGAAACCGCGCATCTTGCGCATCTGGCGGCGGAGGCGGGGGCATGAGCCTGCATCCCGGCGCCATTGCCGAAACGGCCCCCGCCCGCGCGGCGGTGGTGATCGATGGCGAGGTACTGAGCTATGGCGCGCTGGCCACGCGCAGCCGCAGGCTCGCCGGGCGGCTCGCCGCGCTGGGCTGCGCGCCGGGCGACAGTGTCGCGCTGATCCTTGGCAACGGCGCTGAATTTTTCGTCGCGGCCTGGGCGGCGCAGATGTCGGGCCTGTATTTCGTTCCCCTGTCCGAGCGGCTGGCGGCGCCCGAGCGCGACTATATCCTTGCCGATAGCGGCGCGAAGGTGGTGCTGACCCATGATGCCGGCCTGCCGCGCGCGCTGGTTCCGGCCGAATGGGACACGGGCGAAACCGCGCCCTTTACCGAGGTTGAGGGCAGCAACATGCTCTACACCTCGGGCACCACGGGGCGGCCCAAGGGGGTCAAGCGCCCGCTTTCGGGCGCGATGCTGGGCAGCGACGCGCGGCGGGTGGAACGCGCCCGCGCGCTGTTCGGGATGGACGCGGACACGGTGTTCCTCTCGCCTGCGCCACTTTATCACGCCGCCCCCTTGCGCTGGGCGATGACGGTGCAGCGCATGGGCGGAACGGTGGTGGCGATGCGCAAGTTCGATGCCGGCAGGGCGCTGGCGCTGCTGGCCGAACAGGGCGTCACGCACAGCCAGTGGGTGCCGACCATGTTCGCGCGGATGCTGGCGCTGGCGGATCGCCCTGCCAATCCGCCTTCGCACATCTGCGCCATCCACGCCGGCGCGCCGTGTCCGCCCGATATCAAGCGACGGATGATCGACTGGTGGGGGCCGATCCTCCAGGAATATTACAGCGGCACCGAAGCGGTCGGCTTCACCCACATCACCAGCGCCGAATGGATTGAGCGTCCCAGCAGCGTCGGGCGGGCCTATGGCTCGGTCATCCATATTCTCGATGACAACGACCAGCCGCTGCCGCCGGGCGCGACGGGCCGGGTGTTCTTCGAAAGCGACACCGCCCACGCCTATCACAACGCCCCGGAAAAGGCCGCCGCCGCGACCAGCCGTCAGGGCTATGCCACGCTCGGCGACATCGGCCATGTCGATGCCGAGGGCTATCTGTGGCTTACTGACCGCGCGTCCTTCACCATCATTTCAGGGGGCGCAAACATCTATCCCGCCGAGGTCGAAGCCGCGCTGATGAGCGATCCGCAGATCGTGGACTGCGCGGTATTCGGCGTGCCCGACGATGATCTGGGTCAGGTGGTGCAGGCCGTGATCGAACTGCGCGAGCCCGCCGCCGATCCTGCCGCCAGCGCCCGCGCCATCGGCGCGCGGCTGCGCGGGCTGATCGCTGCCAACAAGCTGCCGCGCCAGATCGCCTTCACCCGCAGCCTGCCGCGCATGGACAGCGGCAAGGTGCAGAAACGCCTGCTCGCGGATGCCTATGCCGACCCGCAGCGGCGCGGTTTCAGCCTGCGGCCACAATGATCCACCAGAATGAACAAGAAGCAGGGGAGAGTAGAGATGAACGCAAGATCGAACACCGCGCAGCGCGGCCTCGCATTGGGTGCGTCGCTGGGCGCATTGCTGATTGGCACAAGCCCGGCGCTGGCGCAGGATGCCGAGCCGGCCGATGAAGGCGGAATCAGCACGATCGTCGTCACTGCGACCAAGCGCAGCGAAGATCTCCAGAAGGTGCCGATCGCGATTTCGGCGATCACCGGCGATGAACTCGCCGCGCGCGGGATTACCGATACCAGCGACCTGATGGGCAGCCTGCCCAACCTGCAGGTCACCAGCGCCTATTCCGAAACCCAGCCCAACTTCTCGCTGCGCGGCGTGGGCGTGGCCAATGAATTCTCCGCCGCCACGGCTTCGCCAGTCGGCGTCTATGTCGATGAAGTTTACCAGTCGTTCCGCGCCAGCCACGGCCAGCAGCTCTATGATCTGGAACGGGTCGAGGTGCTGCGCGGCCCGCAGGGCACGCTGTTCGGGCGCAACACCACCGGCGGGGCGATCAACTTCATTACCCGCAAGCCCTCGCTTGACGGGGCGAGTGGCTACATGACGGTCGGTTATGGCAACTTCAACCGGGTGTTCGCCGAAGGCGCCCTGGATGCGACCATTGTCGATGATGTGTTCGGGGTGCGCATTGCGGGCACCTATGTCGATGCCGATGGCTATACCTTCAACCCGACACTGAACCGCAACTTCGCCGAAACCAACAGCATCGCCGGGCGCATCACCTTTCTGATCGAGCCGTCATCCGATTTTTCGATGACACTCAAGCTCCACGGCGCGCGGGCCAACCCCTTGCAGGATCTGCCCTATGGGATCGGCTATCTGCAAGGCCGCACCGATGCGGGCGGCTATTCGCGCTTCGCTCCCCGACCCGAGCTTGGAGGGCGCACCCTGCGCCGCAACGAGATCCAGGCGGACACGGCCGGGCGCTATTTCACCGACAGCTATGGCGCAACCCTGACGGTCGAAGGCAAGCTGAATGATGATCTGACCCTTACCAGCATCATGGCCTATGACGAAGCGACCTTCCGCCTCTCCCCCTTCGATTGCGATGGATCGCCCAACAATGTCTGCGCGATCCGGTATCTTTCGAAATCGCAGAACCTCAACTTCGATACCCGTCTGAGCTTCGATGATGGCGGGCCGTTCAAGCTGATCGTCGGCGGCTATTATGGCGAGGATTCGATCGACACGGTCAACGAACCCGATTTCTTCGGCTTCCTGCGCCCGCTGCTGCAAGGTGCAGGGGTGCCGGGCAATTTCAACAATATCCCGATTGCGGTCGGCAATTCGATCCGCACCCTCCCGGCCTTTGCGCTCAATCCGGCGCTGCCGATTACCGATCCGGGCTTCTGTGCGCCAGTGGTGGTGAACCCCAATGGCTTCTTCGATGCGCGATCCCTGATCGCCTTCAACGCTGATGTTGCCGCCACCAACAGCGCCGGGGGAACAGCGGTGCAGGCCGCCTGCGCGGCTGCCGGAGCGCCGCCGTTCGGCCCGATCCTCGCCCGGCAGGAATTCACCATCTCGCGCCCGAGCATCGCGGTCTATGGCGAAGGCAAGCTCGAGCTGACCGATGCGCTCTCGCTGACGGTCGGGCTGCGCTACACTTGGGATGACGTGCGCCTGAGCAATGCCTCATCGGTGCTGTTCGACCTGTCGGGGCAGAATGCCTTTGCCAGCCTTGTGCCCTACCAGTTCCCGCTTGTCGGCACGCCGGGCCGGGTTAATGCGGACGAGAGCACCGGTCAGCTGACCGGGCGCGCGATCCTCAGCTATGAACCTTCGGACGATGTCCTGCTCTACGCCAGCTATTCGCGCGGCTACCGGGCGGGCACGTTCAACGCGCTTGCCTATCAGGACATCAGCCAGGTCTATTTCGTCGATCCCGAGAAGGTGAACGCCTACGAAGCCGGCTTCAAGAGCAAGTTTGCAGGCAACACGGTGCAGCTCAACGCAGCGGCGTTCTATTACGACTACACCGGTCAGCAGATCGCTCAGATCATCGGCGCGACCAGCTTTCTGCGGTCTGCCGACGGGCGACTGTTCGGGGCCGAGGCCGAGCTGATCTGGCAGCCCAGTGACCTGATCCGCTTCGATGCTGCCGCAGGCTATCTCAATTCGAAATACACCGGCAATGCGGTCAATGCTGCCGATCCGACGGCGCTCACGCTCAACATCAATGGCAATGACTTCCCCAACGCCCCCGAACTGACTTTCAATGCCGGGCTGGAGCTCACCCCGATCGATGACGGGCGCAACAAGCTCACCATACGCGGCGATGCGCGCTACATGGGCGAATATTTCTTCGATCCTTTCGGCAACTACGGTCAGGATCCGTGCGACCGCCCGGCCGCCGGATCAAATGTGCTGCTGGCAACGCCCGAGCTGGCCTGCGGCAACCCCGACTACTGGCTGTTCGATGCGCGCGTGACCTACACCCGCGACAATGTCTCGATCTCGGCTTGGGGCCGCAATCTGACGGACAAGTTCTATTACGTCTACGGGCTGAATCTCAACGCCTTCTACCAGGATTATCTGACCCGCGGCGCACCGCGCACCTATGGGATCGAGGCATCGGTACGGTTCTGATTGCAAGGACATGCGGCCGGGACAGTGCCATCGGCACTGCCCCGGCGTCATGCCCGAGACAGGTTCCCGATCTTGCCTTGGTTCAGAGCATCCATTGCGGCACGCATCTGTGGCGGAAGCGCCGATTCGGCGAGTGGCTAACTTGTCTTTCCGACGAGCTGGCCGCCGAAATCCATGAGGCCGGTCTGAGGACCCTAAAGCTCTTCAAGTTGATTGCCATCTGATCGTCCTGAAAAGCAATATCTCCAGAAGCAGATGTTCAGCAAACCACCCAGTTGCAGTCATAGGCGGGGTCGAGGCACGATCCCGAGAGCCGAATGACGGCTTCTGGCGAAACCAGACATTGAACTCCGCAGACTTGAACGACGGCCTGTGGGTCGGGAGCCGCCGGCGTCTAGAGCCAGCCAAATGCTAACTCCTTCAATCACGTAGCCCGGGCAAACGTCGGCAAACTTAAGCGCGCTTAAGTTACATCTATCGACCGAACATTCTCTGCTGCGCTGCAATCTGCGCCGAACGGCGTGCCACATCTTGCTTGATCGCTGCCGCGGTGTCTGGACTGATCGGGATGGGCCACCGCCTCAAACGTGCGTCGGCCTGAGCGGCGATTGCTAGCCGACCGCCATCTCGCTCTCGAACGGCTTCTTCCCAGCGCCGGACAGCAGCTTCGGAACGGCGTCTGCCGCTCTTTTCCAACTGGCGAAGCATGAGGTCCCAGATCGGGGTTGTTGCCCATGGTGAAGCCTTTTGCCGCTGATCGTCCGGGAGTGCCGCGATAACTGCCGCCGATCCACGATCCACGTCTGACTTCGTGACGAATTTGGTGAGCACGCCCCACATCTCGCGCACGAATTGCCGTTGCCGCCGACGCTCCTGTTCTAGGGCTGCCTGGATGTGTGGATGCTCAAAATCGCCGCTGCGAGCCTCTCGTTCGTCAGCCGGCGCCATCTCAGGAAAAAGCTTTCCACCCTTGCGCTTCATCATCAGTCCGGGCGTCTTTGCGATTTCCGTGACGAGCTCTTCATCTGGCTCGCCGGTCTCTGCAGGATACTCCGGTTCAACCGAACGCTGTTCGCGGTGGGGAGTGGGCGTGGTTTCTGCATCACTCAGCTGTGGCGCAATCGGGGACGGCGAGCCGCCAGTATCGCTTGAGCCTGCGGCCGCCGCCGCGGCAGCCACCGACCTCCGAATATACTTGTCGGCGTCCTGCTCGAGTTCATGGGCAAGGGTTTGCGTCAACGGGAGCTGAAGGCTGAACGCCTTACTCAGCAGCTTCGCTTTGGCCGCGAGCCGCAGCCTCCGATCTTCACCATCATTTTGCGCGTTTTGCCAAGCCATCGCGGCCTGCAAACACCGCTGCTTTCCGCCATCGTGATAAGCTTCAACCACCTGGCGATACAATGGCTGAGATCGGAGCATGGCTGAGTAGTATTCGCGGTTATCCCGTGGCAGCGCACCCACGAGTGTTTCGCGTCTGGTGTCCTTCAACTTTTGCCCCACCAGCTTGGTCACGATGTAATCGACATGACCCTCTTGCCGCTCGAAGCGCGCTTGAAGCTGGCGCTGTGCAATTGGATTTCGCAACCCTGCTTCGGTGAGGCGATTACCGTGCCAATAGATTCTGCCGGGGTAGATGAACCCGTCAGGTTTCTTTTCGACATGGATAGGTTTGTCGCGGTTGCGATCAAGGAAAGCGCGCGCCCGCCTTTCCTCTTCGGCGAGGTTGAGCGGCTCAGTGGAGACGATAGCTGGAACCGGCGGTTCGGAAACGGCGGCAACGATCGGTTTTGGCTCGTCTGGCAGGGGAGTAAGCTTCGGAGCAATCCGGCCAATGGTGTCGGACATCCGGAAAATGACCGTTTGCGACACCCGTCCGGCGAGTTCCGCGAGGTCGAGTTTCGGCGTTGTTTCAAGCCTGCTTGGCAGTGTCGATGGCAAGGTTCTCGCCCAGCCCGCTCGATCAAAGCGGATAGAGCCTTGCCGGAGATTCTTGTGCTCGGGCAAAGCAATCCGGGTGCCGTCGAGCTTCCACGCCATTGCCTGTGACCGAACAATCGGCCGTAAAGGTGGCAGCGCTGCCGAAATCCGCCACACCATGGTTGTCTTCGGCGAGCCGGAGCCGCGCGACGCGGGGAAATCTGGAAGGGACGAAAGAGCGGGGGTCAGTTTCCACGAGACCTTCTCGGCCTTGCGAATGCTGGCAGGTGGCAGCCTCTGAGGCAGCGCAGTCAGCGATTTCCACGCAGCCCGTGCAATGCCCTGCTGTGGAGGGAAAGACGGCAACCTGTGTGGAAGCGGGCTTTTGAAGTCTGGCCGCAAACGACTTGCAGCACTGCCGCGAATGGAGAGATTGGGCCAGGCTGGCAGCGCCCGGTCTGGGACTGACAACTGCGTGCGCCATGGGCTTACCGGTGCTGACCGTTCCCGCATGGCGGGTAGGTTTTCGGGCAAAGGAAATGAACGCTCGTTGTCGTTGGCCGGGCGACTGATCGGCCGTATCGCTGCAAGGTCGGGAAGAGGGCTGCGTAGAATGGACCAATCATCGATTGGTGCGAGGCGCTTGGCCCTGATTGCATGTGCCGCCAACGCAATGCGCATTGATCGCTCGACTTGTTGCCGCGCCTGCGATGCCGCGTTCAGCAGTTCGGCTTTGGCCTCTGCGATCGCCCGCTTCGCACTGTTGCCGATGGCGATCCGGTGGTTCTCGAGATTTCGGGAGACATATTCGCCGCGCCGTATCTTGGCTGTAAGCCCCGGCCCGTTGTGGGTCTGCGACTGATAGGGAAGGCCAGAAGCCGCGTAGCTGAGATGGGTAAACCGGGCGGGAACCCCGGCCTGTTCGCAAGCGTGATTGAGCTGCTCGCTCCACAGGTGCCGCATTCTGGCGAACTGCTCGGGACAATCCAGATCGGTGCGCAGATGTCTGCCGATTTCCCAATCGCCCTCGGCAACGCGCTCCATCGGGCGAAACGAGAACAGGATGTGGACGTGCCAGTTACGCTGGTCGCCATCCTCTGACGGGGGATGCAGCACCACGAGATAGGGCAGGCCCTGCCGCCCGAACGTATTCTCGGCGTAGGCCTTCACGGCTTCAAACTGCTGCTCTGGCGTGAGCAGGTGGCAATGCTGCATAATGCCATGAAACGCCGTTTTCGCGTTTGCAGCCGCCGTCCGGTTGGTCAGTTCGAGGACGTCAAACCCCTCGATGATCTCACCGTCGGTCACGCCAAGGTTGCTGGCAACGCACCTCTCGCCATTGGGCAAGATGTGGGCGCCATCGATGATGTAGCAGGCGCGCTCGCGGACATGGCCCTGCCGCGTCTTCTTCGCTGAGTAATATCGGACGCGCAGGAAGACGAACTGCCGTCCATCCTTATCGGTGATCGGCACGAGGTAGACAGGTAACCGAGAAAGCCGATCATGACGAACTGGCCGTGAGGAGACGTGCCACATCACATTGCGTTGCTGCTGCTGCCGGGTTTCGTCACCCCAGTTCCGCTGCCGGACGACACGAAACCGCCGCCGCCAATTTGCACGTTCGCGTTCGGCTTCGGCGAACTCGCGCTCGATCCGTTTCACCGATTTGACGTGCTGCGCCTCTGCCCATGCTTCTGCCCGGATTTGCCTATCCGCGCGCACTGCCCAATAGGTATCGCCGCGCGGCGGAGCGCAGAGAGCCTTCTGCTCCCTGGAGCCTGGCTCGACCTTCCGGCATCGCGAATGAGGCTTCTCTACCATGGGTGCGGGTCTGCTTCACGAAGGGCGGGTCTTTGGCCGGCTTAAGTGGGCAACATTTATTTCGCCTAGACCCGCACTAAACTCCTTAAGTGCACTTAAAGTCACCGGCTATTATAGGTCGGTAAACGGTAGATGCAAGGATCTGCGTTAAATACAAAGATAGCTGTATCGCATGACAAAGCCGCCTATTGTTATAGCAATTACTTGACCTATCCAATTGTTGCCACTATGTTCCGCGCATGGAACGCATGAAGCCCGAATCGGAAAAGACCGATCTAGGCGTCTACATCGACGAGCTAGGCCGCATGCTTGCTGACTTGAAGTCAGTGGAAGTTGGCTTGTCTGCCCCGCAGATCATTCCTGGCGAGGCAGTTTATCGCGACCAGCGCGATGCGTTTCATCAGATTACCCTTGGCGCGGTGCTCGCGGCGCGTGCCCTGTCTGCCCATGATGCGCGCAGTCTCGATGGATTTCTTGCTATGTCGCCGACCGAACTGGTGGGCGATACCGCTATCGCCCTGCATTGGAAGGACGCCTGCGCGCGCTGCGATACCATTGGCGAGGCACTGGCGATCTTCCTCAGCAAGGCGGGGCCCAGACTTGAGGATTTGGGGCGCTATGCTGAATGGCGCAGGCGTTACGACAATTACATGGTTCGGTCTGAACGCTTCTTGGGCGCTCTGGACAAAGACAAGCTGGAGGCGATGGCCGCGCGTCCGGCTTCGCCCAAGCAGCGGTGGCTCATCCGTTATACTTGCGAATGCCTTGGCCTTCCCTTTCCTGAGCTGGCAGATCGCAGGGCTGCATTTCTGTGGCTACGCACTGCTGGCGCCAATCCCCGCTACAAGCAGGTGCGGCCATGAATGAGCGGATCAGGCTACCGGATGGCACGGTAAGACATCTGAACGACTCCGGGGAATGCGCCGACCTTATTCAGGAAATCGGTGTGGAATACGCCGCCGCTAGCGCCGATGGTCGCCGCATCGACGCCGAACGCTGGGCAAAGGCTTATGATGACGCCTTCGCGTTACTGCCCCGCTTGATGATAGCAGACTTGATCGAAGAGAAATCCAAGCTGCAGCCAATCAAGCGGCATGCCGAGTTGTGCGCCGATTGGTGGCTGGATTTGAATCGAGCCGATCGCGGGTGCCAGCCGACCGAGGTTTCACCTGCCCAGCGCGCCATCATCGCAGGCAATCAATTTGCTCCGTCCAGCTGGAGCGAGGCGCGCGAAGCAATTGACCTGTTGCACGAATTTCGAGTGCCGGACTCACTTCGGTTCTATCAGGCCGAGGGAAAGGCCCGAGATCTATGTCAGGCTGCAAAAGGTCTCGAATTGGCAATCGAAGCCAGCATCGATGCACTCAGTCGGGCGCACGCCTCAAGGGATGCATGGGCCGGCTTTCAAAATGGGGCATATCAACAATACCTGAAGGCAAGGGGCACCTTCGAGTTTGCAATGGAGGCGCTCGATGCCTAGACGAAAGGGCGGCAGTGTCCGCGAGCGGCAGCCGGCCAGCTTTCCAGTCTCGCTAAGCGGTGAGCTAATCGCAAAACAAATCGACAATATTAGTTCACATGGCGATTTCAAAGGAGCGTCCTTTAGGAAAGTCGCAGTTCGCGATTGCGGCACAGCGCTTGGTAGCGGCACGGCTTGTCCGCTTCCAGCCGCCCCGTTCGGTCGCAGGATTTCTATGCCGAGAAGATCAGCGAGAGATCTGGAATTGCAACAGCGTGCCGAAGAATTAAATCCAGAATCTCCTTATTCCTACTTGGGTTACCCTGGGCTCAAGGAGCTAGGCGAGGTAACGCGGTTCCGCTTCAGAATGCTGAGAAATGCAGCGCACTGCGACACGGTCGTCGGTCGCGAGGCCGACGATCCAGCTTGCGAGCTCGCGTTAAGGATCGCTTGTCACCCGTCACCAGAAGATATTGCCGCCGTCCTCGACGTCATTTGGAACAATAAGCGAGAATTCGGTCCAAACGCCAGGGCCGAGACACACGCGTGGCGCGGTGACCTTGTTCGACTGGGGCCTTTGCTGCGTGGCCGCAATCTGATCGTAACGCCCGAGTTCAAGAAGCGCCTCGCCTCCCTCATCGCCGCCGAGGGCGTGAATGGCGCCATATTGCGGGTGCTGGAACAGGCCTTCGAGTTTGAGCGGACCTGCGATTATGTGCGAGCGCACCTGGAGCTGTTTCCGATCAGCGATAATGCCATTTCTAGCGAACTACGGTTCGCTGATCTTGAGCCTATATTGATGTATCCCGGCGCCTTCGGTGTTCACGCGTTGATCCCTGGGCAACCGGCAAACCATGCCAAGCTGGCATCGGACGTTTTGAGAAGGTTTCGACCGGCCCGCAATCGTCCCACTCCGCCTGACGAACACAGTCCGCATTCGATCCTCGGTTTTACGACGCTTGAATTCCTCCTCATCTATTTTTTCTCGTGTCACGAGCGATTCAAGCGGTTCACGGGGGCGCCGGGCCGAGGCCAAGAAGCATTCAAGCTTGAATCCGCCTTGTTTCGGTTAGCTTTGAACGTATTGGCGGCAATTGATCCTGACGAAGCAAGCCGGGAGCTTGCAGCGCGATTATCACAAAAGAAACTCTCTCACCAGGGCTCGCCTCGCCGCACCACTCATGAAAGAGCCGCGCAAAGCGGACTGGTCGCCCCCCTTTCGCCGACTGACTTCGATCTCTTCAACGACGAGCTCGCCGGACCCTTGGGAGACTTGATTGGCGATCCAGATTGGATGGCTGGCTGGGTCTCAACGCTCTGGAAAACATACGATCGAATGGTCGATCGGGGCCTCCATGCACCGTGGAATCCCTTTGCTCGCGCCTTCCCCTTGCCTGAAGCATGGTCGGAACCGCGTCCATTAAAGTGGCTCGACCACTGGTATGGGTTTCTAAGCGATGACGTCGCCAAACTCGACCCTCGCTACACGCCGATTTCCTCGACAGGTGGCAAAGCTTCGTCAGTGATGAAGTTTCGGGATCTGCAGATCTCGTTGGAACTTGCAACCGCGATCATCGAGATGCCCAACCCTATCAGTATGGCGAAGTCCTTTTCGCTGTCGCTGACCCAGCTGCGATCGTTCAATCCTGCAGCGCAGAAGGTGACTGCTTGGAGCCCGCAGCGCTTGCAAAAATCTACAATTAGAAAAGCAAAAAAACGCAAAATGAACGATGGGAAATATTAAATTGTTTAATTTCTGTCGTTTAAAAAACTGAACCCGCCTCGATCTTGGTTCCTCAAAATCGTTTAGCCTGCGTATTGGAAGAATCCTCTGAACATGGAGGATCACATGAATACCGTAGGCGATAATGAAGTAAACCAAGTCTCTCCCGATAGAGATCTGTTTGGCAATCCTAAATCAGCAGAGAATTCAGGAAAAGGAAAGACTCCCCCACCTGTCGCGCAATATGGTCACAACCGAAGGGTTTTTGCTAGAGACTTACTTCAGCGCGCGCCGGGTCATGAACGTCGATATATAAGTGACACTGACCACGAAATGGCTGCTTCAAGGGCAGTTGAGCCATGGAACTGGCGCCCCTTCTTTGTCGTCCGCTCGCCCAATGGATATCTCAGCGTTGATGGCACGGTATTGCTCGAGGCGATCGTTGCCCTTGATCCCAATGCACAGGTTGAGATCATTGTCGTCGAAACCGATGAGGTGCTGCGCATCAGGTCGCAAGATAACGCAACGCGCAGCAAGCGCGAGCCGATGGCAATAGCAAGGCGCGCGCTCATTCTCACAACTGCTGGGCGGACCCTTTCTGAAATCGCAAGGGAACTAAGGGTCCCAGGCGATAAGGAAGTCAGCGAGGCTAGAGTTTCCCAGTTCAATCTGGCTGCGAGGGCCGAGAAGCACTGTGCCCCGCTAGGAGACTTTCTTGCCGACCCTGCGCAGGTGCCGGTCCGATTTTGGGAATGCATCGGTCGCGAACTCAACAATCGCGCTTCCGACGACGCCAGAGCACCAATTGATGGTGAAAGTCGCCGTGCAGGGTTCGAAAGGCAGATCAAAACCCTCATTGCTGAGCTTGAAGGTGCTCAGAGCACCATCTCCCATCAGGATTGTCTGCTGCGGCTGGGTGTTGGGTCGACTTCGGCACCGCCGATCCGCAATCGTCATGTGGGCGAAAAGCATCCAATTCCCGGCACAAACGCGCATGTGGGTTATGCCCCTAAGCGCTCAGGTGGGGTAGCAATTTCCTTGCCCAGTGCCTTGACCAAAGACGAGGCCAAGCTCGTCTTTGATAAGGTTCTTGCCGAAGTTGCCCGGCTGCTGGCTGAGCGCCCGCGCCCCAAGTCGAACTGACTCAATCTGGGACTGCGTGAGCGGCACGGATGATCGACATGGGCAAAGATGCTAGCCATGGCACCCCACGCATCACGACCGTGCTGCCGCTCGCCGACATTCCCGTTGAAATCGAGTGGCAGGCGTCTCCGCCTCCGGATGATGCCCTCGCGCGCCTGCTGCTCGAACTTCTCGGCGAGGACGGACTGAAGGAGGTTTGTAATGAGTAGGGTAGCGATAGGTTACCGGCCGACCCGCGGGACAAGACCAAAGCGCGTTCGCGCTGCCAGCGGACTCGGTGACACGATGCTACGGTTCATGGCCGCATCCGCCGGCTACCAGATGGTGGATATCGTGCACGGTTTGGATGACGAGCACGCAGCCATCGATGTTCTGATGGACTTGGTCGCGCACGCGCTGCAAGTGCGATTTTTGTCGAAGGGGGGCGCACAGCTTTCTCTGATGACAAAAACCGCGATATTCTTGCGTGCCGATGCCAAGCGTTGGGCGTCCAGTTGTTTGACTAAGGCCGCAATAATCTTCCCGACGGTGCTGGAGGGCAAGCCGTCAGGAGCAGGCAGGCGGGGAGCAAGTGTATGAGTGTCCATGAGCTGCGCCGTAAACCACGCGCCTATGCATATGTTCGCGTTTCGACTGCCGAACAGGCTGAACATTTGACATCTCGAAAGCAACAGGCTGCCGATCTCGCGGCTTACTGCGTGAAGAACGGTTTCGAGCTCGTCGAAGTTTTTGATGAGCCAGGATTGTCGGGAAGCGATTGGAATCGGCCTCAGTTTAATCGTATGATCGATCTTGCGACCGGCGATGATCACCCCGTCGATTTCATCGTTGCAACTGATATGGCGCGGATCGCGCGGGACGTAGAGTTCAGCATATTGATGGAAGGCAGGCTACGGCGAGCAGGTGTCATCCTACGCTTCGTCCTGCAGGAGTTTCAGCCCGGCCATAATGGGCTGCTGATGAAGCTGGTGACGTCATGGCAAGATCAGGAATATGTAATCAAGGCCGCCTTCAACACGAGGCGGGGTCTGCGCGGCACCGCCGCAGAAGGTTTCTGGCCCGGCGGAGTGGTGCCGCTCGGTTATGAATCGCGAACTGCCGAGGTCCGCGGCAAGAAAGAAAAGAAGAAGCTTTTCATAAATGAGGCAGAGGCCGAGGTCGTAAGGCTTATCTTTGAACTCGCGGAACGAGGGTTCGATGGATCGCCGCTGGGCGCCCGTGCGATCGCAGAGCACCTCAACGCCAATGGCTACACATTGCGCGGCCGGAAATTCCACAACTCAAATGTCGCAGATCTCCTCCAGAGACCGCACTATCTGGGGCGCTTCCCCGGTTCCAAAGTCGACGAGCTCGGCAACCTTCTGCCAGAGGATGAGTGGATTTGGGTCGATTGTCCGCAAATCATCTCGCAAGAACAGTTCGATCGGGTCGCTGCGTTGCGCGCATCCCGTGCGCCACGAGTTACTCCGCCTCACGTTGTGGCGGGCACTACGCTGCTCGTCGGTATCGCCCGCTGCGGGATGCCCGGCTGCGGCTGCGGAATGACCATACGCACGGGAAAGTCAGGGCAATACAGGTATTATGCGTGCAATTCAGCAGTGAACCGCGGCGCATCATCCTGCGGTTGCCCAAAGGTTCGCGCCGAAAAACTCGATGAACTTGTCACCCGAGCGGTCGCCGATGAGGTCTTCTCCGAGGAGAGACTGCGTCCGTTGCTCCAGAAGATGCTCGACACTTCCGACGAGGCGCGGACCCGTAAGCTTGCGGATCTGCAGCGCGCCGAGGAACAACTCGAGGAGGCACGCAAGCGGCTCAGTAGGATCCATGACGCAATTGAGCTTGGAACTATGTCGGCGCGGGATCCTGATGTCCGGGAGCGCCTGAAGGACCGCAGAGCAGAAATCGACGGGTTGAACGCGACCATAGCTTCCTTACGCCAGCAGCTTGATCGTGGCCCTACAAGCATAACGCCTGCAGCCGTCACGAGGTTCGGAGAGGTCGTCAGGCAGCGGCTGATCGAAGGCGATTCGAAAGCGCGCCAAAAAGTCGTTCACGCCTTTGTGAAGGCGGTCCGCGTGGGCGAACGGATCAAAATTGAAGGCGAGACTGACGCCCTCGCCCAGGGGGTCGCTGCCCTCGCAAGGGCGAGGGGCTCGGTGCCCAGCTTTGACCGGAAATGGTGCCCAGAAGAGGACTCGAACCTCCACGCCCTTGCGAGCGCCGCCACCTGAAGACGGTGCGTCTACCAATTCCGCCATCTGGGCACGGATGCTTCCGGTCGTCGTCGCCGGAGGCTGGGTAGGGGCGGGCGATTAGCGCCGGGGTGGGGGTGCTGTCAATGCAAACTTCGCCAATCCCGTCGATCTGTGTGTTTCACGTGAAACCACGCAGAATAGGGCCGTTTGAGAGGGGACTGAAGGGGGTCTGGAGGGGAGCAAAGCCAAGGCGAACCCTTCCCTGACCCGCCCAAGCCGCGCGCAATGCGGGGCAAACTCGCGGTCGCCCGCGTCCGCCATGTTGCAAGCCCATGGCAGGTTCTATCCCAACTCTTGCCACTGGCGCGACATTGTCGCAAAGCGCAGCGGCGAAACGCCAAGCCAACCAGAGCGAGCACCCCCATGCCCTCCTCCCCAAAGTCCTCCCCGCTGTCCGGCCAGCTCGTCACGATCTTCGGCGGCACCGGCTATATCGGCAATTATGTCGCCCAGGCCCTGCTCCAGCGCGGGGCGCGGCTGCGGCTGGCGAGCCGCTCGCCGTACAAGGCGAACGACCTGAAGCCGCTTGCCAATCTCGGCCAGCTCCAGCTGATGCCCTGCGACATCACCCGCGAGGATCACGTCGCCGCCGCGCTCGACGGCGCACACTATGTCGTCAACCTCGTCGGAGCTTTCGACGGCAATCTCGAAAAGCTGATGGGCGAGGCCCCCGGCACCATCGCGCAGGCCGCCGCAGCGGGCGGGGTCAAGGCGCTGGTCCACATGAGCGCGATCGGCGCCGATCCGGCATCGCCCACGGCCTATGCCCGCAGCAAGGCGCTGGGCGAAACGCGCGTGCTGGAGGCCTTTCCCAAGGCGACGATCCTTCGCCCCTCGATCGTGTTCGGCAAGGATGACAATTTCCTCAACCTGTTCGGCGGCATGATCGAGATGCTGCCGGTGTTGCCGGTGTTCGGCCCGGATGCAAAGCTGCAACTGGTCTATGCCGATGACGTCGCCGAGGCGGTCGCGGTCGCGCTCGAAGCGCCGCAGGCGCATGGCGGACACACCTATGAACTGGGCGGCCCGGAACAGCTCACCATGATGGACATTCACGAACGCATCGCCGCCGCGCAAGGCCGCAAGCGCCGCTTCCTTGCGGTGCCGGACGGGCTTTCGGCGACGTTTGCCGCGCTCCCCGGCACACCGATGAGCCGCGATCAGTGGGCGCTGCTCAAGGCTGGCAACACCGTGGCCGATGGCGCGCTGGGTCTTCCCGACATGGGGATCGAGGCCAAACCGCTGGGCCTGTTCCTCGACAAGTGGATGCTGCGTTATCGCAAGCACGGCCGCTTCGGCGCAGCCAACGAAAGGGCCAAGGCGCGCAAGGCATAAGCGCGGCGACAGAAGGCAGCTTTCGCACCATTTTCGCCGAAAGTTGCCGTTCGGCTATCGACCCCGAAGCGGACATCGGCGATCGCTCTCGCTCGTCATCCCAGCGAAAGCTGGGATCGCTCTCGCCCGTGTGCTAGCTCACGGCAATGGGCGGCTGGGTCTACATCATGACCAACAAGCGCGGGGGCGTGCTGTATATCGGCGTCACCGCCGACTTGCCCGCGCGGATCATGCAACACAAGCATGGCAAGGGTTCCGCCTTCTGTCGCCGTTATGGCCTCGACCGACTGGTCTATGCGGAGCCTCACGCGGAGATCACCGACGCCATCGCCAGAGAAAAGGCGATGAAGGCATGGAGACGGGCATGGAAAATCGAGCAGATTGAAAAGAGCAACCCCGAGTGGGATGACCTTTTCGAGCAGATTCACTGACCGCCAGCGATCCCAGCTT
The DNA here is from genome assembly GCF_002952215.1 of Porphyrobacter sp. HT-58-2. Classification (NCBI taxonomy): domain Bacteria; kingdom Pseudomonadati; phylum Pseudomonadota; class Alphaproteobacteria; order Sphingomonadales; family Erythrobacteraceae; genus Porphyrobacter; species Porphyrobacter sp. HT-58-2. The sequence goes on along the minus strand of NZ_CP022600.1, from coordinate 92,707 downwards.
TCGCTGGGATGACGGGAAACAAGAGGTCCGCTTTCCACCCATTTCTGGTCATTCCCATCCCCGGTACCTTTCCCCAAAAGCGGACATGGCGCGTTTTGCCAGGAGGTGCGCAGTGCCGGGGGCACTGCTGCGTGCCTATCCCAGCGCGTTGGCGTAGAGTGCCTTGAGGTCGGCCTCGCCCCGTGCGGCGGCGGTGGCATCATAGGCGGGGCTGTCGGACACCATCCAGCCGTGATCGCCGGGGTAGACCGTGACAATCGCATCGACATCGGCGGCCTGTGAGGCGGCAGCGAAGGTGGTCTTGTCATCCGGCGCCTTGGCGTCATCGTCCTGCGCGACGGCAATCAAAAGATCGGCATCGACCTTGCCAAGCAGCGCGTGCGGGCTCATCGGGTTGTCCTTGCGCACCAGACCGCCACCATGGAAACTGGCCGCGGCCTTGATGCGAGACGGGACAGAGGCGGCGCTCCAGATCGTGAATGGCCCGCCCATGCAATAGCCCTGCGTGCCGATGCCGCGCGCGGTATCAACGCCCTCTTGCCCGTCGAGCCATGCGACGATTGCGGCGGCATCGCGCATGATTGCTTCTGCGTTCAGCTTGCCGCGCCACGGGCCGACCTTCTGGAAGCCGCCGTCCGCGATGAAGGCGGCGAAATCGGCGAACTGTTCGCCCGCCACATCGCGGTAATAAGGGTTCACCACGAGCACGGCAAAGCCCGCCCCCGCCAGCTTGCGCGCGATATTGCGCTTGGCCTCGCGCACCCCGGCAATATCGGGCCAGAGAATGACGGCGGGATGCTGGCCGCTGGACGGATGGACGAAGAACCCGTCGAGCGTGCCGTCGTCGGTGGCAAAGGTGACGCCGCGTTCCGCGAGGTCGGCGGCGGGCGACTGTGCCGCGCCTTCGCCTTCGCTGGTGGCGCAGGCGGCCAGCGCCGCGGCTCCTGTCAGCGCCCCGAACTGGCGGCGGCTTACGGCCTGTCTGGCCCAGTCGGCGAGTTTGCTTTCATCGCACATCGTCAATCTCTCCTGTCAGCCCCTCGCCACTAGCATTTCTGGCCTTCCCCGGCGCGATCCACAAGCGGCAATGGACAAGCCTGCACCGCTTCGCCAACATGGGTTGCATAATAACACTGGGAGAGCGGGACTCATGAACCTTGTGCGGTGGGCATGCGGTGCGGCGTTGCTTTTGTCGGCCGGGACGCTGGCGAATTGCAGCCAGATCTTCGAGGGCGAGAGCGAGGGCGGAATCACCAACGCGATGCTGGTGGGGGCGGACAGCGATACCGCCAACTGGATCGGCCACGGCCGTACCTATTCCGAACAGCGCTTCTCGCCGCTCGATGGGATCAACCGTGAGAACGTGGGCAATCTGGGCCTGGCCTGGGCTGCGGACATCAACGGCAGCCGCGGCCAGGAGGCAACGCCGCTGGTGATCGACGGCAAGCTCTATCTCACCACCGAATGGAGCATCGTGAAGGCCTTTGATGCGGTCACCGGCAAGGAGCTGTGGACCCATGATCCCAAGGTTCCCAAGGAGACCGGTGTCAAGGCGTGCTGCGATGTGGTGAACCGCGGGCTGGCGGCATGGGGTGACCGGCTGTTCTTCGGCACGCTGGACGGACGGCTGGTGGCGCTCGACCGCGAGACGGGCCGGGTCGAATGGGAGACGGTGACGGTCGACCAGACCAAGAGCTACACCATAACCGGCGCGCCGCGCGTGATCGACGGCAAGGTGATCATCGGCAACGGCGGGGCGGAATTCGGCGTGCGCGGCTTTGTCGCTGCCTATGACGCGGACAGCGGCAAGCAGCTGTGGAAGTTCTACACCGTGCCGGAAGGCGGGCAGGGCGACGATGCGCCCGCCTATCTCCAGAAGGCAGCCGAAACATGGAACATGGACGTGCTGGGCGCATCGGACGCGATCGGCGGCGGCGGGACGGTCTGGGATTCAATGGCCTACGACCCGGATCTCGATCTGCTCTACATCGGGGTCGGCAATGGCTCCCCGTGGAACCGCGCCTATCGCAGCCCCGGCAAGGACGGGACGGGGGAAGGGGACAACCTTTACCTCTCCAGCATCGTCGCGATCCGGCCCAAGACCGGGGAATATGTCTGGCACTACCAGACCACCCCGGGCGAAACGTGGGACTATACCGCGACCCAGCACATCATCCTTGCCGACATGGAAATCGACGGTCGCTCACGCAAGGTGCTGATGCAGGCGCCCAAGAACGGCTTTTTCTATGTGATCGACCGCGAGACGGGGAAGTTCATCAGCGCCAAGCCCTATGTGACGGTCAACTGGGCGAGCGGCATCGACCCTGTCACCGGGCGTCCGATCGAGAATCCTGCCATGCGCATCGACAAGACCGGCAAGCCCGCAATGGTCACGCCGGGCGCGCTGGGCGGGCATAACTGGCACCCGATGGCCTATCACCCCGGTGAAAATCTGGTCTATATCCCGGCTTTCGAGGCGGGGATGCTCTACGCTCCGCAAGCCAACTGGAAGCCCGACCGTGCGCGCGGGTTTAATGTCGGGTTCGACTTTGCCGGCGAACTCCCCTCCGATGGCGGGTTCCGTCAGCAAGCCGCTGGCGCTTTGCGCGGGATGCTGGTGGCATGGGACCCGGTGGCCCAGAAGCCGCGCTGGACGGTTGAACATCCCGGCCCATGGAATGGCGGTGTGCTGGCGACCGGCGGGGGCCTCGTGTTCCAGGGCACCGTCGGCAGCGAGTTCAACGCCTATGATGCGGCGACCGGCAAGAAGCTGTGGAGCTTCGATGCGCAGACCGGCATCGTCGCCCCGCCTGTGACCTACACGGTCGATGGCGAGCAATATGTCGCGGTGCTGGCGGGCTGGGGCGGCGCCTATGCGCTGTCGGTCGATGGCGATCTGATCAAGCGCAAGGCACCGGTGCGCAGCATTCCGCGCCTGCTGGTGTTCAAGCTCGGCGGGACAGCAAAGCTCGGGCCGCGACCCGATTTCGCCGATGAACCGCTCGATCCGCCGCCCAGCACCGCCACCCCGCAGCAGATCGCGCTGGGGCAGGCCAAGTATGGCCGTTACTGCGCGGTCTGCCATGGGCCGGGTGCAGTGGGTTCGACCGTGCTGCCTGACCTGCGCCGTCGCGCTTCGTTGGCCAGCGCGGATGCCTGGCGCAGCATCGTCAGCGAAGGCACCGGCAACGGCATGGCAGGCTTTGCCACCTCGCTCAGCAAGGACGAGATCGAAGCGATCCGCGCCTATGTCATCGACCGGGCCAATGCCGACAAGGCGATCGAATCCCCGCGGACGGCATCAAGGCGATAGGGATGAAGGAAGGTGATCCCGTCGATATCCGCAATTGGCAGCGGCGAGCGGACGGGATCACCACTTCGGGCAAGCTCGATGCGCACGACCCGGCGCGCCTTGCGGCCATCGGCGTGCGCCATGTCATCAACCTCGCGCTGGATAGTCATCCCGAGGCATTAGCGAACGAGGCTGCCCTGATGGAGGCTGCGGGGATCGCCTACAGCCATATCCCCGTCCCCTTCGATTCACCCGAGATCAGCCACGTCGCCGCACTGGCAGAGGCGCTGGCGGCCCATCCGGAACCCGTCCACGTCCACTGCATCATGAACTGGCGCGTCACCGCCTTTTTCTACCTGCTTGACCGCGCGGCGGGCGTGCCGGAACGGGAGGCTCGGGTGCGCATGGCCGCAATCTGGGACCCGCTCGCCAGTAACGACCCTCGCGCCGCGCCGTGGCGGAGGTTGCTGAAGGAACAGGGTTAACCTGCTGCCAGCTTTGTTCAGAAAAACCTGGCCAAAGCTTGCTAAATCCTGACTGCCTCGTTCAGCGAGCGGGCAAGGCCGATCCGGCACATTCTCCATGCCAGCCATGAGGGGATACGCCATGCACCACAGACCTCTGCTTTTCTCCGCCGCCGCACCGCTTGCCGCTGCCTTCGCGGCCTTCGCTCTGCCCGCTGCGCCTGCTGCCGCACAGGCCTTGTCGAGCGGCGATTTTGCCCAGTGTACGGTCTATGATCGGGATGGGCGCAATCGCGGGCTTGACAGCGTGTGCCTCGAAAGGAAGCGCGCGCAGATCGCCCGCTTCCAGAATCAGCAGAACCGTTTCAACGGTGCGCCGGTCTATAACACCTGGGGTTCCACGCCTTGCCCGACCTGGGCCAATGGGGGGCGCGGGTTCAGCTATACGGTCAATAGTGACGGCAGCTTCCCAGGTTATGCTGCCGCCTTTGATGCGGTGCAGAACGGGCGGCCCTGCATGCCGCAGCCCAACATCATGTTGCGCGGTGTGCGCTAGCCCCTGAACACCACCGTCCGGTTCCCGTTCATCAGCACGCGCTCCTGTGCGAACAGCCGCACCGCATCGGCCAGCACGCGGCGTTCGATATCGCGTCCCTTGCGCACGAGATCCTCAGGGGAATCGGCATGGGTGATGCGCTCGACATCCTGATGGATGATCGGGCCTTCATCGAGATCGGCGGTGACGAAGTGTGCCGTCGCGCCGATGATCTTCACCCCGCGCGCGTGGGCCTGATGGTACGGCCGCGCGCCCTTGAAGCCAGGCAGGAAGGAGTGGTGGATGTTGATGGCGCGTCCGGCGAAATGGGCCGATTGCTCGTCCGAGAAGACCTGCATGTAGCGCGCCAGCACCACCAGCTCGGCGCCGGTCTCATCGGCCAGGGCGCGGAACTGCGCTTCGGCGGCGGGCTTGGTGTCGGGCGTGACGGGGATGTGGTGGAAGGCAATGTCGCCGATATCCACCCGGATCGCGGCCTCGCGCGGGTGGTTGGAGACGATCGCGACAATGTCGATAGGCAATTCGCCTGTGCGGCAGCGATAGAGCAGATCGACCAGACAGTGATCGAACTTGCTGACCATGATGATGGTGCGGCGCGGGCGATCCTCGCTCGCCATCTTCCACTCCATCGAATATTCGCCCGCCAGCGCGGCGAAATCGGCGCGCAGGCCCTCTGCGGTCGAGCCGTCGGGGTCAAACACCACCCGCATGAAAAAGCGGTCGCCGCCGCCGTTGCCCGCCCGGTCGTTGAACTGCTGCGCATCGAGGATGTTGCATCCGCGCTCGAACAGGAAGCCGGTCACCCGCGCGGTGATGCCGGGCCGGTCAGGGCAGGCGAGCGTGAGGATGAGGGGTTGGGTCATTGCTTACCTTCTTCGCGAAACCGCTGGCATTGCGCAATCCACCAGTCGCATTGCTCTGGCGTGTAGCCGTAAAGAAGGCCTTCACGGCGCTCGTGCTCGTCGGTCCATGGCCCGTCCGAGTTCTTCAGCTCCCACATCGCCTCGATGCGGTGCTGCTCGCCCGGCAAGGCGAAGAAGACGTGGTGCCAACGGGCAACCTTGCTGTCCGGCCGGATGTTCGGTCGAAAGCGGTCAGCGCGAATGATGCGGCCCGCCGCGACGTGGCGGTCGAACATCCTGAAGTATCGCAGCACGCAATCCGGCCAGAAGCCCTCGCCCTCCACGAAATGAGCAAGCGGCTTTCGCCCAGCCAGCATCAGCCCCAATTCGCGATTGGTGTGGATGAGGTAGGGCGGCTCTTCCACTCTAGCGTGCCAACGCCGCCTCGCATTGGCTCATCAGTTCGGCAATGATATCGGCGGCGGGTTCTTCCTTGGTCACCATGCCGACCGACTGCCCGGCCATGACAGAACCATTCTCGACATCGCCCTCGATCACCGCGCGGCGCAGGGCACCGGCCCAGAAGTGCTCGATCTGGAGCTGCGCCTCGCCCATGTCGACCTCGCCCGCGTCGAGCAGGGCGGCGACTTCGCGCTGCTTGGCGGTGAATTCCTCGGTGCCCTTGTTCTTCAGGGCGCGCACCGGGATCACCGGCAGGCGCGGATCGACCTGCACGCTGGCAATCGCCTCGCGGGCCGAGGCGCGGAAGAAGGCCTTCTTGAAATCGGGGTGAGCGATGCTCTCGGTCGCGCAGGCGAAACGGGTGCCGAGCTGCACACCAGCCGCGCCCATCTCAAGGTAGCTCGCAATCGCCTCGCCGCGGCCGATGCCGCCGGCAACGAAGATCAGGTGTTCTTCGGCCAGCGCTGGCAGGATTTCCTGTGCCAGCACCGAGGTGGAGACCGGGCCGATATGCCCGCCCGCTTCCATGCCCTCGATCACCAGCGCATCCGCGCCCGAGCGCAGCAGCTTCTTGGCGAGGGCAAGGGTGGGGGCAAAGCAGATCACCTTGATCCCGCTCTCGTCAGCCTTGATCGCCTCGACCGAACCCTTGGGCGGGATGCCGCCCGCCAGCACCACATGGGTGACGCCATGCTTGCGGCACACGGCGATCAGATCGAACAGCGCGGGGTGCATGGTGATGAGGTTCACGCCGAAGGGCTTGGAGGTCAGCGCCCTGGTAGCGGCGATTTCGGTGTCGAGCAGTTCCGGCGTCATCGCCCCGCAGGCGATCACACCGAACCCGCCCGCGTTGGAGATGGCGGCGACGAGGTTACGCTCGCTCACCCAGCTCATCGCGCCGCACAGGATCGCGGTCTCGCAGCCGAGGAAGTCGGTGCCGCGCTTCATCAGGGCGGCGGTGTGGGGATAGGTGCTCATGGCGGCGGCGCTTAGTCGGTTGTCGGAGAATAGACAATCCGCACGGCGGCGGCGGCCTGCTTGGCGAGATCGACCGCGGCGGGCGCGTCCCCTGCGCGGGCGAGCGCCACGCCCATGCGGCGGTATGGCCGGGTGACAGGCTTGCCGAAAATCCGCACATCGGTATCGCCCAGCGCCAGCGCGTCAGCCAGCCCTGCGAAGGCGAAGTCGTCGCTCTCGCGGTCGGCGAGGATCACCGCCGAGGCTGCGGGGCGCGCAGCGATGCTCTCCGGCACCGGCAGGCCGAGGATGGCGCGGGCGTGGAGATCGAATTCGGTGAGGTTCTGGCTGGCGAGCGTCACCATCCCGGTATCGTGCGGGCGGGGCGAGAGTTCGGAGAAGATCACCGCCTCGCCCTTCACAAAGAACTCGACGCCATACAGCCCCCAGCCGCGCCCGCCGCCTTGCAGCGCGGTGACGACCTTGGCGGCCATGTCCTGTGCGCTCGCCAGCGCGGCGGCGCTCATCGCGGTGGGCTGCCAGCTTTCGCGGTAATCGCCGCGTTCCTGCCGGTGGCCGATCGGCGGGCAGAAGCTGATGCCATCCTTGTGCCAGATCGTCAGCAGCGTAATTTCATAGTCGAAGGCGATGAACTGTTCGCAGATCACCCGCGCCCGGTCGCCGCGCATATTGGCGACGGCATATTGCCACGCAGCCTCCAAGGCTTCGGGCGTATCGACCTTGCTCTGGCCCTTGCCCGAGGAGGACATCACCGGCTTCATCACCAGCGGATAGCCGATGCGTGCGGCGATGGCCTCACACTCGGCGAAACTTGTCGCATAGCCGTATTGCGAGGTCACCAGCCCCAGCTCGCCCGCCGCCAGATCGCGGATCGCATCGCGGTTCATGGTCAGTTGCGCCGCGCGGGCGCTAGGCACGATGGTGAAGCCTTCCGCTTCCAGATCGGCGAGCATCTCGGTGCGGATCGCTTCGATCTCGGGGACGATCAGATCAGGCCGGTGCTTCTCCGCCGCCGCCCTCAGCGCCGCGCCATCGAGCATCGGGAACACCTCGCGGGCGTCCGCCACCTGCATCACGGGCGCATCGTCATAGGAATCGCAGGCGATCACCCGCGCTCCGAGGCGCTTGGCGGCAATCACGAATTCGCGGCCGAGTTCTCCGGAACCGAGCAGCAGGATGGTGGCAATGTGGCTCATGGGGGCGGTTTAGCCACCCCGCGCCACAAGTCCAGTTACGCTGCCCGCCTGTGTCCCGCCACCGCCACCTGCTTGCCGCCGCCGGCGCGGGCGAGCACCAAGCCTAATTCGGCCTCGCGCAAGGTCCAGTCGACGGTGCATTCCACCCGCGCAAGGCCAGCGCTGGCGGTCAGTTGCGGGGCTTTGGCAGAAGCAGGGGCAGCAAGACCCGCGAAAGTCGTCACCACATCCTCGGCCCATTCGCGCGCCGCCCGCATGGTCATTTCCGGTAACAGCACCCCAAATCGTTCGCCATCCAGCTGCGCGACCTCATGGCCCGGTGTTGTCAGTGTCTGGGCCATCGTTTCGAGGAACTTCGCAAAGCCCCACAGCACCTCGTCCGCGGTGCGCTGGCCATATCGCAGCAGGAGCGCGCGCATCCCGTCGACCGCGAAGACTGCGACCACTTGTCCGCCGCCGCCCGCAAGGTGCCGTCGCAGGCTCGCACAGAACGCCTGCCGGTTGGCAAGGCCGGTCAGCGGATCGGTGATCGCGCGGGTGTGCAGTTCACCTTCAAGACTGCGCAGATGCTGCACTGATCGCATCAGGCACAGCGCGCCATCGGCCACGCCCACAGCGTCGCACATCGGCTTCAGGCTGAGCGCATACCAGCGTTCGCAATCAGGCTCGTGGCAGGTGTCGCGTTCAGGACAGGCGATAACCGGGAATTCCACCCATCCGTCCCGTGACTGCCCAGCCAGCGCTGCAGCAACATGTGCACCAAGGAAAGCTGCATGATCGCGCTTCGCCAGATCGGTGATGTGGGGATGGAGGAGCGTCGCTGAGAGATCCAGTCCCAATTCGGCAATATTGGCTGATGCGTGGATAATGAACCCGTGCCGGTCAAGCCTGACGACGATATCGCCCGAAGTCTCTTCCAGCAGACCGCGCAGGACGCGGCCTTCGACTTCGCTCAAACCAATTTTCATACCGACAGTGCCCCAGCGGTCCAACGAAAGATTCGCCAACTCGCTCTTAGTCAGATTTACTTGGCAACTAAAAATATCTTATCAGGAGCAAAACAACCTTTGTCTTCCCGAAAGAATACCCCGTTATTTGTTAACTAAGTAAACTTACTTGACTAAAAAACGAATCACCTCCGGGTTTCGTTTACCATATTTTTCTATAGGATCATTTATTCCAATACGTATTTGGCTCGATCCGTAACCACGTCTAGGTGCGGAGAAACTCAGAGCTCCAGCATGATCCTTACCGCCTGAGGGGCAATGCCGCAGGCCTCGGCAATCCGCGTGCGGCACTCCTCGATCACCTCGGCGGAATTGCTCGGAGCTCCGGCGGGCTCGACCAGTTCAGCCGGCGGCACGCCGAGCGCCGCGGCAATTGCATCGAGCCGTTCGGGCAGGGGGCGCGCCTTGCCTTTTTCCCAAGCCCACACTGTCGGCTTGCTGACACTGAGTGCCGCTGCGACATCGGCCAGGGTCAAGCCTGCCTCGCGCCGCAGCCGGTTCAGCCGCGGTCCCAGCCCTTCGCCCGTGCCACGCACACGCTGAGGCAGGCCGGAGGGGCGCTCCGGCACGCCCGGCGCAAAGCCCTGAAGCTGGGCGGCAGCCAGCGCTGCCGGGCCGAGTTCCTGATCGAAAGCGCAGCCGTAGAGCTGCTCGCTGCGCCACACCACCATTGCCGTTACCGGGCCAGCCTCGGGCAGATCGAGCGCCAGCTGCTCGCCTTCCGTCAGGGGCAACGCGGTTTCAATCAGCAGGCCGGCGGCAGAGATGTTGTGGATGGTGACATTGCCTTCGTCCCCGTCAGGACCGGCATCGGGGGCGAAGCCGCTGGTTTCGAGCCGCAGTGCGCGGCGCGGTGCAGCGCGCTGACCATCGGCAGCCACGGCATGATCGAGATGGGCCTTGATGGCCATGATGTGCGCCCTTTCGCTCACAATGAGAGAGCGCACACAGTCCAGCCATAGAAGTTAAGACATCCTCACCTGAAATGGTTAATTCGGGTGAAGCGGGCTACCCGTCAGCTAACCGCATCGAGCCCATAGGCCGTGTGCAGCACGCGTACGGCGAGTTCGGTCTCGTCCTCGTCAATCATCACGCTGACCTTGATTTCGCTGGTCGAGATTGCCTGAATGTTGATGCCGCGGTCGGACAATGCGCGGAACATTGAAGAAGCGACGCCCGCGTGGCTCTTCATGCCGACGCCGACAACGCTGATCTTGGCAATCTTGCTGTCGGTGATGATGCGGTTGAAGCCGATCGCGTCGCGGCGATCCTCCAGCAGTGCCTGGGCCCGGGCGAGGTCAGCCTGGGGGACGGTGAAGGTCACGTCGGTCTCACCCTTGTCGCGGCCGACGTTCTGGATGATCATGTCGACATTGATCGAGGCCGCAGCGAGCGGCTCGAAGATGTTGGCTACCGCGCCCGGACGGTCAGGCACGCGGGTGAGGATCACCTTGGCCTCGTTCTTGTCATGCGCGATGCCGGTTACAAGCTGGCGTTCCATCAGGCCCTTCTCCACCAATTCGTCCATTTCCTCGTCCGAGACGATCATTGTCCCGGGCAGATCATCGGCGGGCGGGGCGCCTTCGCCGATGAAGCTCGACAATACCTGCACCCGCACCTTTTCCTTCATGGCAAGGCCGACCGAGCGGGTCTGGAGCACCTTGGCCCCGACGCTGGCGAGTTCGAGCATTTCCTCGTAAGTCACCGCCTTCTGCTTCTTCGCCTTGGCGACGATGCGCGGGTCGGTGGTGTAGACACCGTCGACATCGGTGTAGATGTCGCAGCGATCCGCCTTGATCGCGGCGGCCACGGCGACCGCCGAGGTATCGGAACCACCCCGGCCCAAAGTGGTCACGCGGCCCGCTTCAGACAGGCCCTGAAAGCCGGGGATCACCGCAATCTCCCCTGCTTCGAGTGATGCGATCAGAGCGTCAGAGTCGATAGATTCGATCCGTGCCTTGGCGTGAGCCTCGATCGTCCGGATCGGTAGCTGCCAGCCCAGCCAACTGCGCGCCTTGCAGCCCAGCGCCTGCAAGGTCAGCGCGAGGAGACCGCTGGTCACCTGTTCGCCGCTCGCCACCACCACGTCATATTCGGCCGGGTCATAGAGCGGGTTGGCTTCACGGCAGAAGTTCACCAGCCTGTCCGTTTCGCCCGCCATGGCGCTGACCACCACGGCGACTTGATCGCCGCGGGCGGCCTGCGCGCGCACAATATTGGCGACACGGCGGATGCGCTCCGTCCCGGCCATCGAGGTGCCGCCGAATTTCATCACGATACGCGCCAAGAGGAAGCTCCCGCTGGTGAGTGTTCGCGCGCGCTGTTAAGGGGGGATGATGGGAAACGCAAACGTATCGAATGTAACTATCCGGCCCGAGGAAGCCGATTTCTTCGCAGGCCTTGCGCGCGACTGGTGGAACCCCAAGGGGCCGATGGCCAGCTTGCATCAGGTGAACCCGGTGCGATTGGCCTTTGTCCGCGACGCGATCGACGCGCATTGGCCCAATGCGGCGCGCGCAGCCAGGCCGCTGGCGGGCAAGAGCGCGCTCGATATCGGCTGCGGGGCGGGGCTGCTGTGCGAGCCTTTGGCGCGGCTGGGCGCAGCCGTGACGGGCGTGGACGCGGCGGCGGAGAATGTCGCCGCTGCCAGTGCGCACGCGGACGGCATGGGCCTTGATATCCGCTATATGGCGGGCGAAGTCGGGGCGCTTGATATCGGCCAGTTCGATCTCGTCACCAGCGTCGAAGTGATCGAGCACGTCGCGGACAAGCCCGCGTTTCTGCGCGATGTCGTGGCACGGCTGGCCCCCGATGGCCTGCTGGTCATGTCCACCCCCAACCGCACGGCAGCCTCGCGCGTGCTGCTGGTCGGCGCGGCGGAGGCGGTGGGCTATGTCCCCAAGGGCACACACCATTGGGAGGACTTCATCACCCCCGAAGAGCTGGAAGGCTTGCTGACCGAGGTCGGCCTGACCGTGACGGCCAAGCGCGGCATCGCATGGCGGCCGGGCAAAGGGCTGCACCTGTCGGACGACATGGCGCTGAACTATATTCTGTCGGCGCGGCTGGCCTAAGGGCAGCTCCGGAGCTTCAGCGGCCCGTCGGTGAACACCCCTGCAACCCCTGCCGCCTTGAGCAGTTCCGCCAGCCTCACATCGCCGCAGCCCTTGCCCTTGGGATCTTCGCCCGTTCGCAGCATCGGCGGCAGAAACTCGTTCTCCGGCCGTACCGTCCATGCATGCACTGCCAGCCCTGCCGCCTTCGCATCGGCAACCAGCGGGGTCAGCGTGCCATCGGGGGCAAGGATGAGGGCGATGTGCGCCCCCACCACGTCGGCATATTTCGCCACCTCGGCCAGCCCCGTGGGCGTCACCATTTCGGCATAGCGCATCGCTGGTTCATCCGCCGGCCCGCCGATAGGCGCGATCAGCTGCACCAGCCGGAACCCGCCACCGCGTGTCTTGAGGCGCTGGAGCGGGCCGACTTCGAAGCTCTGGATAAACACGGGATCATCCGGTGTGATTCCGAGCTGACGAAACTCGCGCAGCAAGAGGTCGACCATGTCGATCCCAGCATCCTGAAGCAGAAACTCCGGGTGCTTGAGCTCCGGGTAAAGCCCGATGCGCCTTCCTGTCGCGGCTTCCTTGGCACGCACCAGCTTCACGATCTCGGCGAGGGTCGGCACCTGATACAGCCCGTCAAACCGCGCATTGGTGGGGCGCAGTGAGGGGATGCGCTCTTTCGCCCGCAACGTCCGCAGTTCGGCCAAGGTGAAGTCCTCCGCGAACCAGCCCGCGACCCGCTGACCGTCGATGGTCTTTTCGCGCCGCCTGTCTTCGAATTCCTCGCGGGTGGCGACATCGGTTGTGCCGGACAGTTCATTCTCGTGTCGCGAGACCAGCACGAGGTCTTTCGTGGCGACCAGATCGGGCTCGATGTAATCCGCGCCCTGATCGATCGCGCGCTCGTAGGATGCGAGCGTGTGCTCGGGCCGTTCGGCGCTCGCGCCGCGGTGCGCGATAATCAACATCTCGCTCTCCTGTGCTGCCGCAGGGGTTGCCGCCAGCAGCAAAGCGGCAAGGATCGGGCGGAGTTTAAGCATCTATCGCTCCTATTGCGGTGCGCGCGGCGGCAAGCCTTTCTTCGCCATGGCCGGAAATCCGCACGAAAGGCACTCCGGCGTCTTCCAGCACCTGCTCCACGATCCTTGCAAACCTGTGACGGTCGGCCGGGTCGCTGAAGAAACGGGTACCGTCGTCGATCCACGGGAGATCGGGTTCGAGCAGCAGGTAGATATCGGCTTTTGGGGCCTGCATCAGTTCCTGCGGGCGTTCCCCCAGCAGCATTTCGCACCACGCTGCAGTCATCAGCGCGTCGGTATCGGCGATCAGGAGCGGCCCGGCCCATTCGGCAGTGGCAGCGATCATCGCCTGCTGCGCGCGACCGATCAGAAGCAGATCGTCCATCGTCAGCGGTGCCTTGTGCGCCTCGCAATGGCTACGGCCATACTCGCCCACGATCGTTGCGCCGGTGGCTTGCGCCAGCAGCGCGGCGAGGGTGGTCTTGCCGACGCTCTCGGCCCCGTGCAGGCAGATGGTACGGCGGTAATGCAGGCGGACGGGGGCGGGGAGGTAGGTCCAGTGCGCCTCCGGACCGGCGCGCACCGCGCTGGCCGAAAGCCCCGCAACCGGATCATCGCCAAGGCCCAGCACCCGCCCGCCGAGCGGCACGAAGAAGCCGCCCGCCTGCCGCGCCAGCTCAGCGCCATAGGCCTCGCCTGCGAACAGGTAGTCGATGGGTTCGGGATGAGCAGCGGCAACGATGCCGCGCCAGACGGGCCAGAAATCGGCGCTGTCCTCCGGTGCTTGCGGCACCACCTCGCCATGACCCACCACCCGGCAATCGGGCGCGAGTTCGCGCATCCACGCCAGCCGCACCTCGCCGGGAATGGGGTCATCGGGCAGCCAGCACACCAGCACGGTCAACTCATCCACCAGCGCCCGCGCCGCGCGAATCAGCGCCATATGCCCGGCGTGCGGGGGCATGAACTTGCCGAGCAGGAAGCCGCGTTTCGTCATGCTTCCACCGCCTCGCCGCTCCGGGCGGCGCGCGCCCAGGCGATCAGGCCGGCGGTGGCAAAGCCGAGGAACACCACATACAGCCCCGCCGTGAGGTAAAGCTCGCGGTTCACATAGACCCCCACCGACAGCACATCGATGGCGATCCACAGCGCCCAATTCTCGACCCGGCGCAGCGCCAGCAGCACCTGCGCGACGACGCTCGCTCCGGCGATCGTCGCATCGGCATAGGGCAAGGCGGCATCGGTGAAAGTCGCCATCGCCCAGCCAATCCCGATGCTCGATCCTGCCACCAGCGCCAGCGCGGTGATGCGCGCAGGCCAGCCCATCCAGTCGACCGCGACCATCTGCGCCAGGCCCCCAGCGCGCGCCCACAGCCACCAGCCCCAGCCCTGCACCACGAAGAAGAACACCTGCAACCCCGCCTCGCCATACAGCCGGGCATCCCAGAAGATGACGAGGTAGAGCGCCACCATCGCCATGCCGAAGGGGTAGTTCCAGATGCTCCGCCGCACGAGCAGGCCGATATTGGCCAGCCCGAGCGCGACGGCGATGATCTCCAGCGGGTTCATGGGGGCAGAGGTGCGCGGGTCAACCGAGCGCGGCGGCCCAGTCGTCCGCCTTGAACCCCACCAGCAGGCCGCCATCGTGCTCCACGATCGGTCGTTTGATGACCGAGGGGTTGGCAGCGAGCAGGGCAGGCGCGGTGGCCGCATCGGCAGCGCGGGCCTTGTCCTCGTCCGACAGCGCGCGGAAGGTGGTGCCCTTGCGGTTGACGACCACGTCCAGCCCGGCGGCGGCGATCCATCCGGCGATGCGATCCGGGTCGGCGCCTTCCTTCTTGTAATCGTGGAAGGTGTAAGCTTGGCCCTGTGCGTCGAGCCACACGCGGGCCTTCTTCACTGTGTCGCAGTTGGGGATGCCGTAGAGGTGGATCGTCATGCCTGTCTCGTCATTGCTGCGTGCCTTGCGCTCCTCGCAATGGCGCGGGCGAGGGTCAAGAGCGCGGCGAAAGATGCGCGTCGGCAATCGCTACGGCGAGCGCATCGGCGGCATCGCTTCCCGCGATCTGAACGCCAGGCAGCAGCACCTTCACCATCGCCGCGACCTGCGCTTTCTCGGCTCCGCCCGTGCCCGTGACCGCCTTCTTGACGAGGCGGGCGGCGTGTTCGTTGACCGTCAGCCCCGCCGTCCCGCAAGCCGCCAGCACGCTCCCGCGCGCCTGCGCCAGTTTCAGGGTGGATTGCGGGTTCTTGTTGACGAAGATCTCCTCCGCCGCCGCACGGGTGGGCGCGTGGGCGGCGATCACCGTCGCCAGCCCTGCCTGAAGCGCCGCCAGCCGCGCGGCCATGGGGGCTTGCGGGTCGGTCTTGATCTGCCCGTTCGCCACATGGCTGATCCGCGCGCCCTCAGCCCGGATCACGCCCCAGCCGGTGGACGACAGCGACGGGTCAAGGCCGAGGATGATCAGCCCAGCTTCTCCATCACCGCGTCGGAGATTTCGTAATTGCCCCACACGGTCTGGACATCGTCGTCGTCCTCCAGCGTGTCGATCAGCTTCATCAGCGTGGCGGCGGTGGCTTCGTCGGCTTCCACGGTCAGCACCGGCTTCCATGCCAGTTTCACATTGTCCGCCGGGCCGAGCACCTTTTCCAGCTCGCCCGCCACGCCGTGCAGATCTTCGGCGGCGGTCCAGATGGTGTGGCCATCTTCGGAGCTTTCGACATCATCCGCGCCCGCCTCGATCGCGGCTTCGAGGACCTTTTCCTCGTCGCCGACCTCGGCCTTGTATTCGATCAGCCCGCGCCGTTCGAAGCCGTGGCTCACCGAGCCTTCGCTGCCGAGGTTGCCGCCGTTCTTGCTGAAGGCGGTGCGCACGTTGGTGGCGGTGCGGTTGCGGTTGTCGGTCAGCGCCTCGACGATCAGCGCCACGCCACCCGGGCCATAACCTTCGTAGCGGATCTCGATATAATCCTCGCCGCCGGCCTGCGAGGCCTTGTCGATGGCGCGCTGGATGTTGTCCTTGGGCATCGACTGCGCCTTGGCCGCGTTGACTGCGAGGCGCAGGCGCGGGTTCATGTCGGGATCAGGCATACCCAGCTTGGCCGCCACGGTGATCTCGCGGGAAAGCTTGGAGAACATCGCCGCGCGTTTCTTGTCCTGCGCACCCTTGCGGTGCATGATGTTCTTGAACTTGGAATGGCCTGCCATTGGACGACTTCACCGAAAATGATGGAAATGTGAGCGCGGCCCTTACTCCGGCAGCGGCGCGCGATGCAAGCTTGCGCGTGGCAGAGGAAATGGGCTGGCGCGCAAGACTGGAGGATGTGGGCCGTTTTGCACTGCGCCCGACATTTGCCACGCAGCCGCTGGCGTGGGGGCGGGCAGCGGCGCTGGCACTTGCTGTGGTCTTCGTGCTCGATCTGCTGCTGGGCGAACTGATCGTGTGGCTGACCGGCACATGGGACGAGGCCGTCGGCTTGCTGCCTGAGCTGATCGAGCAGGACATCTCGCTTGCGGAAGAACTGTTCACCGGCCTGGTGCTGGCCCCCGTGCTTGAGGAACTGCTGTTCCGCGGCTGGTTGACGGGGCGCATCGCTGCGCTGCGGTTTGCGTTCTACGGGATTGCAGCGCTGGCGTGCTTCATGGTGAGCTTCTATGCGGAGCCTGATCTGGCGCAGATTTTCGGGTTGACCGGCGTGGCGACAGCCTTTGCCGGTCTTGTCCACTGGAGCTACACCCGCCACCGCGACACTGACGTTCCAGCATGGTTCACCCGCCACTTTCACTGGTTCGTGTGGGGATCAACCCTGCTGTTCGGCGTCATCCATCTCGGCAATTACGAGCCGCTGACTCACCCGCTGGGCGTGCTGGTGGTGCTGCCCCAGACCATCGGCGGGTTGCTGCTTGCCTATACCCGTACCCGCCTGGGGTTGGGCGCGGCCATGGCACATCATGCGGCCTATAACGCGGTGTTCTTCGCCAGCGATTACGGGTGGTGGTGAGACGCGTTCAGATCTTCACTGCCGTGCCGCTTGCGCTGACCATCAGCATCGAGCCATTGGCGCCGATGACCTCGTAATCGAGATCGATCCCGACCACGGCATTGCCACCCAGCGCGGCGGCCTCGGCCTGCAATTCCTCGATCGCCTGCTTGCGCGCGTCGGCAAGGATGCGCTCGTAACTGCCCGAACGCCCGCCGACGATGTCGCGGATATTGGCAAAGAGGTCGCGGAAGATGTTGGCACCGACAATCACCTCGCCCGTGACGATGCCGCAATACTGCTGGATCGGGTGGCCTTCGATTGTCGGGGTGGTGGTGACGATCACGCTGCGTGCGTCTTTCCAAGGGGATGTCATGCCTTCTCTCCTTCAAGCCGTCTTACTGAGATAAGACAGCCTGAAGAAAGTTCAATGACGCCGGCGCACGCGCGATATCACGCCATGCCGAGCGCGTTCTTGTAGGTTTCCAGCAGCATGTCCTGTTCGCTGCGATCGTCGGGCTTCATCTTCCGGAGGCGCACGATCTGGCGCATGATCTTGGGGTCATAGCCCACCGCCTTGGCTTCCATGTAAACATCGCGGATGTCGTCGGCGATGCCCTTCTTTTCTTCTTCGAGGCGCTCGATACGCTCAATCAGCAGGCGCAGGCGGTCGTCGGTGGCGTCGGCCATGTGGGTCTCCATCGGTCATGAGAATCGGTTGGGGAGGCGATAGCCAGCCCGCCGCGCCGATTGAACCGCCCGCGCGAATTATTCCTGTGCGTTCTTCGCGATGCTGGCTTCCATCCGCGCCAGTTGTTCCGGCGTGGCGGCGGTCTGGCGGGTCGCCTTCCATTCGGCGCTCGGCATCCCGTGGATGACCTCGCGCGCCGCTTCCTTGTCGCCGGGGTAGCCTGCCTCGCGAATCCAGTCGGCGAGGCAGTTGCGGCAGAAGCCCGCCAGCCCCATCAGTTCGATATTCTGGGCATCGTGGCGGTGGCGCAGGTGGCGCACCAGCCGACGGAAGGCGGCAGCGGCCTCGGCATCCCCGAGGGTGTCGAGCGGATCGGCATTGCTATTCATCGCGGCTTTTCCTTGAGTTGAAAAACGGGTGTGCCATAGGCGACCCTAACTAGGGATCACCAAAAATGTCACGACGCGATCAGTCACGGATCGACCCGCGCGGCCGCAAGGTCAAGATTCTCGCCACCATCGGCCCTGCGAGCCGATCGCCCGAAATGCTCGAGAAGCTTGTGCGGGCAGGTGCGGACGCCTTCCGCCTCAACATGAGCCATGGCAGCCACGCCGATCACGAGCCGGTGATTGCCGCGATCCGGGCGCTGGAAAAGCAGTTTGCGCGGCCCATCGCGATCCTCGCCGATC
Organism: Porphyrobacter sp. HT-58-2; assembly: GCF_002952215.1. Lineage (NCBI taxonomy): Bacteria > Pseudomonadati > Pseudomonadota > Alphaproteobacteria > Sphingomonadales > Erythrobacteraceae > Porphyrobacter > Porphyrobacter sp. HT-58-2. The sequence goes on along the minus strand of NZ_CP022600.1, from coordinate 74,468 downwards.
TTCAGGGCCCCAAGCTGCGCGTCGGCACGTTCCGCGACGGGCAGGCGGTGATCCGCCATTCGGGCCACTTCACGCTCGACCGCGACGAAACTCCGGGTGACGAAAACCGCGTATGCCTGCCGCATCCCGAACTGTTCGGGATCATGGAGCGCGGCCAGCGGCTGCTGATCAATGACGGCAAGATCCGGCTTAAGGTGCTCGAAGCGGATGAGAGCCGCATCCTGTGCAGCGCCGAAGTCGGCGGGGTGATCTCCGACCGCAAGGGCGTCAACGTGCCTGACGCCGAAGTTCCGATCCCGGCGCTGACGGAGAAGGATCGCCGCGACCTTGCCTTCGCCACCGAGCACGGGGCGGACTGGATTGCCTTGAGCTTCGTGCAGCGGCCTGAAGATATCGCCGAGGCGCGCAAGCTGATCGGGACCCATGGCACTGCAATCTGCGCCAAGATCGAGAAGCCGCAAGCCGTCCACCGGCTCGATGAAATCATCGAACTGGCCGATGGCATCATGGTTGCGCGCGGCGATCTGGGTGTCGAGCTCGAACCCTTCGAGGTGCCGCCGCTGCAGAAGAAGATCGTCAATGTCGCGCGGCGTGCGGGCAAGCCGGTGATCGTGGCGACCCAGATGCTCGAATCGATGATCGAGGCGCCCACCCCGACCCGCGCCGAGGTGTCAGATGTCGCCAACGCGGTCTATGACGGGGCTGATGCGGTGATGCTTTCGGCTGAAAGCGCAGCAGGCGCCTGGCCCGAGGAATCGGTAGCGATGATGGACCGCATCGCGGTGCAGGTCGAGTGTGATGAAGGTTACAAGGAGCGTGTGCGTTTTCTCGACACGCCGCCCGATGCGACGACCTCGGACGCATTGGCGCACGCCTGCATGACCATTGCCGACACCGTGCCGATCAGTGCTATCACCGTGTTCACCTCCAGCGGCTCCACCGCGCGTCGCGTGGCGCGCGAGCGGCCCGGCACGCCGATGCTGGTGCTTACCCCATCGATGCGCACTGCGCGCCGCATGGGCCTGCTGTGGGGCGCACACGCGGTGGCGACCAAGGATATCGGCAGCTTTGAGGAAATGATCGGTAAGGGCAAGCGCATGGCGCTGCGTCACGGCTTTTCGCAGGGCGGAGCCAAGCTGATCGTGCTAGCCGGGGTGCCGTTCGGCACGCCGGGGGCAACCAACTTGCTGCATGTGGTGACTGTCAGCGGCGACGAGCTCGACAGGCACAAGCTCTGAGGCGGGTTCAGAACGACTGAGTTACCCGGAGGTTGAGGCGCGGGGAGTTGTCGCCGGTATCGTAGCGTTCCTCGGTCAGCGGCACTGCCACTTCGAAATCGAGATCGAGATCGCGGGTAATGTCTGTCCGCAGGCCTGCACCGCTGGAGGCCAGTGTGCCGCTGCCGAGCCCGTCTGAAATGTTCGAGACGGTGCCGGCATCGGCAAAGGCGTAAAGCTGGAGATGGCGCACCGTACCGAGCGCCTTGGGCCAGTCATATCTGATCTCTGCCGAGCCTGCGACGCCTTCATCGCCGACCCGCTGCGCAAAATCGTACCCGCGCAGGAAGGCATTGCCGCCCAGCGCAAAGCTCTCACCGATCAGCAGCGGCGCTGTGGAAAGCTGGCCGCTGGAAGCGAGCGACAGGCTGACGCGCGGCATGATCCCGCGCCGCCAGTTGAGCCACCAGCCGAGAGTGGTGAAATCCGGCTGCGCATCGAGCCGCGAGGCCAGCGGATCCGCATTGCCAGTCGCGCCGAGAATATCCAATCCCTGGCTTAGGGTTGCACGGCCCTGCAGCCTCCCGCCTGCCAGCGGGCCAAACCCGTAGAAGCCCAGCCGGGCGAGCGCGATCCGGTCGGCCCGGGCAAGCTGGCCAAAGCTGTCCTGCCTGAGATCCTGCACCTCGCCGCTGGCTTCCAGCCACAGGCTGCGTTGCTGACCGCGCAGCAGCGGGTGGCGCAGACGGACGCCGCCCTGCCATGCATTGCCGCGAAGTTCGCGATCCGCGAGGTAGGCACCAGGCTCGGTGCGCGAATAGGTCCCGAACGCGCCGACGCTGGTGCCGGCGCTGTTGACAATCACGTTGTAGCGCGCGCTGAAGAAGGCCAGTTCGTCCGGGTCGAGCGGGGTGGAGGAAAAGCTGAGGTCAACCCGGTCGCGTGGCGAGATCAGGCCGTTGGCATCGAGATCGATCCGCGCCCTGACCGGGCCGATCGGTCTGGTGCCGTCGGTGGCGACCAGCGCCGCGCCGCCAAAATCCTCGCGCTGTGCCTTGACCACAAGGATGCGGCGTTCGCCTTCGCGTTCGAACCGGGTGGCGCCGATCCAGACGCCGGGCAGATCGTCTGCCAACAGCACTTCACGCTCCAGCGCGGCAAGTGTCACCGGGCGGCCATTGGCCAGTCGTTCAAGCTGTTGGCGGATGGCGGGATCATCGCTGCCTTCAATTCGCACCGCATCAATGATGCCTTCATCGATGCGCACCCGCAGCGTCCCCCCGACAAGCGTTTGTTGCGGGATCCATGCGGTGGCGAGGATATACCCTTCTTCTCGCGCACGGGCGGCGATGGCATCGGTCAGCCGGGCCAGTTCGGCGCGGTCGAGCGGGCGTCCGGCAAAAGGCTCGATCGTCGCGGCAAAGGTTGCTCGGTCGAGCACCTTCAGCCCATCGATCACGATCGCTCCGACATCAAGCGCATCATTGCCGCGATCAGCAAGCTGCGCGTCAAGCACCGGCAGAACCTCAATCCTGATGGCAATATCAGCCTTTGCCTGTTCTTCCTCGCGGCTGAACTGCTGGGCAGGGTTGGTGCGGTCGAGCGCATCCTGCGCCGCCAGTTGATCACTGGCGAGCAGCAAGACTGTGATCGCACACGCGTTAATCTGCCGTGAGATCGGCACGCACCCTCCGCAAGCTTGAGTGCGATTTGCCTACATCTGAAAGGTTAACGGAAAGTCAGCTAAACGTGCTGTTAACCAGCCATGTGAACGGGATCTCCGGTGTTCGTTAGGTAACGGGCAGGGACGGAGACACCTATGCAAACGTTTTTGCGCCTCTTCATGCCCCTCGCCCTGCTGCTTTAAAGCGGTACCCCCGCGCTCGCCCAGGGCACGGCCTGGACCATCAGCGAAGCCAAGGGCGTCGTCGTAGTCATCGACAGTCGCGGCCAACGTCCGGGTAAGGCTGGCGCCGAGCTGGTGGCGGGCGCAACCATTCGCACCGAAGCGCGATCATCGGCGGTGCTGGTGCGGGGCCGGGAATTCGTGACGCTGCGCCAGAACGCACAGCTGCGCATTCCCGAAGCCTCTCGCCAGAAGGGTGTGATCCAGATTCTGCAGGATTATGGCAGCGCGCTGTTCAATATCGGCAAGCAGCCAAATCCGCATTTCGGGGTCGAGACGCCCTACTTGGCGGCCGTGGTAAAAGGCACGACCTTCGTTGTCTCGGTAAGCAATGAAGGCGCCAGTCTGCAAGTCACCGAAGGCGCGGTCGAGACTTCGACCCGCGACGGCGGAGCGCGTGAGTTGATCCTTCCGGGCGCCGTGGCGATGATCGCGGCAGGCGATCCGCTGCGCATGGTGATCGAAGGCGAGGGCCGGCGTGTGCTCGATTCGCCCGCGCGAGGTTCCCAGCCGCAAGCCGCCCAACCTTCTGCCGACAGTCCTGCTGCCCCGGCCGCAGCGGCCTCCTCTTATCAGCCCGCAGCGCAGCAAGGCGAAGCACCGGCGCGCATCGAACAGGCCATCACCAGCACACCCGGCGATCTCAGGGAATATTCGCGCGGCTTTGCCTCGGGCGAGGTGGCGGTCCTGGTCGCTAGCGTTGCTGCCGACAACACTGCACGCGGTAACCGCCCCGCATTTGCCGAGGAAACCCGCGGCGCTGGCCCCAACGACCCTGGCAACGGCAACGGGAATGGCAATGGCAATGGCAGAGGCAACGACGCCGACGCCCGAGAAGGAGGAAATGGCCCTGCCGAAAGTCGCGGTGACGATGATGATTATGACCGCGACGATGATGACGACCGCGACGATGATGATCGTAATGGCGGCGATGGCGATGGCGATGGCGATGGCGATGACGATGACGACGATCGCGGCCCCGGCAACGGGAACGGCAACGGGAACGGCAGCGGCAACGACGGCGACCGCGGCCCCGGCAACGGTAACGGCAACGGCGGTGACCGCGATCCCGGCAACGGAAACGGTAACGGCAACGGTAACGAAGGCGACCGCGGCCCCGGCAATGGCGGCGGGAATGATGGAGACCGTGGCCCTGGGAATGGCAACGGCAATGGCGGTGACCGTGGCCCTGGCAACGGTAATGGCAATGATGGTGACCGTGACCCCGGCAACGGCAACGGCAACGGCAATGGCAATGGCAATGGTAACGGCAACGGACGCCGAGGCCCCGGCATCGAAATTCGCATTCGCCTCGACGAAGGCGCTGCGGTTCCCGCTGCCAGCTATGATCCGGGTGTCGCCGGTGTGAGCGGCTATCCGGCCGCCTATCCGCATTGAGGCACCACGGTCAGTCCGCGTGAAGTCCCCACGCGCCTCCTCCGCGGTTGCGGCGGCCTCGTTGATGGCCGACGGCCTTCGCGTCAGGCTCATCATGCTCGGTGCGCTCGTGCTGCTGGTCGTCATCGCGGCCAGCACGGGTGGCTTCCGCGCTGCCGATAGCCGGTTTGAAGAGTTGTCTTTCAGCCTCTTCAGCCGACCCGCCAGCGGGCAGGTGCATATAGTCGAGATGGATGCTGCCAGTATGGCGGCGATCCAGCGCTGGCCTTGGCCGCGCGATCACTATGCCCGGATGATCGCCCAGCTTGACATGGCTGGGGTACGTTCGGTCAGTTTCGACGTCGACTTTTCGAGCAGGGCCGACAGTGCGGGCGATGCGGCCTTTGCCAAGGCGATCGGTGCGATGCGTGCGCCGGTGGCGCTTGCGACCTTTCATCAGAACGCCGGGTCTCGCGACGTTCGTCAGCTTGACTCTCTCCCGATCGCACCCTTGCGGGAACATGCGCATCTGGCCTCAGTATCGGTCATTCCCGATCCGGACGGGTTCTTGCGGCAGCTCCCGCTCGGTACGCGGACTGATGGCACGCCCCGCCCCTCGCTTGCGGCTTTCGTCTCGGGGCAATCGGGCGCGGTCGGCGATAGTTTTCAGGTCGACTACGCGATCGATCCCGCTTCGATCCCGCGTCACAGCTTTATCGCCATCGAGAACGGCGTCATCCCGCCCGGAAGCCTCAAGGGCAAGGACGTAATCGTGGGTGCGACTGCGGTCGAACTGGGCGATCGCTATCCGGTGCCGGGCCATGGCGTGATCCCCGGCGTTGTGGTGCAGGCATTGGCCGCCGAGACCTTGATGGATGGGGTGCCTATCCATGGCGGCTGGCAAGTCCCGCTGATCATTGCGACGCTATTGGCGCTCGTGATTGGCGCGGCGGGTCAGCGTGGGCAGGTCGTGCTGCGGTTTGGGCTTGCGGCCGGGGGCGTGATGATCGTCATGATGATCGCGCGTTTTTATGCCGACATGTGGTTCCAGATCATGCCGGCGCTGGCGCTGCTGGCGATGATGGCGATGTTGCGCCTCGTTGTGCTCACCTATCGTGCGGCCGAACACAGGCGCCGGATCGACGAGGAAAGCGGCTTGCCCAACAAGCTCGCGCTCGAAGAGTGGGACCCTACTCCGGAACACCGGCATTTCGTTGCCGCCCAGATTGACGATTTCGATGCTCTCAACCTCGCGGTCGATCAGGCGCATCGCGGCGACCTGATGCGCCGCTTGGTCGACCGGCTACAGGTGACGGGCAATGCCATGACCGTCTATCGTGTCGACCCGCGGACGCTGGTGTGGTCGACAGCGCTGGGGCTGGATGAACTCGAACCCTTGTTGGCGGGCCTCAGGGCGGTGATGCGCAGCCCCTTCGAAATCGCAGGGCGCAGGCTCGGCATTTCGCTCACTTTTGGGGTTGCGTCTGCCGGCGGTGTGGATGCTGCCGCGAATGCCGTGCACGCTGCCAGCCTCGCCAAGCGGTCGGGTAAGCCCTGGCGTCTGCACGAAGCGGGCGAAGGCGAACTCGCCTCAGCGCAGTTTTCGCTGCTGGGGGAGCTCGACGATGCCCTTCGCGAAGGACATATTGGTGTCGTCTATCAGCCTAAGCTCAATCTTGCGAATGATCGGATCGATGCCGTCGAGGCGCTGGTGCGTTGGCATCATCCGGTGCGCGGCCCCTTGCCGCCCGACAGCTTTATCCCGCTGATCGAGGAAGCCGGACGGATCGACGACTTGACGATTGGTGTTCTTGCCCGTGCGCTAGAGGACATGCGGCTATGGAGCGACAACGGGCTTGTGATCAGCGCTGCGGTGAACATTTCGGCCACGCTCCTGAGCTCTGACCGTTTCGCCAGCCGCGCTTTGGCCTTGGTGGCGCGGGCCGATGTTCCGGCCCATCTGTTGACCTTCGAAGTGACCGAAAGCGCGAATTTCGAGGACGTGAATCAGGCCATCGCCAGTCTCGAACGGTTCCGGGCTGCGGGTATTCGCATCTCTATGGACGATTACGGCACCGGACAATCGGCCATGAACTACCTCAAGCTATTGCCGCTGTCCGAGTTGAAGATTGACCGGATGTTCGTCAGCAATGCCCACGTAGACAAGGGCGATGCGATGCTGGTGCGCTCGACTGTGCAACTGGCGCACGAGCTTGGTCTCAAGGTTGTTGCCGAAGGGATCGAGGAGGCCGAATGTCTCGCCTTCCTGCGGCGTATCGGCTGCGATTATGCGCAGGGCTATTTCGTCAGCCGCCCGCTGCCGGCTGATGAACTGGCGCAGCGTGCTGCAGCATCCGGCTTGAGCGCAAAGGCTGCAAGGGCAGCTTGAAGGCGCGGTTGATGCTTCTCATTCCGTGCCGTGGCTGATAGCTTCCCCACGCACAATTGCGAGGGGATGGCATGAAAACAATCGCAGTGATGCTGGCGTCCTTGGGCCTTGCCAGTTGTGTCACGGCCGCCGTTGAGACCGCACCTGATCCGGGCGCCACGCCCGGAGAGAGCGGTGTGATGCTCTGCAATGCCGATGCGGCCCGCAGTCATATCGGCCAGCAAGCGACGCAGACGATCGGTGTCGCAATCCTTCGGGAAAGCGGGGCGCGCACCCTGCGCTGGGGCCCGCCGAACGCCGCCTGGACAATGGATTACCGGCAGGATCGCGTGAACGTCCGCTATGATGAGGCTATGATGATCGCCGAGATTACCTGCGGATGAGTGAACGACACAGGGCGACCTCGGGTTCACCGTACGAGGCAGCTTTCGGTTTTGCCCGCGCGATCAGAGTGGGCCAGCGGATCATCGTTGCTGGCACCGGCCCGATCGAGCCTGATGGTTCGACCACGCCGGGCGGCGCCGGGGAGCAGGCCGAACGGTGCTGCGCGATCATCATCGCGGCAATCGAGGAATTGGGCGGCAGCGCAGCCGATTTGGTGCGCACCCGGATGCTGTTGACCGACCCTGCCGATCAGGATGCGGTTGGCGCGGTTCATGCCCGGTTCTTCGGCGCCGGCCGTCCGGCTTCTACCATGGCCGGGGTCGCGTGGCTGGCCCGGCCTGAATGGCGGGTGGAGATCGAGGCCGAAGCGGTGATCCGCGGCTGATGCGGCGCACACTCGTCTATTTTGTCGCTGCCGTCATGGGCCTCTCGCTCGGGCTCGCTAGCTCCCTGTGGATGGCGGGCCTATGGCCTGAAGGGCGCAGTCTTGCTTTCGGGAACGTCGATGTGGCGGGCTGGCGCAGCGATTTCGCAGTCGGTTCCGAAGCTGCCGATCCCTATACCCGCGCCCGCGTTGCCCGCCATGGCCTGCTGGCACTGGCCAAGACCGAGGCCGTCTACTTCACTCGCTTCGTCGATGATGACGGGCAACCCTTGCGTGAGGCTTGCCGCTATCGCATCGGGGGCGGCTCTATTCCGGCCGGGTGGTGGTCAGTCACGCTTTATGATGCGCGCAGCATGTTGCCAGGCAATACCGACGGCGCGCTCAGCATCGATGCGGGCCGGACCGGTCCCGGGGCATGGCAGGCCGTGATTGCTTCCGAACGACCCGCCGATGCTGCGCACTGGATTTCCAGCCGCAACGCTGGAACCTTCGATCTGACTCTGCGGCTTTACATGCCCGAACCCGCGCTGCTTGCCGATCCGGCGGCGGTGCTCGAACCGCCGTCGGTTACCCGGCTGGGCTGTGAAGGGGAGGATGGCGGATGAAGCGCTGGATCGGCCCGCTCGCTGTACTGATGGCCTGCGCTGTTGCAGGTCATGCACTGACACTATATTTCGCCCCCTCGTTCATCATGGCCCGCGCGATGGACGCGCTGGCGGCGCGCGGCGTGGCGCTCCATGCCTTCACCACGCCCGAACGGGTAACGCCGCAGAGCCAGCAGGTGGTGCGATCGTCGCCCGATCTGTATTACGCGCTGTGCCGCTATGACCTGACCACGCCCGAAGGGGGCGGCAGCGGTGCGCCCCGGCTTGAGGTGACGATGGCCCGGTGGGACGACTATCAATCGCTCTCGTTCTTCGATGCCAGCACCAACAACTTCGCCACAATCCGGGGGACGGGCAAATCGGTCAGCGTAGGCCTGCAACCGGGAGTGGGCGAGAACGGGCCTGTGACTGCATTCAGGACGGGTGATCCCGGGCGCTTTGGCCGCGATTTCGTGGTCTATTCGCCGACCACCAAGGGCGTGATCCTGATCCGCCGTCTTGCCCCGTCAGCCGAAGCCTTTGCCAAGGCGTTGGAAGTGGGCAAGCTCGACGACTGCCGTTTCGAACTTGCCCCGATGGTCGTTTACTGAGGCCCTGCCAATCGCGCCTCGACCAACGCGATCAGGGCGTGGAGATCGGCCAGCGCGTCAAGCTCCGCCGCGCTCACCAGGACACGCGGCGCTCCGCCAGCTTCGGCCAGCAGGATCGCCGGCAGAGCGACCTCCATCTGCGGAAAGGCCGCTGCGAAATCATCCTTGTGGTGGAACACCTTGGCCATCGCCAACCCATCCAGAAACCGCCGCCAGCGCCCATGCATCGCCACCCAGCCATAGGTCAGCGCGCATAGCGAGCAGGGGTAAGTCGCTGGCCGAACCACCTTCCACGCCGCGTCCTTGACCGCGTTCTGCCAGCCGCTGTCGGCGTTGTAGACGAGAATCAGGCGGGGCGGGGCGCTGGGCATGTCATGGTTTACGCATGCCGAGGCCGGATGGGTTGCACCAATCCGCCCTCGCCTAGCAAAAAACCGCAAGCCCGCCGTGTGCGCCAGCCTTTTCTAACCCCGCCAACCCGGTTAGAGGCCTTGGCTATGCACGGACAATTCCAACTCACCGACGATCAACTGGCGATCCGCGAGGTCGCGCAGCGTTTCACCGCCGACCGCATCACCCCCAACGCTGCCGAGTGGGACGAAAGGCACATCTTCCCGCGCGACATCATCAAGGAAAGCGCCGAGCTGGGCTTCGGCGCGATCTATGTCTCGGAACAATCAGGCGGGATCGGGCTGGGCCGCCTTGAGGCGGCGCTGATCATGGAAGCGATGGCCTATGGCTGCCCTTCCACCAGCGCCTTCATCTCGATCCACAACATGGCCGCCTGGATGATCGACCGTTTTGGCGGAGAGGCGGTGAAGGCCAAGTATCTCCCCGATCTCGTCACCATGGAAAAGATCGCCAGCTACTGCCTGACCGAACCTTCGAGCGGATCGGACGCCAGCGCCCTGCGCACCACGGCGCGGCGGGACGGCGATCACTTCGTCGTCAACGGCACCAAGCAGTTCATCTCCGGCGCGGGCGCGAACGAGATTTACACCGTGATGGTCCGCACCGGTGAGGACGGGCCGAAGGGCATTTCCTGCATGGTGATCGAAAAGGACATGCCCGGCGTCAGCTTCGGCGCCAACGAGAAGAAGCTCGGCTGGCATTCGCAGCCGACCGCGCAGCTGATCCTCGAAGACGTGCGTGTGCCGGTGGAGAACCTCGTCGGCGGCGAGGGTGAGGGCTTCCGCATTGCGATGATGGGACTGGATGGCGGACGGCTCAACATCGGCGCCTGCTCGCTGGGCGGGGCGCAAAGGTGCCTCGACGAAGCGATTCAGTACACCAAGGATCGCAAGCAGTTCGGCCAGGCGGTGGCCGAGTTCCAGAACACCCAGTTCATGCTCGCCGACATGGCAACCGATCTCGAAGCGGCGCGCGCGCTGCTTTACCTTGCAGCAGCGAAGGTGACCGACAACGCGCCCGACAAGACGCGCTTTTCCGCGATGGCCAAGCGGCTGGCGACCGATAACGGCAGCGCGATTGTAGACCGCGCGCTGCAATTGTTCGGCGGCTACGGCTACTTGCAGGACTACCCGATCGAACGCTTCTGGCGTGACCTCAGGGTGCATTCGATCCTTGAAGGCACCAACCAGATCATGCGTATGGTCGTGGGCCGGGACCTTCTGCGCCAGTGAGCGCCGCGCGAGGGGAATAAAATGACCGACGATGTCCTGATCGCTACTCAAGGCCCCATCGGCCATATCAGCCTCAACCGGCCCAAGGCGCTGCATGCGCTGACCCTGGAGATGTGCCATGCGATGAGCGCGGCGCTGACCGAATGGGCGAATGACGACAGCATCAAGGCGGTGATCCTCGATCATGCCGAGGGGCGCGGCTTCTGTGCCGGGGGCGACATTGCCTTCCTGCGCAATTCGGCGCTGCATGATGGCGGCGTGTCCGGTCGGAAGTTCTTCCACGACGAATATCAGCTGAACCACCAGATGTTCACCTATGCCAAGCCGATCGTGGCTTTCATGGATGGCATCACGATGGGCGGCGGCGTGGGCATCAGCCAGCCCGCGAAGTATCGCGTGGCAACCGAGAACACCCGCTTTGCCATGCCCGAAACCGGCATCGGCCTGTTCCCCGATGTTGGCGGCGGCTGGTATCTCTCCCGGCTGGGACGCAGGCTCGGGCAGTTTCTCGCGCTGACGGGGGCGCGGCTTGATGGGGCGGAGTGCCTCTGGACGGGGCTTGCGACGCATTACGTGCCGCATGAGATGCTGGAGGATATCAAGGCGCGCATCCATGACCATCCCGATCGTATTTCAGGGATCCTCAGCGAACCCGTCGGCACCCCGCCCAAGGCGCGGATCGAAGCCAATGCCGACAAGATCGCCAAGCATTTCGCCTCCGAGCGTTACGAGGACATTCTCGCCAGCCTTGAAGCCGCCGCCGAGGCGGGGGACGACTGGGCCATGAAGGAACGTGACACGCTCGGCACCAAGAGTCCCCAGACCTGCAAGGTTGCGCTTCGCCAGCTCGCCGAGAGTGCGCAACTGACCGATTTCGCCGACAACATGCGTATGGAATACCGCATCGCCAGCCGCGTGCTGACCCGCCCGGATTTTGCCGAGGGCGTGCGCGCGGTGATCGTCGACAAGACCAATGATCCCAAGTGGGACCCGGCCACGCCCGAAGAGGTGAGCGAGGAATTGCTCGACAGCATCTTCGCGCCCCTGCCCGCCGATGAGGAATGGAAACCCTTATGACTTACGAAACCATCACCGTCGAAATGGATGCGCGCGGCACGAAGGGTGTCACGCTGCTCACCATCAACCGTCCGCAGGCACTGAATGCATTGAATTCGCAGGTTCTTTCGGAGCTGATCGAGGCTTTTGCTGCCTATCAGGCGGACGGCTCGCAGCTTTGCGCGATCCTGACGGGCAGCGGCGACAAGGCCTTCGCGGCGGGCGCCGACATCAAGGAGATGAGCGAGAAACCGGCGGCGGATTTCTATCTCGACGATTTCTTCGCCCCCTGGACCTCCGAGATCGTCAAGAAGACGAGGAAGCCCTGGATCGCCGCCGTGAACGGCTTCGCGCTGGGCGGCGGGTGCGAGCTGGCGATGATGGCGGATTTCATCATCGCGTCCGACAAGGCAAAGTTCGGCCAGCCCGAGATCAAGCTTGGCGTGGCCCCCGGCATGGGCGGATCGCAGCGGCTGACGCGGGCGATCGGCAAGTCGAAGTCGATGGAAATGTGCCTCACCGGGCGGATGATGGGCGCAGAAGAAGCGGAGCGCAGCAATCTGGTGGCCCGCGTGGTGCCGCATGAGGAACTGATCGCCGAAAGCCTCAAGACTGCCGCGACCATCGCCGCGATGCCGCCGATGGCGACCATCGCCAACAAGGAGATGGTCAACTCGGCTTTCGAAATGACCCTCGATCAGGGCCTGATCGTCGAGCGCCGGATCTTCCAGATCCTGACTGCGAGCGAGGACAAGGCCGAGGGAATGGCCGCCTTCATCGAGAAGCGCGAAGGGCAGTGGAAGGGGCGCTAGGCCCGTGATCGTCGAGTTCGTCGTCATCGTTATGCTCGGAGCCGTGGTGGCGGCTACTCTTGCGCGCACCGGTCGACCAAAGGTCTTGATTGCGACCCTTGCGGGAACGACAGTCGGCTTGATCACAAGTGTGGCACTCAAGCCCCTGCCTCCGTTCGGCGGGAGCAATTTTTTGGAGCTGCTTTTGAACCGCGTCGTGATTTGCTCTGCATTTGCCTTGCTCGCAGCAGCTCTTGGCACATGGTCTCGTCGGGAAGTGAGGAAGCCAGAATGAAAATCGCCTTTATCGGGCTCGGCAATATGGGCGGTGGGATGGCCGCAAACCTTGTGAAGGCAGGACACGAAGTCCGCGCTTTCGACCTTTCCGAACCCGCACTTGCCGCCGCGCGCGAGGCGGGGTGCACCACCTTCGCCACCGCCAGGGAAGCCTGCGCGGGTGCAGAAGCGGTCGTCTCGATGCTGCCCAACGGCCAGATCGTGAAACGGGTCTATTGGGACGATGTCATCGGCCACGCGCCTGAAGGCGCGATCCTGCTCGATTGCTCGACGATCGACGTTGCCACCGCGCGCGAAGTGATCGAGGTGACCGAGGCGCATGGCTACCAGATGGTCGATGCCCCCGTGTCTGGCGGGATCGCGGCGGCGGCGGGCGGCACGCTGACCTTCATGGTCGGCGGCAGCGACCAAGCCTTCGCCCGCGCCCGGCCTATCCTCGAATGCATGGGCAAGGCGGTGATCCATGCGGGCGCGGCGGGCAACGGGCAGGCGGCCAAGATCTGCAACAATATGCTGCTGGCGATCCACATGATCGGCACCTGCGAGGCCTTTGCCATGGCGCAGAAGCTCGGTCTCGACCCGCAGACGTTCTACGACATTTCCAGCGTCTCAAGCGGCCAGAACTGGTCGATGACGTCCTATTGCCCGGTCCCTGGCGTTGGTCCGAAGACCCCCGCAGACAATGATTATCAGGGCGGGTTCGCCGCCGGGCTGATGCTGAAGGACCTAAAGCTGGCGATGGAAGCGGCGCAGGCGGCAGGCGCCAAGGTGGAATTGGGCGACCATGCCCGCGCGATCTATGAAGCCTTCGTCAGTGACAACGCCGAGACTGACTTCTCCGGCATCATCCGCACGCTTTGAGACCTGCATGACCTTCGCGGGCGCGCCGGAGCCTGTTCGCCATCACAGGCCCGACATAGAAGGCCTGCGTGCAGTAGCGGTGATCGCGGTGCTGCTGTTCCACCTCGGAATCGACACTGCGAGCGGCGGCTTTGTCGGGGTCGATGTCTTCTTCGTCATTTCCGGCTTTCTGATCGGCGGCATTGTGGTGCGCGAAGCGGTCGCGGGCCATTTTCGGTTGGCGGATTACCTCGTTCGCCGGGTGCGCCGGATCGTGCCGGTGATGGTCGCGATACTTGCGGTCGTGAGCCTTGCCGCGGCTATACTGCTGCTGCCGGGCGAACTGGCGGGCTACAGCACGAGCCTCGGATTTTCGGCGCTGTTTGCGGCCAATATCCACTTCTGGATCAATCGCGGTGCCTACGCCGAAAGCGATCATGAAGTCCTGCTGCATATGTGGACGCTCGGGGTGGAGGGGCAGTTCTACCTTGTTTTGCCCCTGATCGTTCTTGGGTTGATCAGGCTCGGGCGGCTGGGATTGTGGTTCGGGATTGGAGTGCTGGGCTTGGCGTCAGCTACAGCTTCGTTGATGCTTGATCCCGTCACAAGCTTCTACATGCTGCCACCACGACTTTGGGAGTTCCTGCTGGGGGTCTTGGTGGCGATCGTGCCATTGCCATTTCTCGGGATGCGAGCCGTCCGTGAGGCATTGGCGTTTACCGGTGTGGCCATGATCCTCTATGCCGTGATTGCCTTCGACACCGGCACCCCCTTTCCCGGTTGGCGCGCCGCCATCCCCTGTGTCGGCGCTGCTGCGATCATTGCGGCCGGTTCGCACGGCACATCATGGATGGGGCAGATTCTGGAGACCGCACCGGCCCGCTTCATCGGAAGAATCTCCTATTCGCTTTACCTGTGGCACTGGCCCGTGATTGTCCTGCTGTTGCTGGGCCTGCCCGCTGGCGCGCTTGATCCTGCGCTTCAGATCGTGGCCGCTCTTGTCAGTCTTGTCCTTGCCGTGGTCAGCTGGAAATTCATTGAGGAGCCCTTTCGGCGCCCTGCTGTCGCGGTGCGACGCTTGCTACTAGGGAGTGGCTTGGCCACGATCGGACTGGTGGGCGTCGCAGTGGTGCTGACGCAAACAGCCGGATTGCCGCAACGTTTTTCCGAACGCGGCCTGAGCATCGCTGCGGGTCTCGACGCGCCGCTGGATGATCTGTTCCGTTCGGGCCGCTGCTTCATCCATCACCGCAGTCAGCAATTTGACGAAAGCACCTGCCTGGAGGATGCGGATGGTCGCAGCCATGTCCTACTAGTTGGCGACAGTCAGGCCGCCAACCTTTGGCCGGGTCTGCATGATAGTTTTCGCGGCAGCGCGGTTAGCCAGGTGACGGCTGCCGGTTGTCGTCCGGCGCTGGAGTACAATACGGTCAGTCGCTATCCGTTCTGCCCGAAGTTGATGCGCTGGGCGCTAAACGATTACATGGCGCAACGCCCATCGGATCTGCTTGTTCTTGCCGCGCGGTGGGAGGACAGCGATATGCCGGCTCTGCGCAGCCTGTTGCTGGCGATGCGGGAAAAGGGGCAGGCGGTGCTGCTGGTAGGCCCCCCAGCACAATGGTCGCAATTCGTCCCGCGCTTGCTCGCGCTGTCGCATGAGAGGGGGCAAGGTACTGCGCTAGCGGAGTCGCTGCGGGCATTGTCGCAAGCCGATCTCGACCGCCAGATGGCCGGGATCGCCGCAGAGACCGGGGCCGACTATGTCTCGTTGCTGCGTATTCAGTGCGCTCCGCAATGTCGCTATTTCGGTAAGAGCGGAACGCCTCTGATCGTGGACGACAGTCACTTCACGCGAGAAGCCAGCCTGCTTTATGCAAGCGCATTCGAACATCCCGCGCTTGTCAGGGCGAAGGAGTAATGCCTGCCCACGTGAGCCGGTTGGCACTATCCGTTATGATTTGAGCTTGGGGCAAAGACCGATGGCAGCGTCTCGCAAGCGTTGCGCTGCGGCGGGCTCGCTTCGCTCCGCTTCCTTGATGGACTGTTCAAGCACTGCGCAATCGTAACGCGCCCCACGTTTTAGCGTGGCTGCAGCAATATCGGCGAAGGCCGTAGTTGGCATCACCCGCGCACCCCGTCGCAGGAAGGTGGCATTCCAGCGGTCCGTTCCGCTGATGATGTCAACCAGTGTGCTCTGACCCGGGCCGTCGGGTTCGTCGAGCACGGTGGGCCCAAGTTCGCGCAGCAGATCGTCCGGCGTCGCTGAACGCAGAAAAAGAGCGGCATAGCGGCGGGCGGCCTCGGCCTTGTCACCTGCTTGCAGTGCAATCCGCAGCACCGCTTCTTGCGCCAGCGGCTCGCGCCAGCCTCTTTGCCCGGCGATCTGGATTGTCACTCCGGCCTGTTCAAGTTCTCCGGCCTTGGTCTGCGCCATTGCCAGCAGAGTGAGGTGCTCGGCCGGCACCGGGCGTTTCATGACAAGCCTTCTCGCTTCCTCGAGACCGCGTTGACTGTCCGTGCCCTCGACCGCACCGGCAGCGATCTGTACCTGAGCTTCGCTGCGCAGCGGCGCAGGGACGAGCGACGCCAGCGATGGCGTAAGGTCGGACTGCCGGTCGATCTGCAGGAGCGTCGTCAGCACTGCCAATCCGAGCATTCCGGCAAACCAGATGAGCCGCGCAATCATCGCCCTGCTCTCCTTTGATCAGCCGCAATTCGCGCAAGGAGCAGCAAGGCCAGCGCCCCAAAGGCAAGTATGGTCTGGTTACGCAGCGGATAATCGGTGATCGATTGGGCTCATGTATTCCATGATCTTGTTCATGGTCGACTTGTCGTTCATCGCGTTGACCCGGTCGGGGTTGACGCCGAGGTCCATGGTCGAGAGCACCTCGAACAATTCCTGATCGGGCGCGCGGCCGGTGAAGGTGATGAAATCCGACAGACCGCGCGTCTGGGTGAGCGCCTGCAATTCCGCCAGCGCCGGACCGCCGCCGACGAGGACGAACTGGATATCCTCGCGGTGCATGACGCGCACCAGATGCTCGACCGCGTCGATCAGCAGATCGATCCCCTCCTGCTCGCCCATGACGCCGACATAGCCGACCATGTGCGCACGGCCGTTCTTCCAGCGCTCCACCGGGGGGACGCGCTTGAGCTTGGAGAGGTCAGGGCCGGAGCGCACGACATGCACGCGCTCAGGCGCCATGCCGCCGCGCTCGATTGCGATTGTGCGGTAGGAATGGTTGGTGGCGATCGAGACATCTGCGGCCTTGAAGGTCAGCTTCTCGAACAGCACCATCAGCCACCAGAAGAACCCGCGCTTGTTGAATTTTGCTTCGTAAAGCTCGGGATTGATGTCGTGATGATCGAAGATGTAGCGCACGCCAAACAGCTTGAACGGCAGGGCGACAAGGAAGATCAGATCGGGCGGGTTGCAGCCCTGGATTACGTCGATCCGGCGCTTCCTGTGGATGCGCCAGGCCAGCACCGTCTCCCAGAACAGAGCCGCGCCATATTCGGCGAGGAAGCCGATCGCGCCCTTGGCTTCCAGCGGCAGCGGGTGGCGGTGGATCTCGATGCCTTCGATAATTTCGAAGCGGCTCTCGTAACCCTTGCCGGTGGGGCAAATGATCGAGACATGCGCGCCTGCCGCCTTCAGCGTCCGCGCCTCCTGCCACACCCGCCGGTCGAAGGGCAGGGGGAGATTCTCGACCACGATCAGCACGTGGCGGCCCTTGAGCGGCTCGCCTTCGATGACCGCGGGGATGCCTTCCTCGGCGGCGATTTGGGCGGGCGCGTTCATCGTCACGCGATGGCGCTGGTGTCGACCACCTTGGCCTTGTCGACTGCAAGGCTGTCGATCAGGCGGTTGGTGGCAATGATCCGGGCATAGTCGCGGGTTTCGGCGGTGGCCTTGTCGACCATCAGCCCGTCGATGCGCGGCAGCACCGAATAGGCATAGCCGAGGTTCTGCCCCACCAGATTGTCGGGCGCGACCTTGGGATCGTAGATGTCGAGATCATACCCCGCTTCCAGCAGCTTCCTCGCCATGTCGACCGCCGGGCTCTCGCGCAGATCGTCGGTCTCGAGCTTGAAGGCGAGGCCGACCAGCAGCACCTTGGCCCCCGGTTCGAGGCCTCGGGTCGCGTACAGGAACTGGTGATGCTTGTGCGCCTCGTTCGAGCGGATCAGTGAATCCACCAGGTGCGTCGCCGAGCCGGTGTCGGCAGCGATATACTGGAGCGCGCGCACATCCTTGGGGAGGCACGAGCCACCGAAGGCACCGCCGGGGCGGGTGTAATAGGCACTGAGGTTCAATTTGGTGTCGCTCTTGAAGATCGCGTGCACTTCGCGTGCGGAGATGCCGAGGTTCTGGCACACGCGGCCGATCTCGTTGGCGAAGGCGACCTTGACCGCGTGCCACGAATTATCGACGAACTTGGTGATCTCCGCCTCGCGCAGACCCACTTCGAAGACCGGTGCCTCGATGCCCTCGTTGAGCTTTGTCATGTTGGCCGAAGGCTTGCCGCCCAGCGTGCCGATAACGATCTTGGGCGGATGGAAGAAGTCCTCGATCGCCGAGGCTTCGCGCAGGAATTCGGGGTTGTAGACCAGCTCGACCGCGCGTTCCGCCGCATCGCCGAGGTGGCTCTGGATGATCGGCCAGATGATGTTCTCGCACGATCCGGGCCGCATGGTCGACCGGTAGGCGAGGGTCAGCGGGGTCTTGCGATCCGGCTTCAGCGCGGCGGCAATCGCGCGGGTGACCTGCGCGATGTAGCTCATGTTGTGCGCGCCATCGACGCCGCTCGGCGTGCCGACGCAGACGATGGCGATATCCGCATCGTCAAGCTCGTCTGCAAGCTTCGTCACGGCCTTGACCCGACCATCGGCATGGGCGGCGGCAATCAGATCGTCGAGGCCGGGTTCATAGACCGGCGCGCGGCCTTCGTTCAGCGCCGCGACTTTGGCCTCGCTAACATCTACGCCAACGATCGTGTGCCCCTGGCTGGCAATGCACCCAGCCGCAGTGGAGCCGACGTAACCCAGTCCGAAAATGGCAACCTTCACGAAATTCCCCCAGCGGCGCGACCGCTATTACGGGATTTCGCGTAGCAACCACCCCTCATTGGTGCAATGCACAATCTTTCCGGCCATGCCGCCTGTGGCCCCAAGCGACCCGCAGAATCGACAGCCCGCCGCCCCTTGCCAGCTTGCCGCGGGCGCGCTTAATGCCGGGCCAAAGGGAGAGACACATGAGCAATGCAAGCGGGCCGCTTTCCGGCCTCCGGGTTCTTGAATTCAGCGGCATCGGGCCGGGTCCGCATGTGGCGATGCTGCTGGCGGACCTCGGCGCCGAGGTGGTCCGGATCGACCGGCCGGGCGCGGGGGTGAGCAATCCGGTGGTCGAACGGGCACGGCACCGCATGGCGGTAGACCTCAAGAGCGAGGAGGGCCGCGTCGCCGTCCGTGCCGCCGCCGCCCGTGCCGATGTGCTGATCGAGGGCTTCCGTCCCGGCGTGATGGAACGGCTGGGGCTTGGGCCGGAGGTGCTGCTCGAAGCCAACCCGCGCCTTGTCTATGCCCGCATGACCGGCTGGGGGCAGGAAGGGCCGCTCGCTCAGGCTGCCGGCCATGACATCAACTACATCGCCATTACCGGCGCGCTCGCCGCTGTGGGCAAACCGCATGAGCCCGCCACCCCGCCGCAGAACCTTGTCGGCGATTTCGGCGGCGGTTCGATGTATTGCGCCTTCGGGATCATGGCGGCGCTCTATGAGCGTGAGCGTTCCGGCAAGGGTCAGGTGGTCGACGCCGCGATCGTCGATGGGGCCACCAGCCTGATGAGCTTCTTCTTCGGGGTGCGCCAGATGCCGCATCTTTCCACCGAGCGCGGCAAGGGGATGCTCGGCGGGGCGGCACATTTCTATCGCTGCTTCAAGTGCGCTGACGGGAAGGAAATTTCGTTGGGGTCGATCGAGCCACAGTTCTACGCTGAGATGCTGGCCCGTGCCGGTGCGCCGGAGGAACTGGCGCAGGGGCAGATGAACCCCGCCAACTGGGATGACTACGCTGAAAAGCTGGCGGCCTTGTTTCTCACCAAAACGCAGGCCGAGTGGTGCGAGCTGCTCGAAGGTACGGACGCGTGCTTTGCCCCGGTGCTGGGGATCGAGGAGGCGCGCGAGCATCCGCACATGAAGGCGCGCGGCGCCTACGTCGAGCATGACGGGATCTGGCACACCGCGCCCGCCCCGCGCTTCAGCCGCACGCCGGGCGCTGTGCGTTCCAGCGCGGATGACGGCGCAGACGTCGTCGCAAGCTGGAAGGCGGCTTCGTAATGGCGGGGCGGTTCTTCGACGAATGGCAGGTGGGTGACCGGATCGAACACGAGATCCGCCGCACCGTGACCGAGACCGACAACCTGCTGTTCTCGACCATGACCCACAACCCGCAGCCGCTGCACCTCGATGTCGAGGCGGCCAAAGCGAGCGGGTTCGGACAGATCCTCGTGAATTCGACCTTCACCTTCAGCCTGCTGGTCGGGCTGTCCGTGGGGGACACGACGCTGGGCACGCTGGTCGCCAATCTCGGCTTCAACAATGTCGTGACGCCCAAGCCGGTGTTCATCGGCGACACCCTGCGCGCGACTTCGGAGGTGAAGGAATTGCGGGAAAGCAAATCGCGCCCTGATGCCGGGGTCGTTACCTGGGTTCACGAAATGTGGAACCAACGCGATGAGGTGGTGTGCCGCTGTGAGCGGTCAGCCCTGATCCGGCGGCGCGGCTGACGGTATCACTTCGCCGCCCAGGGCCTGCCACAAGACCACCCTTGCACGTGCTGCGCGGCCCATCGCCGCCGCCGCGCGTTCGCCGCTGGCATCGGCCGCACGGCGCGCTTCGAGCACTTCGAGGAAGCTGGCGAGACCAGCCTTATAGCGTGTCTCGGCAAGGTTGGCCGCGCGGGTGAGCTGGCCATGTTCATCCACCGCCAGCCGGCTTTCGGCATCGGCGGCGGCGACTACGCCGTAAGCCGCCTCGGCATCGCCCAGTGCCTGAAACACGGCCCCGCGATAGGCGGCAAAGGCAGCGCGCTTGTCGGCGGCGGCGGCGTCGATCCCCGCCCCCACCCGTCCGAAATCGAGCAGTGGCCCCGCCACCGCGGCGGTCAGCGTTCCGACCAGCGAATCGGTGTCGAGGAAGTCTTCAGGATCGAACGCCAGCAATCCGATCACCCCCGACAAGGTTATGCGGGGAAAGCGGGCGCGGGCGGCAGCGGCCAGATCGGCATCGCTGGCGGCAAGATTGGCGGCGGCCGCGACGACATCGGGCCGGTTGGCGAGCAGATCCGACGGCAAGGCGGCGGGCGCCTCTGCCATGGTCAGCGACGGCACCGGTGCCGCCAGCGCAGCGCGCACGCTGGCACCGTCCTGCCCGGTCAGCGTGATCAGCCTGCCGATCAGGCGCGCGCGCTCGCTATCAAGCGCGGCCAGCCGCACCTTGGACGAACTGGCAGTCGCTTCGGCGCGGACGCGGTCAAAACCGGGAGCGATCCCGGCGTCCTCACGAACCTTGGCCAGCGCAGCGAGCGATTGCGCTGCGGCCACATCGTCCCGTATCGCGGCGGCGCGGGCATCGAGCACGCGCCAGTCGATCACACTCGCAGCGATTTCGGCGAGCAGGGCAAGCCGCACACCTTGCGCCTGCGCGCTGGCCGCGTCGATCCGGGCCAGCGCAGCGCGTTCCTGCGCTTTCAGCCGTCCAAAGATGTCGGGGTCCCAGCTGGCGGTGATATTGGCGCCGTAAAAAGTCTGTTCCGACGGGATCAGGCCTTGTTCGCCTGCCGGGCCGAACTGGGCGGGATTGATGCGGTTCTGTCGGATGCTGCCATCGGCGGTGATGTTGGGCAGACGCTCTGCTCCGGCCCGCCTGGCGCCTGCACGGGCCGCTTCGATCCGGGCGGCGGCTTCGGCAAGGCTGGGAGCCTCAGCCAGCGCCGCTTGGGACAAGGCGCGGTAAGCCGGATCATTGGCGGGCATCAGCGCAGCCACTGCCGCACCTGTCCCGGCTTGCGGCTGGAAGAAAAAGGCGGTCGGCAATTCGGGTGCCGGCGTTGCGATTTCCGGCGCGGGCTGCATCACGCAGGCCCCAAGCAGCGCGGGCAGCGCCAGCGGGAGCAACGCGGTCGCTAGGGGTGGGCGACGCATTGCCTCAACTCCCCTTCTTGCCGGACTTCGCCGCACCGGTCTTTGCGGGGATGAAGGCGTCGATCTGCTGGCCGACGCGGAAGGCGTCCGATGGCGGCAGGGCGTAGATCAGTTGCAACACCCGAACATCCACGCGCTCGGCAGCGGAATTGGTCAGAGAACGCTTCGGCACGATCAGCGGCTCGGCGCGCACGAAGGTGGCCTTGACGTGCAGTTCTGCCGCACCGCGGGGCGAGATGACCGCCGGTTCGCCCAGCGCCACGCGCGCGACTTCGTTCTCGTCAATATCGACGCGCACGTGGAGCGGGTTGGTCTCGCCCATCTGGACGAAGGCCTTGCCGCTGCCGCCCTGTGTGGCGACGAATTCGCCCGGACGGACGTTCACGGCGAGGATTTCGCCCGCAATCGGCGCGCGCACGATCAGCCGCTCGATCTCGGTGCGGGCGGCAGCGGCGGCGGATTGCGCGCCGGAAAGTCGCGCACGGGCAAGGCCGAGGCGACTGGTGGCTGCGGCTTCCTCACCTTCGGCCCGGATCACTTCGGCGCGGCTGACGGCGGCGGGATCGGCCAGACTGAGATAGAGATCGAGTTGCTGGCGCGCGGTCTTCTGCGCGGCGCTGGCTTCAGCGATGGCGGCGCGGGCTTCGGCGATGGCAGCATTGGCCTGATCAAGGCTCGCGTGGGCGGCGCGGGCATCGACGGTGAACAATATATCGCCCTTGGCTACGCGGTCGCCGGGGCGCACCCGGACATCGGTGACAAGACCCGACAGTGCGGAGCCGATGTCGATCACCTCGCTCGCGGGCTCCACGATGCCTGCCCCGGCCACGCGCGGCGCATTGGCCAGATCGCCCACCGCCTTGGGCGGCTGTTCGACCGGATCGGTGACCGAACGGTCGGGCAGGCCGACGAGAATCAGCCAAGCGGCGATGGCCAGCCCGATCAGGGCAACAACCGGGAGGATCTGGCGGGCAAAGCTTAGATTGCGGAACATGAAGTCCTCGGCGGGTTCAGGGGCGGGTTCAGGAGGGAAAGGGTGTCAGTGGCCATCCGGCATATCCTTGCCGTCATGGGTTATGCGGCCGTCTTCCAGCACGATGATCCGATCAGCGAGATCGAAGATGCGGTTGTCGTGGGTGACGATGATGCAGGCGCGATCCGGCGCAACCGCGACTTCGCGCAGGAGGTCCATCACCCGGCGCCCGGACGAGGCATCGAGCGCGGCGGTCGGCTCGTCGCACACCACCAGCCGCGGCTCGTGTACCAGCGCGCGGGCGATGGCGACGCGCTGCTGCTGCCCGCCCGAAAGCTGGCGCGGGAGCTTGTCGGCCTGATTGCCGATATTGAGCTTGTCGAGCAGCACCTTGGCCCGCTCGCGCGCCTCTTGCAGCGGCACACCTTGCGCGATCAGTGGCACGGCGGCGTTGGCGGCAGCGTCGATCGACGGGATGAGGTTGTACTGCTGGAAGATGAATCCGATGTTGTTGAGGCGGAAATTGACCAGCTCGGTGTCCGACAGCTTGTAGATGTCGGTGCCGAACACTTTCACCTCGCCTTCGGTCGGGTAGAGGATGCCGCACATGATCGAGATCAGCGTGGTCTTGCCCGAACCGCTCTCGCCGACGACATAGGTCATCTCACCCGGACGAATATCGGCATCGATTCCGTGCAGGACGCGGATCGTGGTCTGCCCGGCTTCGAAATCGCGGGTAATGCCGCGCGCGCTGATGGCGGCTTCAGGGGCGGGGTGGTCATGGCCGACGAACTCACCGGAACACCGCCGCAGGCTCTGTCCTGAGCACCGATCGGATTGCCACGAGGCCGGTCAGAGCCAGGATCACAACCACCGCCACAAGGCTGATGAGCGGGATCTGCCAGGGGATGTAGAAGCCCTTGAAGAACGGGTTGGCGCCAAAGCCCTTGATGAAGGCCACCGTCCCGATCACGCCCAGCGCATATCCGATGCTGCCGACCAGCCCGGCCTGTGCGCCAACCATGCGCACGATCTTGGCATTGGTCACACCGATCGCCTTCAGAGCGCCGAACTGCTTGATATTGTCGCGGATGAACAGGCTGAATGTGAGGCCCACGATCGCCACCCCGACAACGAAGCCGAGAAACACGGTGATCCCGAAGTTGACCGGAATGCCGGTATTTTCGATGATGAAGTTGATCCCGGCCCCGGCGAATTCCCTGCGGGTTTCAGCCTTGAGTCCGGTCTCTGCCTCGATCCGCGCGGCGACGCCTTCCGGCGTCTCGCCCTCGCTCACGCCGACCAGCACGAAGGACAGGCGGTTGCGGGTGCCCGGGACGAAGTTCAGCGCGCTCGAATAACGGGTGTAAAGCACCACGGTGCTGGTGAAGCTGGGAATCGAATCCGCAATGCCGCGGATGACTGCACGCTGATCATTGAGCTCCAGCCGGGCGCCGACCGGGCTTACGCCAGCGGGGAAAAACCGCAGCGCGCCAACATCGTCAACCACCACGCTGTCAGGCGCGAACAGCACCGATTTATCGCCCTCGGCCATGCGCGCGGGCAGGCCGATCAGCGTCGAATCGTCCACCCCGATCACGGCCACGCCCTCAAGGTCGCCTTCCGCCGTGCGGACATTGGCAACTGCGCGCAAATGCGGGACAGCCCATTCCACCCCTTCGACCGAGCGCACCTTGTCAAGCGCGGTCGAGGGCATGGCATAACTGACGTCGGTTGTTCGGCTGACCGGATCCATCACCCACACCTCGGCCTCGGGCGCGTTGTAGACCCCGCTCGCCCCGCGTTCGACGAGGTTTACAAAGATCGTCATCTGCTGGGTGATGAGGAGCGTCGAAAAAGCGATGCCGAACAATAGCCCATAGAACTTCTGGGCATCTCCGGTCAGCATCCTGATGGCGATCCAGAGCACGTCGGCAGGAACCTTTATCGAGAGGCAGGGTTGCGCAGAGGAGAGAAATCTGCGCATTATTGAACGGCATCGTTTAATTGAACGGAGTCGTTCACTTTGTCAATCGGGTGTCCATCCGGCCCGGAAAAAAATTCCGGCCGCCGCAAGGCGGGCCGTCCGCTTGATGCTGCCAAGCGCGCCGCAATCGTCGAAACGGCGGCACAGCACTTTTTCCTTCACGGCTATGCTGCCACCGCGATCGAGCAGGTCGCCGCCGACGCTGGCGTGTCGAAAGTCACGATCTACAACCAGTTCGGCGACAAGCGTGCGCTGTTCGGCGCGGCGGTGACGCGCGAATGTGAGAAGATGCGCGGGCATTTCTCGCTCGATGCCATGCCGCAGGGCAGCATCCGAGAACGTTTGACGGCAATCGGGCAGGCAATCTTTGCCTTCCTGTTCCGCCCGGAGATGATCCAGTTCGAACGCCGGATCGCTGCCGAGACCGAGGCTGATCCGGCGATCGGTGCCGCCTTCCTCGAAGCTGGCCCGTGGCGCATGAAGCGCAATTTTGCCGACTGGCTCGATCATGCCGCTGCCGCTGGCGAGCTAGTCGTTTCCGATCCGTTGCTGGCCGCAGAGCAGTTCGTGTCGCTGTGCAAGGGCATGGGCGATCTTGAACGCCGCTTCGGCGCGCCGGTCAGCCCCGAGGCGCGCGATCAGCGTATCAGGGGCGCAGTCGACCTGTTTCTGGCGGCCTACGGCATGGCCGATTGCGGCTCGGTTGATCGATAAATCGCATCACCCTGTTCGAAAATTGGGATGATGTGCCAAGCCGCGCATTATCTTGCCATTCAGCATCATCATCCTACATTGCAGACTGACGAAAGGAATCTGCCGCGATGAGTCAGCAAAACGATCCCCAGCCGCAGGGCGAAGGTCCCAACCCTTGGGTCAAGCAGCTGATGATCTGGGGCGGGATATTTCTTGCCCTGCTGCTGGTCGTGACCATGTTCAGCAATGCCGGCCAGAACAATGGCACGGCGATCAACTATTCCGATTTCCGCGCTGCAGTTGCGGAAGGGGAAGTGCAGAACGTGCAGATGGGCGATGAACTGATCACCGGCACGCTCAAGAACGGCGAAGCCTTCAGCACCGTCCCCGTGCCAAACGATGTCACCCTGACCAAGCTGATGGAAGACAACGGCGTTCGCTTCACCGGCAAGCAGCGCGAACAGCAGAGCATGCTGCTGTTCATCCTGCTCAATTCGCTGCCCTTCCTGCTGATCTTGGGGATTGCCTTCTTCGCCCTCAGGCAGATGCAGAAGGGCGGTGGTGGCGGTGCGATGGGCTTCGGCAAGTCCAAGGCCAAGCTGCTGACGGAACGTTCGGGCCGCGTGACGTTTGACGACGTGGCGGGCATCGACGAGGCGCGCGAGGAATTGCAGGAAATCGTCGAGTTCCTGCGCGATCCGCAGCGTTTCTCCAAGCTTGGCGGGCAGATCCCCAAGGGCGCGCTGCTGGTCGGCTCGCCCGGCACCGGCAAGACCCTGCTGGCCCGCGCCATCGCGGGTGAGGCGGGCGTTCCGTTCTTCACCATCTCGGGCTCGGACTTTGTCGAGATGTTCGTCGGCGTCGGCGCCAGCCGCGTGCGCGACATGTTCGAACAGGCCAAGAAGAACGCGCCGTGCATCGTCTTCATCGACGAAATCGACGCGGTCGGTCGTTCGCGCGGTCACGGGCTCGGCAATTCCAATGACGAGCGCGAACAGACGCTGAACCAGCTGCTGGTCGAAATGGACGGCTTCGAAGCGAACGAAGGCATCATCATCATCGCCGCCACCAACCGCCCCGACGTGCTTGATCCCGCGTTGCTGCGCCCCGGTCGTTTCGACCGTCAGGTCGTGGTGCCGGTGCCCGATATCGACGGCCGCGAGAAGATCCTCGGTGTGCACATGAAGAAGGTGCCGCTGGCGCCTGACGTGAACCCGCGCGTGATCGCGCGCGGCACGCCGGGCTTCTCCGGCGCGGACCTTGCCAACCTCGTCAACGAAGCCGCGCTGCTGGCCGCGCGCCGCAACAAGCGGTTGGTGGCGATGCAGGAGTTCGAGGACGCCAAGGACAAGGTCATGATGGGCGCGGAACGCCGCTCCATGGTGATGACCGACGACGAAAAGAAGATGACCGCCTATCACGAGGCCGGCCATGCGATCGTCTCGGTGCACGAGGCCGCGTCCGATCCGATTCACAAGGCCACCATCATCCCGCGCGGTCGCGCGCTGGGCATGGTGATGCGCCTGCCGGAACGCGACAGCTACTCCTACCACCGCGACAAGATGCACGCGAACCTCTCGGTGGCGATGGGCGGGCGCGTGGCGGAGGAGATCATTTTCGGCCACGACAAGGTCAGCTCTGGCGCCTCGTCCGACATCCAGTACGCTACCAACCTTGCCCGCAACATGGTCACTCAGTGGGGCATGTCGGACAAGCTCGGCCCGCTTCAGTATGAGGAGCAGTCGGAAGGCTATCTCGGTTATGGACAGGCGCAGCGCACGTTCCGTTCGGGTTCGACCAACGAGCTGATCGACAACGAGATCAAGGGGCTGGTCGAAGGCGCACACAAGCGGGCGACCGAGTTGCTGACCACTCATGAAGATCAGCTTCACCTGCTCGCCCAGGCGCTGCTTGAATACGAGACGCTGACCGGTGACGAGATCAAGGCGCTGCTCGAAAACGGTAAGATCGACCGACCGGACGCCCCGCGCGGGCCGACGGTCGCAGCGCCCGTGCGCGGATCTGCGATTCCCAAGGCGGGCAAGCGGTTCGGCGGCAAGAGCGACGAAGCACCACAGGGCGCCTGATCGCTTCCCATCACCTTACGACATGCAGAGGCGCCGGGACTCGTTCCGGCGCCTCTTGCTTTCTGCCCGGCAAGGTTCTGTCAGGCGTTTTTTGCCTGCACCTGATCCGGCCCGGCTTTTGCCAATTCCATAAAAGCACTGGCAAGCGGTGCCTTCTGGGCTAAGCAGAAGCGGCCTCTTTCCTCTCGGGGGCTGGATGATTCGCCCGCAGGCATGGTGGATATCAGGCACGTCCTGTTGTGACGGATTGCCTCGGTGCGATGAAATTCGGGTCGGCGTTACCTGGAGATTATCATGACCGACACTATCACCAAATTGAACAACAAGTTGTGGCGGATCAAGGGCGGTACTCCCACTCCGTTCAGCGACTTCACGCTGAGCCTCGAACAGATCGACAAGACGAAGTATCCCGGTCGCTGCGCCGATATCTTCTTTGGAAACGACAAGGAAGGCGTGTTCAAGTGGCTGCATTATCTGCCGATCTATGACCGCATCTTCGGCAAGTATGTCGACCAGCCGATACGCTTTCTCGAGATCGGAGTGTTCCGCGGTGGCTCGCTCAACCTTTGGCGCGAGTTTTTCGGCCCGGCGGCGACGATCTACGGGGTCGATATCGATCCGGCCTGCGCCGCATTCGACGGGATTTCCGGGCAGGTGCGCATCGGTTCGCAGGACGATCCGGAATTCCTACGCCGCGTGGTCGAGGAGATGGGCGGGGTTGACGTGGTGCTCGACGATGGCTCGCACGTCTCCAGCCACCAGCGGGCCAGCTTCGAGGCGTTGTTCCCGCTTGTCAGCGACGGGGGGCTCTATGTCATCGAGGACCTCCACACCGCCTATTGGCCGTCCTACGAAGGCGGGCTGGGCCGACCGGGCACGGGGATCGAGATCCTCAAGGATCAGGTCGATGCCATGCACCAGCATTACTACACCCAGGGCGTCAACACTTCGGAGAATATCCCGCAGATCGAGAGCATCCAGTTCTTCGACAGCATCGCGGTGGTCGAAAAGCGCACACAGCTGCCGCGTGGTTGCGTGATGGTGCCGGCACCCAAGTAAGTGTTGGTCGAAGGCTCCTGTCGCTCCTCCGGCGGCGGGAGCCTTTCGCTCATTCGACGGGCCTAGAACGCGCCCAGCACCAGCAGTGATTGCAGGAACAGCGCAATCACGATGTTGATGAACACCAGCAGCACCCCAAACCGCCAGAGCGTGGAAAAGCGGCTAAGGCCATAGGCATGGCGCAGCTGCTTGTAGAGATGCAGCGGCGCAGCAATGACGAACAGCAAGGCCGCCCATTCCTCGCCACCAGGGATCGTGCTCATGATCGACATGGTGATGAACAACAGTGACATGAAGGCCAGCGAATAGGTGACGAACACCGCGTGGTCATAGGCCTTGAACTGCCGTCGCCACGCGAACAGCACCCATACGAAGGGGAGCGACAGCGGAATCAGCAACCAGCTGAATTTATAGCTGTTGGCCTGCAGCTTGTAGAACATCAGGCTGGGGTTCGCCTTCCACTTGGCGATGATGCCCTTGTCGAGAAAGTCTATCCCGGTGATGTTCGCTTCGCTGCCCTCGACGCCGGTCTCGGGAGCGATCATCTTGCGGATGATCTTCAACTCGGCATCAATGGTTTCGCGTCGGGGATCCGCCTTTGACAGGCTGTCACGTTCCTTTTCAAGCGTCGTGATCTGTTCCTCGATGTTGGTCTTGAACACGGCCCCGGAATCGCTGCTCGCTCCGTCGATGAAGCCCTCACCGAAATCAACCGGCGCGCTGAAGCCCACAATCTGGAACACCGCGAACATCGCGAAGACGCTGAACAGGAACATCGCCATCGGGCTGACGAACTTGGCGCGCTCCCCGTCAACATAGCGACGGGTCAGCTTGCCCGGCTTGAAGGCGAGCAGCGGGAGCGTCTCCCACAGCTTGCCATCCAGATGCAGCACGCCGTGCATGATATCATGGCCAATCGCGGCAAGGCTGCGGTGGACATGGGCCTTCTGGCCGCATTGTCCGCAGTAATGGCCGGTGACTATAGCGCCGCAATTGAGGCATTCGGTCGGCGCATGAGCGTGTTCGCTCGCCTCGCCCCGCGATGGCTCGACCGCGCGGGCGAGCAGGCCACCTTCGACAACCGCGCCTATCCCTTCGCCTATACCGTTCATCGCCCGCGCCCCCTTGGTTCCGGCTGCGTTCGGTTATAGGCGCATCACCGGGAATTGCGGAAGCGCTTATCTTTCAGCGAGTTTGCGCTCGATCGCCGTCCATAGCTGGGCAAAGGCGCGGGCGGCGGGCGATTTCGGGGCGAAGGCGCCGACGGGCTGGCGCGTGACGGCGCATTGCTCCACCGCGCTTGCCAGCGGGATCACAGGCCATTTCGGGTTCGCCTCACGCGCCTCGCGGTGGAGGGTGCGGCGCATGTCGACCATCGACAATACGGGCAGGATCGGGGGGTGGCCCTTGCCCGACCCGCGCACTTCTTCGACCACCACATCGAAGGCGCGGGCCGACAGCGGCGAGGGCGGCAGCGGCACGATCACCAGATCGGCGGCGCGGATGATCTGGGCGCTCAATTCGTTGAGAACCGGGGGACAATCGAAGATGATCCGGTCATAGGTCTTGCCCAGCGCCGCTGTCATCTTGGCGAGCCGTTTCTTCTTTCCGAGCCGGTCAAGCTGGCGGTCGATCGCGCGGATGCTTTCGTCGGCGGGCAGCAGGTCGAGCCCGGAAAAGGCAGTGGTCTGGATCAGCTTCGCCGGATCGCCACCATCGGCAAAGACGCTGTCTGCGCTACGTTTTTTCCGGGGATCGACACCCAGCAGAAAGCCCGACCCATTGGCGGCGTCCAGATCCCACAGCAGCGTCTTTCGACGCGAGATGGCGCTGGCGCACCACGCCAGATTGACCGCCAGCGTGGTTTTGCCGACCCCGCCCTTGACACTGTAAACCGCGATCGATGCCATGCGCCTGCGCTGCCCCGTGATGTTACGGTTTGATTACAGCCACAAGGGATAGCGCCGCGCGGCGGCATGGCAAGGCCGAGACAAGCCGGGTCAAGAAGCGGTCAAGCAGCGGCTAAAGGGTGCCTAACGGGGGTCAGGCATGGGTCAAACCGAGCCTAGATGACCCCTGAAATTACAGCAAATTATTGAAAGAAGGCGATTATCCGTCTTCTAACGCCGATCAGCCGTCGTAATCGCCACCCAGCGACGAAGTGCGCGCCGGAGCCGAAGCGGTGATCCGCAGGGCTTCAGCCGACTGGCTGAGCGAGCCGATTTCGTCCGCTTCATCCTCATCATCGGGGAGGATCTTCTGCAGGCCGGTCACCAGCGATTCATGCAGGCCTGCCGGGGTGATCGTCTGTTCGGCGATTTCGCGCAGCGCCACGACCGGGTTCTTGTCGCGATCACGGTCGATGGTGAGTTCGCTGCCGCCCGAAATCTCGCGCGCCCGCTGAGCGGCGAGCAGAACGAGGTCAAAACGGTTGGGAACCTTGTCGACGCAATCTTCAACGGTAACGCGTGCCATTGGCGGCCTTTTCGCAAATGCTGGGGAAAGGGAAGAGCGCAGCTAGGCACGAGGGCGCCGAGAGTCAAGGAAAACGCCCATTGCACGCGCGCAACATGGGAGTGGTCTACGTAGTTTCCTCAGGGTGCGCGCCAAGACCTGCTTTCGTCCCGATCGGCTAGCCCGGCCCCATGGAGGTATTGATGTCAGACCCCCGGCAAAAGGTTGCAGGCGCGTGATCAGGCGGATTGAGCCGGGGCAGGTCCGGCTGGGCATGTATGTGCGGGGTTTCGGGGGGTCGTTCTTCAGCCACCCCTTCTGGCGCACGCGCTTCAAGCTGACGTCTCAGACCGATGTCGACATCCTGCGCAACTGCGCCGTGCCCTATATCGAAATCGATGAAGCGCTGGGCTGCGGCCTGATCGAGCATGACGAGGCCCCGTCTCCGGCCATCATCTCGCCCGCAGCCCCGCCACCACCTGCCCCCGCCGTTGCGCGCCGGACAGCTGTCCGGCGGGTGCGCACCCGGCCGCCCGAGGCACCGGTTTCCCCAGAACAGGCCCGCGCCGAACGCACAGTCACGCGCGGTAAGGTGGTGGTGCAGGCCCTGTTCGATTCGGCGCGGCTGGGGCAGGCTGTGCCGGTCGCCGAGGCGATGTCGCTGGTTGCGGAAATGGACGATCTGTTCGCGCGCGGGGAGCACAAGCTGCTCGATGTGATCCGGATGAAGACCGCCGATGAATATACCTATCTCCATTCGGTCGCCGTGTGCGCGCTGATGCTGAAGCTGGCGCGGCAGCTCGGAATGGCCGAGAGCGAGGCGCGCGAATGCGGCCTGGCCGGCTTGCTCCACGATGTCGGCAAGATGCGCGTTCCTGCCGATGTGCTGCACAAGCGCGGGGCGCTGACCGATGCCGAATACCTGCAGGTTCAGGCCCATGCCGAAGAAGGCTTTGCGATGCTCAGCATGGTGCCGGATCTGCCCGAGGCAGCGATGACGGTGGCCCGGCTCCATCACGAGAAGATCGACGGGACGGGCTATCCGCTGCAATTGTCGGGCGAGGCGATCCCTCTGGTCGCGCGCATGGGGGCGATCTGCGATGTCTATGATGCGCTGACTTCGAACCGCGCCTACAAGCAGGCATGGACCCCGGCCAAGGCGCTGGCGGCGATGGCAGGCTGGGACGGGCATTTTGACGGCCCGCTGCTCGAAGCCTTTGCCGCGAGCGTGGGCATTGCCTTGCCGCATGCGCCTGTGGAGCCGGCCTGACGCCTGCCAGGCGCGAACCCCTGTGGCTCTGTCGCCGCTTTGGGCTAAGATGCGCCCATGGCCACCGATCCCGCCTCTGCCTCATCCGAATCCGGCGCGCCTGTTTACCGCGATCCAGAACCGTTCCGCGTCTCGGCTGCGGGGCATGATTTCACCTTCTATCCCCATGGACGCGATCGCCTGAAGGCGCTGATCGAACTGATTGAAGGCGCAAGGGCGAGCCTCAAGCTGTTCTACTACCTGTTCGACAGCGATGCCTCAGGCCAGCAGGTGCGCGATGCGCTGGTGGCGGCGGCAAAGCGCGGGGTGGCGGTGAGCCTGATCGTCGATGATTTCGGCAATGATGCGGGTTCCGCCTTCTTCGCGCCGCTGGTTAAGGCGGGTGGCACCTTTGCGGTGTTCAGCCCTCGGTGGGGAACGCGCTATCTGGTGCGCAATCATCAGAAGATGGCAATTGCCGACGATACGCGCGTCATGACCGGCGGCGCAAATGTCTCGGACCATTACTTCGCCACTCCGGCAGAAAATGGCTGGTGCGATCTTGCGGTGGTGATCGAAGGCCCGGTGGTGGCGCAGTTCGTCCGCTGGTTCGGCCTGCTGGGTGCATGGGTGGCGAACGAGGCTGACGGGCGCGCGCTCCAGCTCAAGGCGCTGCGCGACATCGTCAAGCAATGGGAGGGCGGGGAAGGGCCGGTGCAACTGCTGGTCGGTGGGCCGCTGGTTCGGCGCGGCCACTGGGCGTGGATGCTGCGCCGCGATCTGGTGTCGGCGCGGCGGTTCGATGCGGTCTCGGCCTATTTCTCGCCTCCGCGCAGCTTTCGCGGTCAGATCGCCCGGGTCGCGCGGCGCGGCAAAGTGCGGCTGATCACGCCGGGCAAGTCCGATATCGGCGCCGCGATCGACATGGCGCGGCTGCTCTATCGCAAGCTGCTGGCGGCGGGCGCGCGGATCTTCGAATTCGCTCAGTGCAAGCTACACATGAAGCTGCTGGTGGTGGACGATGTGAGCTATGTCGGCAGCGCCAATCTCGACAAGCGGAGCTTCCGCATCAATGTCGAGCTGATGGTACGCATCGAGGATGCGGGGTTGGCGGCCGCCTTGCGCAAGCTGATCGACCACATGGAGGCCGCGAGCGAGCCGATCACCCCGGCGTGGTATGCGCGGCACAGCAGCCCTCTGACGCGGCTGCGCTGGCGGCTGGCCTATTGGATGAACCTTGCCGATTACCGCGTCAGCAAGCTGGGTGCGGGATAGGGCCGGGCGCGGTCGCGAGCGGGCCGGCTCGAAGCCTCGCTATTCGAAGCCGTAATCCGAATAGTCCTTGAAATTCGGGGAGGTGAATTTGGTAATGTCGCTCTGGAAGTGGAGCGGGACATTGCCGGTCGAACCGTGGCGCTGCTTCGCCACGATCAGCGTGGCCTTGCCGACCAGGCCTTCGAACTTCTCCTCCCACTGCCGGTATTTCTCCTGCACATCTGGCGGCGAGGAAGCATCGGGCGTGTCGGGCTTGACCAGCAGGTGATAGTAATCGCCGCGGAAGATGAACCACACCATGTCCGCGTCCTGCTCGATCGAGCCGGATTCCCTGAGGTCGGACAGCTGCGGGCGCTTGTCTTCTCGCTGTTCGACCGCGCGGGAGAGCTGCGAGAGCGCGATCACCGGGACCTGCAATTCCTTCGCCAGTGTCTTGAGGCCGCGGCTGATTTCCGAGATTTCGTTGACGCGGTTGTCGTTGGCGCGGCCCGATCCCTGCAGCAGCTGCAGGTAGTCGACGATGATCAGGCCGATATCGTGCCGTCGCTTCATCCGCCGCGCGCGGGTGCGCAGCGCGGCGATGGTGAGCGCGGGCGTATCGTCGATATAGAGCGGCAGTTCGGCAAGCCGCTGGCTGGCATAGGACAGCTTCTGGAAATCCTCGCGCGTCAGCTTGCCGCTGCGCAGCGCCTCCGACGATATCTCCGCCTGCTCGGCGAGAATGCGGGTCGCCAGCTGATCGGCGCTCATTTCCAGGCTGAAGAAGGCAACCGGCGCGCCATAGTTGAACTCGCCGCCTTCGCTCTGCCAGGTGAGATGGGCCTCGGCGCAGTTGAACGCGATGTTGGTGGCCAGCGAGGTCTTGCCCATGCCGGGGCGGCCCGCAAGGATGATGAGGTCGGAATTGTGCAGCCCTGACGTGCGCTGGTCGATCGTGGCAAGGCCGGTGGTCTTGCCCGACAGGCCGCCGCCCGAATTCATCGCCGCCTCGGCCAGCCTGATCGCTTGCATCGCGGCTTCGCGGAAGGTCGATGCCTCGCGCCCTGTCGCCGCACCTTCGGCGACACGGAACAGATCCGCCTCGGCCTGGGCGATGCGATCCATCGGCGAGGTGTCTTCCGATGTATCGAGCGCCCCTTCGACCAGCCCGCGCCCGACGCTTACCAGCTCGCGCAGCAGGGCAAGATCGTAGATCTGCTGGGCCA
The DNA here is from genome assembly GCF_002952215.1 of Porphyrobacter sp. HT-58-2. Taxonomy (NCBI): domain Bacteria; kingdom Pseudomonadati; phylum Pseudomonadota; class Alphaproteobacteria; order Sphingomonadales; family Erythrobacteraceae; genus Porphyrobacter; species Porphyrobacter sp. HT-58-2. The sequence goes on along the minus strand of NZ_CP022600.1, from coordinate 39,803 downwards.
GTTCGCGCGGGGCGAGCAGGCCCGCGCCGCTCGCGGTCAACTGCGCAAGGTATGACGTGCCGCCCAGTTCTTTCAGCGCCTCATCCGCCTCGAAGAACGGGCGCAGGGTGACAGGCGAAGCGGTGGCGTTGCGTTCGAGCAGGGCAAGGATGCGGGTGTAGATGCGCTGATGCAGCGGCTCGAAGAAGTGTTCGGCCCGGATCGGCACCTGCAATTCTTCCAGCACGCGGTTGTCGATCAGCACCGCGCCCAGAAAGGCGGCTTCGGCTTCGAGATTGTAGGGCAGCTTGCGCAGCAAGCCGTCGTTGTCTTCGGGTGTGATGTTGATTCTCGCGACTTTTGCGGGTCTGGATATGCCCGCCTGATGCGCCGCCAGCCGGATGCGCGCAAGGGTGGTGGGGGCCAATATTTCTCCGCCACGCTGTGGATAGTGGGGAGATTGTGTCGAAGTGCTTGAAGTGTCGCCCCTCGATCTGCGAAGGCAGGGCCATGGCTGAACCGCCGCCCGATTCCCTGCCTGTGTCTTCCGCCCCCGGCGCGGGGGGCGCGCAACGCATTGCCCAGGTGACACTCGATGAAGCGACGATCCTGTGGCGCAATGCCGATGTCGAGCAGGAACGGCGCGTGGCGATCTATGATCTGATCGAGGAGAACACCTTCAGGCCGCTGCGGTCGGCCGAGCGCGGGGCGCCAGGCCCCTATCACCTGCATCTGTCGGTGACCGACGGGCGGCTGGTGATGGACATTGCCGACACCGGCGGCCAGTTGCTGGAGACGCTTCTGATCGGCATGGCCCGTTTCCGCCGTCCGATCCGCGAATATTTCGCCATCTGCGACAGCTATTATCAGGCGATCCGCAAGGCCACCCCGGCCGAGATCGAGACGATCGACATGGCGCGCCGGGGCATTCACAATAACGCTGCGGAGCTGCTGCTGGAGCGCCTCGAAGGCAAGGTCGAAACCGATTTCGCCACCGCGCGGCGGCTGTTCACGCTGATCTGCGTGCTGCACATCAAGGGCTGAGGGCAGGGCAAAGGGACATGGCCAAGGGGCGCAGGAACGCTGGGCGCAAGTCGCCCCGTCGCTGGCTGTTGCGGCTGCTGGCGCTGGCGGTGCTGTTCGCCATCGCCTTTGCGGTGTGGCTGTGGTGGGATATGCGATCATGGCGACCTGACCCCGCGCTTTATCCCGAACAGGGCGCCTTGCTCCCAGCCAGTAACGCAGAGGTCCGATTCGAGACGCTCAAGGCGATCGGCGTGCAGTTCGTCTATCTGCCGCTCACCCCCGAACCGCAGTTCAATGGCGGCCTGACCTTTCCTCAGCGCGTGGCGCGGGCGCGGGCGGCGGGCTTGCAGGTGGGCGTGCTGCTGAATTTCGATCCCTGCGTGCGCGCTGACATCCAGAGCGGCAGCTTTGTCCAGATGGTGCCGCGCGATGCTGATCTGCTGCCGCCCGCGATCGGCCTTGCCCGGCTGGCCGATAGCTGCACCCCCAAGGTCAGCGATGCAGCGGTCGAAAGTGAGCTGATGACGCTGATCAACCAGATCGAGATGCACGCGGGCAAGCCGGTGATCCTCAAGCTGCTGCCTGCCTTCGAAGAACGGCACCGCACCGCGACAGCACTGGCGCGCGACCTTTGGCTGGTGCGTGACCGGGCGCGGCCGGACTATGCCGGACGCCCCTGGCTGCTATGGAGCGCCAATTCCGCGCGCTTTACCGAGGCGAGCGCGGATCCGGTGGAATGGATGGTGGTGCAGAAATGAACCTCGATGAAACGCAGGAACAGGCTCTGATCGCCGCTGCCTTTGCGGCGGCCGCGAACGCCTATGCGCCCTATTCCGATTACCCGGTCGGCGCGGCGCTGCTGTTCGATGACGGTGCGGTGATCACCGGCTGCAATGTCGAAAACGCGAGCTACGGCCTTGCCCTTTGTGCCGAGACGGTGGCGGTCGGCAAGGCCTTCGCCGAGGGGCGGCGCGGCGGCCTTGTGGCGGTGGCGGTGGTCGGCCTCAAGGCAGACAGCGCACCGATCACCCCCTGCGGGCGCTGCCGCCAGGTGCTGAACGAGGTCGCGGCGCTGGGCGGCACCGATCCGCTGGTGCTGTGTGTAGCGCGCAAGGGCGAGGGGGGCGATGTGCGCCGTGTGACCCTTTCGGCGCTGCTGCCCCACGCCTTCGGGCCGGCCAATCTCGGCCACTAATTCCCGAGCAGGTTGCCCAATCCGCCCAGCGGGTTCTTGCGGAAATCGCGTTCCTCGCGTCCGATATAAGTGAAAATGCCGTCCAGCCCCTGATCGGTGACGGAGCGGTTGATGCTGTCGCGGGTCAGCCCCGCCTGGCGGATGAAGCCATGCTGCTGGGCGAGCTTGTCGAATTCACGGTGGATCCCGGCTCGCTCCAGCGCGCTGTCGATCAGCGGTTCGAGCCGCGAATGCAGCCGGTCATTGGCCGAGCGGCGCAGATATTGCGTGCCGCCGTCGTCCTCGCGGATGATTCCCGGCGCATCGTTGAAAGACAGGCCGTCGATTGCCTCGCGGAAGATCGGCTTGGCCTCGCCAGCGGCAACGCCAGCGGCATCATTTATGCCGCGCGTCAGCCCATCAAGCAGGCCGAGGCGATTGCCCGCCCCCATCACCGAGCCGAGCAGGCCGCCAACGCCTCCGCCCCCACGCCCGCCGGTCAGGCCGGGGATCGGCAGGCCGATGCGAATGTCCTCGTCATTGAAGAAGGCACCGGGCTGGGCCAGCTTGTCGAGCGCGCTGTCGGTCGCCTTGCCGAGCAATGCCGACAGGCCGCCGCCCTTGCCCCTGCCCTTGCCACCAAGCAGGCCGCCAAGCCCCTGTGCGCCCGCCTGACTGGCCCACAGGCCTGCCAGTGATGCCGCGCCGAGCCCTGCCAGCGCGTTGCGGCGGTTCAGGAAATTGTCGTATCCGGCCATACTGCTCCCCCTCCTTGTTGCGCAGCCACGATACCACGGCGGCGGAGGAGAGGGAAATTGCGGGGACTAGGCCTCGTTGCTTTCCAGCCACTCCACCAGCGCGGCAAGGCATTCGCGGCCCAGCAGCTTGCAGCGTTCCGGCGACCAGCCTTGTTCAGGTTCGGGGAAGTCGGCGAGATCCTTGTAAGGCATCTCCAGCGTCATCGCGACCGCGCCGAAACGTTCGGCGAGCTGGTTGGTGCTCATGGACAAGTTCGCGCGGCCCGCCGGGGCCTTGGGGTAGCCGAGCTTCGTCTGGAAGTCAGGCGTGCGCCGGTCGAGGATCGCCTGATATCGGTAGAAGCCTTCACCCTGCGCGTCGGTCCATGAAGGAATGCCTTCGAACCCGGCGAGGAAGGCGGCCGGGATCGCCTCGTCGGCGTGGACATCTATCGCGAAATCGACCCCTGTTTCGTCCATACGGTTGCGGATGGCGAGGACTTCGGGCGAGCGTTCCGGGGTTGGTTCGGCCCATTCGCGGTTGAGATTCGCGCCAACCGCATTGGTTCGCAAATGCCCGCGGCGCGAACCATCGGGGTTGCAATTGGGAACAATGTGCAGGCGGCACTTCGCCCGCAGCGCGCGCGCAACCGGATCGGCGGGGTCGGTCAGGCATTCCAGCGCGCCCTCCATCCACCATTCCGCCTGGGTCTCGCCCGGATGCTGGCGGGCATAGAGCCACACTTGCGTGGTGCCTTCGCCCATCTCCAGGCAATCGATCGGCTGACCATCGAGCGTGGTGCCGAGCCGCACGTAATCGACGCCCTCGGATGATGCGGCCTCGGCGATCAGATCGTGGTGGCGCTCCATCGAGTAGGGTGCGAAATAGGCGCACCAGAACACGCCGCCCGCCGGCAGATAGCGGATCGTGAGCGTGCCGCCGTCCTCGTCCTTGTCGAAGCTGCTGGCTGCGCGCGCCCAGTAGGCGCGGTCTTCGGACAAGCATGCGTCATAGTCCGGCCAGCCGCCCGGATAGGCACTGGCATTCAAGCCGGTGATCTTGAGCACCACGTCCTCGCCCGCGGGCGCGGTGACGCGGAAATGGAACCACTGGAAGAATTCCGAGGCATTGTCGCGCCGGATTGCGAGGCTGGCGGTGTTCCCCGAAATTCCCAGCACGTCGATATTGCCGCTATCGAAAGCGGCATCGATGAAAAGAGCGGTCATCAGTTCCCTTGAAGCTTCTTGGCGTTGATCGATACGGTCTCGCCATTGCCACCGGGGAAGTCCCGGAACAACCCGGCGGCCAGCGTGCGGGCGCTGGTTTCGACTTGGGAGAAAGGCGATTTCACCCCGGTTGCCAGTTGCGCGCGGCCTTCCCACAGGGTCGCGCCTTCGGCAGCGGTGATGCGCACCGAGAGCTCGGTCATGGCCTGAGGTCGTTCACGCCCGCCGCCCAGATTGATGCCCACCCCCATGCCGAGGCCGGAGCCGAAGCTGCCGGTCTGCCCGCCCACGCCGACATTGACCGGCCCGCGCTGATCCACCGGGGCAGCGGCAATCGGCGCGCGGCTGGTGCGAACTGTGGCGGTCTGCCCTGCGGGAATGCCTTCGGAGACGACGCTGTAGCCAAGCCGCGTCAGCTCCGCGCTGACCGCAGCGGCGAAGGCCTGGCGCGCGGCCTGGTTGCTGACCTCGTCGGGGAAAGAGAGCGCAATCGTCCCGCGACCCAGCGGCGACGGATCGGCCGCGACAAAGCGGGTGACTTCGACCGGGCCGGTATAGGGCGTGGTCGCACAGGCCGACAGTGCGGTTGCGGCGGCAAGCGGGGCAATCATATGGATACGCAGCATGAGCGGGTTCCTTTAATGGCCAGCCGACTATAGGACGCGAGCCAGCCGATGCACAGGCTCGTGTGTGTCTGCATGGCGTTGAGAAATTCTAAGCGGATCGAGGGTTAAGGGGGGCTGTATGACGTCCAGTGACAGACCATCCGTGCTGGTGACCGGCGGCGCGGGCTATATCGGCAGCCACGCGGTGCTGGCCCTGCGCGACGCGGGCTGGCAGGTCTGCGTGATCGACAACCTGACCACGGGTTTTCGCTTTGCGATCCCTGATGATGTACTGCTGTATGAAGGCGATATCGAAGATGCTGATCTGCTGGCGCGGATTTTCGCCGAGCAAGGAACGGGCGCGATCATGCATTTCGCCGGTTCGATCGTGGTGCCGGAAAGCGTCGCCGACCCGCTCAAATACTATCACAACAACACCGCCAAGAGCCGCGCGCTGATCGCAGCGGCAGTGAAGGCGGGGGTGGGTCACTTCATCTTTTCCTCGACCGCCGCGACCTATGGCATTCCCGATGTTGCGGCAGTGAGCGAGGACACGGCGCAGCGTCCGATCAACCCCTATGGCTGGTCGAAGCTGATGACCGAGCAGATGCTCGCCGATGTCGCCGCAGCGCATCCGCTGAATTACGGCATCCTGCGCTATTTCAATGTGGCCGGGGCCGACCCGCAGGCGCGCAGCGGGCAGTCCACGGCGGGCGCGACCCATCTCATCAAGGTCGCCATCGAGGCGGCGCTGGGCAAGCGCGAATCGGTTGCGGTGTTCGGCACCGACTATGCGACGCCGGACGGCACCGGGGTGCGCGATTACATCCACGTCAGCGATCTGGCGGCAGCCCATGTGCTGACGCTGGAGGCGCTGATCGCTGACCCGGCGCGCTCGCTGACGATGAACTGTGGCTATGGCCGGGGCTTTTCGGTGAACGAAGTGCTCGACGCCGTCGACCGGGTGACGAATCGCAAGCTCGACCGCCGGATCGAAGGGCGCCGGGCCGGCGATCCCGATTCGCTGATCTCCAACCCGGTGCGGCTCAAGGCGACGCTGGGATGGGAGCCGCAACACGCCGATCTCGACACGATTATCGCCCATGCTTTGGCGTGGGAGCGTAAATTGACCGATTTGCGCGGCTGATTCGGGCAGGTTCGCATTGACGCCATCGGGGCTTGCCGCTAACGGCACGCTTCAATTTCCGCGCGTCGGACCATTCCGGCGCGCTTCTCTTTTGGAAAAAGCGCCATGAAGATCGTCAACAGCCTCAAGTCGCTGAAGGGCCGTCACCGCGATAACCGGGTGATCCGTCGTCGCGGCCGCACCTATGTGATCAACAAGACCGACCGTCGCTTCAAGGCCCGCCAGGGCTAAGCTGACGAGGCCGCCCGATTCGGGCGGCTGATGGAATTTGCGGCCCGCCTCCTTTCAGGAGCGCGGGCCGCAGGCTTTTGAGGGCGTTGCATGCAAAAGGCCGTAGTGTTCGATGTCGGGCGGGTGCTGTTCCAGTGGCAGCTGGGCGCGCTGTTCGAAAAGCTGATCGATGACGCGCAGGAGCTCGACTGGTTCCTCGCCAATGTCGTGACCGAGGAATGGCATTTCGAACATGACCGCGGCCGCGCACTGGCGGACATGGTGCCGGAACGAATCGCGCTGTTTCCGCAATACGAAGCCCATATCCGCGCCTATGCGACGCGGTTCAACGAGACGGTGCCGGGGCCGGTCGAAGGCTCTCATGATCTGGTCGAACGGCTGGCGGATGCGGGCGTGCCGCTCTACTGCCTCACCAATTTCGGTGACGAGTTCTGGGAGGTGTTCCGGCCCACCCAGTCGATCTTCGATCACTTCGCCGACATCATCGTGTCGGGTGTTGAGAAGGTCGCCAAGCCTGATCCGCGCATTTACGAGATTGTCGAGGCGCGCAGCGGGCGCGAGGGCAGCGCGCTGTTCTTCACGGATGACAACCCTGCCAACATCGCCGCCGCCCGCGCGCGCGGGTGGGATGCGCATCTGTTCACCAATGCAGGCACGCTTGAGGCGCAGTTGGTTGGGGCGGGGCTGCTCTAACGACGCCGCAGGCGTCGCAAGGCCGACCGGCCGCCCGCAGGCGCCCTGCCTCGGACTTGATCCGGGGGGAGGTGCAGCGCCGAGGATGCTCGCCCGGATGGGCGAGCGCACCACCAAAGACTCCAAACCCCCGGTCACGCTCTGGGGAAAGCGTGCCGGGGGTCGGGACATCCGTGCGGGCTGGAGAGGTGCGCCGCGCGGAGAGAGAGGGTCAGTCAGGCCGCAATCAGCCGTTGCACTTGGCCAGTTCTTCAGCGGCCATTTCTTCGCCATTCACCTTGAAGGTGGCGACTTCGCCGAACTTGCGGTTGAGGCCGCGGCACACGCGCAGCGGGCGGGCGGTGGTCTTGTTGGCGATGCAGGTCGCGTCCTTGCAGGCCCAGGCCACGCCATCGGCAACCGCGCGGGTTTCGCTGGTCGGAGCAGCCAGCGTGGCGCTGTAATAGGGGGTGCCGGCAGCGTTAAGCGGCGCGCCGCTGGTGGCAACGCCGAAGCTGAGACCGGTATAGATCAGCGCCGAAGCAAAGATCGCGAGCTTGCCGGAACGGGGAAGGGAGAAGGTGTTGGTCATCGGGGTTTCCTTTGCCTTTGTCTTTATCGGGGCCCAGGCCCCATGGTCTCTGTCGCCGTATTTTGCAATGCAACATTTCGATTCGAAACCAGTTGCTATTCGCTACCTAACCTTCTAGGTTGCGAGTTGCAACTGAAAACTGAAATTTTTTTGCCGGTCGCGCAAAATCGGTTACACAGCCCCCGGAAGGGGAAGGGACAGATATCATGGGCGAATTGAGAGAACCGCTGCGCGACCTCATCGAATGCGGCTTGCCGCAGGCGCTGGAAGTGATGGGGGAACGCTGGTCGTTCATGATTCTCCGGGCCAGCTTCAATGGCCTCAAGCACTTCGAGGAATTCCTGAGCGAGCTCGGCATCGCCCGCAACATCCTGTCCAACCGCCTCGCCAAGCTGGTCGAGCATGGCATCCTCAAGCGCGAACCCTGCGCCGATGATCGCCGCAAGATCGAATATCGCCTGACCGAGAAGGGTCTTGATCTGCTTCCTGCGATGCTCGCGTTGCGCCAGTGGGGGCAGAAATATGGTAGTGAACAGGTGGTCGAGGATCCCGTGCTGGTCGATGAACGTGATCGCCTGCCGATTGGCCCGGTCTCGATCCTCGCGCATGATGGTCGCATTCTTGGCCCCCAAGACCTGTGGTTGACGCGGCCTGCTGACCTTGGCCGCCGTGCCGATGGTTCGCTGGCCTCGCCGGGCGGAGAAGCACGCAGCAGCCTCGGCCGGGGGGATGTGGTCGATATCGAGGCCGCCAAGCTGGCCGCCACGCGATAATCCGTCGATAGGTCGTCCCGTGCGGGTGCCTTTGCCCTGAGGCATGGGGTAGGCGGGGTGCAATGCATGGCCTTGCCACCCCCGATATTCATGCGATCCTGCAGCGCACCTTCGGCTATCCCGCTTTCCGCGGGCAGCAGGAGGCAGTGATCGGGCGCGTCATGGCAGGCGAACACACCCTCGCCCTGATGCCGACCGGTGCGGGCAAGAGCCTGTGCTATCAGATACCCGCGCTCGCCCGAACCGGCACGGCCGTGGTGATATCGCCGCTGATCGCACTGATGCACGACCAGATCCGCTCCGCGCGCGCAGCGGGGATCAGCGCCGCATCCATGACATCGGCCGATGCCGACAATGCCGCCACCGCCGAGGCGTTCAGGAACGGCGATCTCGATCTTCTCTACGTCGCCCCCGAACGCGCCTCCACAGCCGGGTTTCAGAGCCTGCTTGAGCGCGCGCCGATTGCCCTGTTCGCGATCGACGAGGCACATTGCGTGTCCGAATGGGGGCATGATTTCCGTCCCGATTACCGGATGCTGCGCCCGGTGCTCGATCGTTTCCCCGATGTCCCGCGCCTCGCGCTCACTGCCACTGCCGATCAGGCGACACGGGTGGATATCCTGCGCCAGCTCGGCATTCCGGACGCAGGCCTGATCGTCGCCGGGTTCGACCGACCGAATATCCGCTACACCATCACGCCCCGCGACAATGGCCCGCGTCAGATCACCGAACTGCTCGGGAGGCTTGAAGGGGCAGGGATCGTCTACGCCCCGAGCCGCAAGCAGGCCGAGGACCTCGCCGCCGCCATCACACGGTCAGGGCGCGAGGCGTCGTTCTATCACGCAGGGCTGGAACCGGAACGCCGCGCAGCCGTACAGGCCGATTTCGTCGCCTCCGAAAACATGGTGATGGTCGCGACCATCGCCTTCGGCATGGGTATCGACAAGCCCGACGTGCGTTTCGTGATCCATGCCGGGCTGCCCAAGTCGATCGAGGCTTACTATCAGGAAACCGGCCGTGCTGGGCGTGATGGCGACCCTTCGGAAGCCCATCTGTTTTGGGGCGTGTCCGATTTCGCCCGCGCGCAGCAATGGCTGGGCGAAGTGGAGCCAGAGCGCCTGCCCGCCGAAAACGCCCGCCTCAACGCGCTCGCCGCTCTGGTCGAAGCGCCCACCTGTCGCCGCGCGATCCTGCTCCGGCACTTCGGCGAGCATCCGGGCGAGACTTGCGGCAATTGCGACAACTGCCTTGAACCGCCGCAGGTGCTCGATGCCAGCGAGTTGGCAAGGAAGCTCCTGTCGGCGGTCTACCGCACGGGGCAGAGCTTCGGTATCGGCCATGTCGAAAGGGTGCTGACCGGCCAGAGCGACGAGCGCATTGCCAGCCGCGGGCATGACCGGCTGTCGGTGTTCGGGATCGTCGATGCGGCCGAGGCGCGGCTGCTGCGCCCGCTGGCCCGGACCCTGGTGGCAAGGGGAATGCTGGCTGCGACCGAACACGGCGGCCTCGCGCTCGGCCCTGAGGCGCGTGCCGTCCTCAAGGGCGAGGCCAGGGTTACCATTGCCGAACCGCCCGTGCGCCAGCGCCGCAACCGCCGCACGCGCGGTGGAGGGACGGGCGATGCCGCAAACCCGGTGGGCAATCCGCTGTTCGAGGCCTTGCGCGCCCGTCGCAAGGAGCTTGCCAGCGAACATGGCCTGCCCGCCTATGTCATCTTCCATGATTCAGTGCTGCGTGACATGGCGCACCAATGCCCGGAGACCCTTGCGGAACTCGGTACCATTCCCGGTGTGGGGGCAAGGAAGCTGGAAACCTGGGGGCCGGATTTCATCGCCGTTGTCCGTGCGCATATACGTGGCTCACCCAATGCGGTTGACAGTAGGGCAGCTTCTTGAAATTCATGAAGCAAACCAGATGGGGGCATATTCGATGAACAGGATCCTCGCATTGATGTGCGGCGCGGCGCTGCTGGCGGGTTGCGCCCAGCGGCCCGAGGGCGTGATCGAGGAATTCCACCGCGCGGTTGAAGATGGGCAGCACGACAAGGCGATCAGCAAACTCTCGCCGCAACTGACCGGGATGCTGGGTGAGGAAAAGCTGCGCGCCGTACTGGCCAAGCAGACGGAGGAGATCGCCGCTTGCGGAGGGATCGCCGACATCACCACCGATCTGGATGGCGACAAGGCAGTGCAGCGTGGCACTGTCAGCATCACCTATGCCGGTAGCTGCGAACCCAAGACCGAGAAGGTCAAGCTCGTCAAGATGGATGACGAGTGGAAGATCAGTGCCGACAAGTAGGCGCGTCGCGGCGCTGAAAGGCCTGCTGCTTGCCGTTCTGACCTGTCCGCTGGCATCATTCGCGCCGCTATCGCCAAACACGGCCATCAGCATGGAGGCCGGAGCGGCCTTGGCCGCTGTTGAGCTGCAATCACTCAAGGATGGCGATCTGATCTTCCGGCGTGGCCGCGATCTCATGGCGTCGACCGTTCTTGCTGCCGATTCCGATGCCCGCTTTTCCCATGTCGGCCTGGTCGTGAGAGACGGGGAGACGGTCTGGATCGTTCATGCCGTGCCCGATCAGGACGGCAATGACGGCGGCGTCATCAGAGAGAGCATCGCGCAGTTCCTCGATCCGCGGGATGCTGCCGATTTCGCCATCTACCGGCATCAGACCCTCACCGAGGATCAGGGGCAGGTCGTCCAGCAAGTCGCCCTTGGCGCGATCGGGACTCCGTTCGATTACGGGCTGCGGCTTTCCGATCCCGGCGAGCTTTATTGCAGCGAGCTGGTCATCCGCGCCTTTGCTGCGGCCAGAGCCGATTTTCCTGCAGGGCTGCGCCGGGTTCAGACCGTGTTGATGACGGAACCTGCGGTCACGCCCGATGGACTGCGCCAATCGCCTGCCCTGGCCGAAATCATGCCCCCGACCTAACGGTTCGCCTTGCGCACCGAGTAATCGATCCTGATCCGCACCCAGCTGCCAAACTGCTCGCGTCCGCCGATGCGCGCGGGCCTGACGCGGAACTGCCATGCCGCAGCAAGCACGGCGCGGCCCATCATCGAGCCTGGCGGCCCTTCGCTCAGCAGCACGCAATCCTCGACATAATAGCCCGGCACGGTCTTGCAGGCGATCAGCGCATAGCCCGGGCCATTGGCGGTCGAAAGGTAGCCCGCCAGCTCCGAATCGCTCGGCTCGCGGTACCAGCGCGCAGCGAACAGCGGCTCGCCGTTGGGCGCAGTCCCGACCCGCTCACTGTCCCCCGCCATGCGCGGGTTGCCGGTATCGACCGGGCCATAGGTCCGCCCGGGATTGATCTTCGCCGCGATCTTGGGCGAGGGGCTTGGTTGGGGTGTCTCCGGCTGCTGGGACGGTGCAGGCGGAGGGGGCTCCGGCGCGGGTTGCGGATTGAGGAGCAGGGGCGATGGGCGCGGCTGTTCGGGCTGGGGCAGCGGTTGGGGTTGCTGCGGATCGGCGGGGTCTTGCGGCGTGTCCTGTGTGGCGGGTTCCGGCTCGGGTTCGGGCGGGGCGGCGAACTCGATCGCCTCGAAGGTGCTGACCTCCTCCTTGCCTTCGTCCACGCCCGCGATCTGCGCGCCGAGGGTCAGGAGCAGCAGGAGCAACAGCGCTTCAAGGCCGAGCGCAATCGCAAGGCTTGCCGCCTTGCGCCGCCGGGCGCTGTCTTGCAGCACCGCCAGCATGGCGCGCAGGCCACGCGGGGCATCGGTCACCAAAGCTGAAGGATCGTCAGAAATCGCCAATGCGCCCTTGATTGACCGGCCAATGGTGGGGGGGAAGCCGGTCTCGGCGCGCTCCTTACCCCGTCATCAGGCGATAGGACAGGGCTTCTGCGATATGGGCGCGGCCAACCGTTTCCGCGCCCGCCAGATCGGCGATGGTGCGCGAGACCCGCAGCATCCGTGTGTAGCCGCGCGCGGAGAGGCGCAGCTTCTCGGCGGCTTGCAGCAACAGCTTGCGACCGTCTTCGTCCGGAGCGGCGAAGTGATCGAGCTTCTCGCCTTCCAGTTCCGCATTCGACCTGACGCCGCGCGCCACCTGCCGCGCGCGGGCGGCGGCGACGCGGCGAGCGACTTCGGCGCTCCCTTCGGCGGGCGGAGGGAGCGCCATGTCGAGCGCGCTGACCGCGCCGACGTGGACGTGCAGGTCGATCCGATCAAGCAAGGGACCGGACAACCGCGCCTGATAATCGCCGATGCAGCGCGGATATTTGTTGCAGTTGCGCGCCGGATCGCCGGCATAACCGCAGCGGCATGGGTTCATCGCCGCGACCAGCTGCACTCGCGCGGGGAAGGTGACGTGGGCATTGGCGCGGGCGACATCGACCTGCCCGGTCTCCAGCGGCTGGCGCAGCGAATCGAGCACCGGGCGCTGGAATTCGGGCAATTCATCGAGGAACAACACGCCCAGATGCGCAAGGCTGACTTCGCCCGGGCGCACCTTCAATCCGCCGCCGGTCAATGCCGCCATGCTGGCCGAATGGTGGGGGGCGCGGAAGGGCCGGGTTCGGCTGATCCGCCCGGCTTCAAGCATCCCCGCGACCGACTGCACCATCGACACCTCCAGCGCCTCGGGCGGGGTCAAGGGCGGTAGGATTGCGGGCAGGCAGCTGGCCAGCAGGCTCTTGCCCGACCCCGGCGGTCCGACCATCAGCAGATTGTGCCCGCCCGCCGCCGCGATTTCGAGCGCGCGCTTGGTGGTCTCCTGCCCCTTGACTTGACGCAGGTCATTGCCGCCCGCGCTGTCGGCCACCGCGCCGCGCGGGGGTTCGGGCAGCACCAGCGAGCCCTTGAGATGCCCCAGCAGGCTCATCAGATCGCGCGGGGCCAGAACCGGTACCCCGCTGGCCCAGCGCGCTTCGGGGCCCTGTTCGGCGGGGCAGATCAGTCCCGCGCCCGCTTCGCTGGCATGGAGCGCGGCGATCAGCACACCGGGGCTGGCGACCACCCGGCCATCCAGCGCGAGTTCGCCCACCGCGATCCAGTCGCCCAGTTGCTCGGCATCGGTCACGCCCATCGCCGCCAGCAGCGCCAGCGCGATCGGCAGATCGTAATGCGATCCATCCTTGGGCAGATCGGCGGGCGAGAGGTTGACGGTGATTCGCTTGGGCGGCAGCGCGAGGCCCATTGCCGCCAGCGCCGCCTGCACCCGCTCGCGGCTTTCGCTCACCGCCTTGTCGGGCAGGCCGACCACGGTGAAGCGCGGCAATCCGGGGCCAACCTGGCATTGCACCTCGACGCTGCGCGCCTCCAGCCCGAGATAGGCAACCGTTCTCACCAGCGCGACCATTGGCACCCCCCTTGCCTTCCCCAGAATGCTGATTGTGCAGGTTTCAGAGAGGCTTGTCGAGCGGTTCGCCGGATGCCGGGGCGCAATTCTGAAGCAATTGCCGCGCTGCCCTCGGTGGGAGCCCTAAGGCTTTTTTAAAGCATAAATCTTGGCGAATTGGCAGGCGGCGCGGGGCGATGATATCGCCATGTCCCGCGTGATCGCCATCATTCTTGCTGCCCTTGCACTGCTGCTGCCCCACACGGCGGCACTAGCGCAATCGGGCGCACGCGTGGTCGCCACGTTCAGTTGGGTCGAGGAATGGGACCCGGCGACCGGCCAGTGGGTGCAGATCGAGGATGCTCCTGTCGCGCCTGCCCGCGCTGCCATTGCGGCCACCACGACGACCTCTGTCGAGCGCAGCGGCGCGATGGTGGTGACGCAGACCGTCATCGAAGAACCGGTGCGCTTCATCGCCCGGCCCGCGCGCGCAGCCGAGGCCGGAGCCATTGCGCGCTTTGGCCCGTTCCGTGTCATTGACGAAACCCGTGCCGCGCTGGTCGGTGCCACCGATGCCGGCAGCCCTGATGCCTTTGCCGCGATGCTGGCGGCCTATCCTGGGATCGCGGTGCTCGAATTCGCTGATGCGGCTGGCACCAGCAATGATCTCGCTAACCTCAGGCTGGGCCGTGCGATCCGGGCGGCGGGCCTTGCCACCCATGTTCCCACCGGCGGCTCGGCGCGTTCGGGGGCGGTCGAGCTATTTCTGGCCGGCACCCGGCGGACGCTCGATCCGGGCGCGCTGTTCGCGGTGCATTCCTGGCGTGACGCACTGGGCCGTGAGCCTGCCGACTTCGCCCCCGATGCGCCGGAAAACCGGCTCTATCTCGATTACTATGCTGAAATGGGCATGACTGCCGAGGAAGCCCGCGCGTTCTATGCCATGACCAATTCGGTGCCCCATTCGGGCGCCCTGTGGCTGGAGGGGGCGGAGATGGCGCGCTGGATCACGCCAGCCGCGCGCTGTCTTGACCATGGCGAAGCGGCGGACGGCTTTCAGCGCATGCTGGCCCGTTCGGCGACGGTCATCGCAGTGGCGACGTCCAAGGGCGTGGATGCATCGCTCGTCGCGGCGCGCCCCATGTTGGACGATGACCCTGCCGAGCCCGTGTCGTTTCCGCAGCTTGCCTACGCGACCTTCAGCTTGGCTCTGCTTGACTCGGGGGCGGCTTTCCCATAACGGCCCCGGTCTGTTTTGCGGCTTGCCATACGGCAGCCCCGGCCTTTCCATGCCGGTCAGTTTTTCGAGGATGATATGAAGCGTACCTTCCAGCCCAGCAACCTCGTGCGCGCCCGTCGTCACGGTTTCTTCGCCCGCAAGGCCACTCCTGGCGGCCAGAAGGTGCTTCGCGCCCGCCGTGCGCGCGGCCGCAAGAAGCTCTGCGCGTAATTTTCTGGCGCCCTCAGGCGCCGGGCGCGGGCCATCCGGCCCGCTTGGCTTTCGCGGCATAAGCCGCGGCGGGCAGTCGCCCTTGCGGGCTCCCTTCGGGAGCCCGTTTGCGTTATCGGCGAACCCATGATCCGCACCCTGACCAAACGTGCCGATTTTGTGGCCGCCAATTCCGGCATCCGCAACGCGCGGCCCGGGTTCGTGCTGCTGACCCGGCCCAATCACGGGCAGGGTATCCGCTACGGGATCACCGTCACCAAGAAGATCGGCAATGCCGTGGTCAGGAACCGCATGAAGCGGCGCTTCCGCGAGTTGCTGCGCGCGGCGCTGCCGACGCAGGGCCTGCCTGACCACGATCACGTGCTGATCGGCCGCGCAGGCGGGATCGAGCGCGATTTTCACACCATGGCTGGCGAACTTGAACAAGCGCTCGCGCGGGCGGCGCAAGGTCGCGGCGATCCGGCCGGTGGACGCCGCCCGAGAAAGGGGAGCAGGAAAAGGTGAAGCACATCCTCATCATCATCGCGAGGCTGTGGCAGCTTGGCCCCTCACGCCTTTTGCCGCCCACGTGCCGCTATGCGCCCTCGTGCAGCCAGTACGCGATCGAGGCGATCGGCAAGTATGGTGCGTTCAAGGGTGGATGGATGGCGGCGAAGCGGCTAATGCGCTGCCACCCCTGGGGCGGACATGGATATGATCCCGTCCCCTGAGGGGTTTAAACGGGACCGCCTTAACCCCATAACACACCAGTCGTCGTAATTTCTCGGGGCTTTCACTTGGATAATCGCAATCTTCTGCTCGCTGTCGTGCTTTCGGGCCTGCTCATTCTCGGGTGGGACGTGGGGATGCGCTATTTCTATCCCGAAGCTTCATTGAGCGCACCGATGGATGCCGAGACACCGTCTGCCGCCAACGCACCTGCTGCCGCGGCCAAGGGCGATCTCGGCGCTGAGGGTGCCGCGCGCAAGGTCGATCTCAAGGCGGCGCTCGCCAGCCCGAACCGCGTGGCGATCGACACGCCGCGGGTGGCGGGCTCGATCAACCTCGCCGGAGCGCGGATCGACGACATCGTGCTCAAGGATTACCGCGAGACGTTGAAAAAGGATTCCGGCCCCGTGCGCCTGTTCGCGCCGGAAGGCACACCGGGGCAGTATTTTGCAGAATTCGGCTTCATTGCCGGCGGGGTGCGTCAGCCCTCGAACGCGCTGTGGCAGGCCGACGGTACGAAGCTGACGCCGGAAACGCCCGTTACCCTGACCCGCACCGATGACAGCGGCATCACCTATCGGGTGCGCTTTTCGGTCGACAAGGATTACATGATCACTGCGGAACAGAGCGCCACGAACGGCAGCGCAGCAGCGGCGATCATCCAGCCCTTTGCCCTCATCAAGCGTACTGATCGCTTTGCCACGCCCGATCAGTTTGTGGCCCATGCCGGGCCGCTGGGCGTGTTCGGAGGCACCTTGTGGGACCCGCATTCCTATGCCGAACTGGCCGAGCTCGGCGGCGAAAAACCCGAAGGGGCGGCGAGCTGGCTGGGCTTTTCCGATCAGTACTGGCTGGGCGCGCTGGTGCCGGGCAAAGGCGATACGGACAGCGTCGGCTTCCGTTCGCTCGGCGACACCTTGTTCCGCGCCGATCTGCTCTATGCCGCGCGCACCATTCCGGTCGGTGGCAGTGTGGATCAGGCGACCCGCCTTTACGCCGGGGCCAAGGACAGCCGCATCCTTGATCAATACGAAGACGCCGGGATCACCTATTTCGGCAAGGCAATCAGCTGGGGCTGGTTCGAGATCTTCGAAAAGCCGATCCTGTGGCTGCTGCGCACGCTCAACGGCCTTGCCGGCAATTTCGGCGTGGCGATCATCCTGCTCACCGTCATCATCCGCGGGCTGATGTTCCCGATCGCACAGAAGCAGTTCGCTTCGATGGCCGCGATGAAGGCGATCCAGCCGAAAATGAAGCAGATCCAGGAACGCTTCAAGGACGACAAGCAGCGTCAGCAGCAGGAGATGATGAAGCTCTACAAGGACGAAAAGGTGAACCCGCTGGCCGGGTGCCTGCCCTTGCTGATCCAGATTCCGATCTTCTTTGCGCTTTACAAGGTGCTGGTGCTTGCCATCGAGATGCGGCACGAGCCGTTCTTCGGCTGGATCAAGGATCTGTCGGTGCCAGATCCGGCGCATATCCTGAACCTGTTCGGCCTGCTGCCCTATGATGTGCCGGGCTTCCTTGCGATTGGCCCGCTTGCTGTGCTGCTCGGCATCACCATGTGGCTGACCTTCCGCCTCAACCCGACCGCGATGGACCCGGTGCAGAAGCAAATGTTCGCGATCATGCCGTGGATCCTGATGTTCGTGATGGCGCCCTTTGCGGCGGGACTGCTGCTTTACTGGGTGACGTCGAACATCCTCACCGTGGCGCAGCAGAGCTATCTCTATTCCAGGCATCCGCAGCTGAAGGCGGCGAATGCAGCGGCGGACCAGGCGAAGACCTGAGCCCCGATGGACGAGATTGAACAGCAGGCCCGCGAGGACGCGGCATCGAAGCTCTTTTCCGGGCCGGTCGACTTCCTGCGTTCCGCGCCGCAACTGCAATTCCTGCCTGATCCGGTGGTGCCGGAGATCGCCTTTTGCGGGCGGTCGAACGTGGGCAAGTCATCGCTGCTCAATGCACTGACCGGGCGCAAGGCGATTGCCCGCGCTTCGGTGACGCCGGGGCGCACGCAGGAATTGAACTTCTTTGACGTCGGCAGGCCCGAGGAAGAAGGCGCGCTGCCGCTGTTCCGGCTGGTCGACATGCCCGGCTACGGCTTTGCCAAGGCGCCGGTGAAGGTGGTCGAAAAGTGGAAGGCGCTGGTGAACTCCTACCTGCGCGGCCGAGCTGTGCTTGCGCGCACGCTGGTGCTGGTCGACAGCCGCCATGGGTTGAAGGATGTTGACCGGGCGATGATGAAGATGCTCGACGAAGCCGCCGTCGGCTACCGCGTGGTCCTTACCAAGACCGACAAGATCAAGGCGAGCGAACTCGACAAGGTCGCCGCAGCGACCGCCGCTGAAATCCGCAAGCATGTTGCCGCCTATCCCGAACTGCACCTCACCAGCAGCGAAAAAGGCATGGGCATTGCCGCCCTGCGCGCCGCGGTCGTTGCCGATGCGCTGGGCGAAGGCTGGATGGGCTAGGCCTTCCGTTTCGCCTCACCCGGCAGTCGTTCCGCTATTCCACTCGTGCGCGAAAGCGTATCGTGAAGCTTGGCTGGCTGGTGCCGCTGCTTGCGGCGTTCATCCGGCCTGCCGGAATGATGCGGATGCCGCGCACGGCGGGATCGAACGCGCCGCCGGGACTGTAGGTATAGGGGCCTGCTCCACCCGGGCTGGCCGTGAAGCGCACCATCGTTGCCGGGTTGAAGGTCGAAAGGCCACTGGACGTCGAACCGTTGATGAAGGTCACCGGCGTCTCGGTCGCAAAGGCCATCTCGGGCGGCATGATGTCGAGGATGGTGATCGAGGCCGTGTCGGGCCGACCGGTGCCGACATTGCGCACCGTGATGCTGTATTCGACGATCGCGCCGGGGATCAGCTTGGGATTGACCGTGCCATTGACCGGGTCGGAGATCACGGCGCTCGATTTCTCCACGACCAGCACCGCGATTGACCGGCGGGTGTTGGTGATGGTGCAGGTGATCGTATCGCCCGGTTGAAGGGTGATTGCCCCGCCGACGGACGTCGGTAGCGTGGTGCTCGATCCGCTGGTGGCATTGGAACAGGCGAGCGCCGCGTTGTAATTGCCGAGGTTGGCGGTCCCAGCGGCGATTTCGTCGACCTGATAGGTCTGGCCGCTGACAAGCTGAACCAGCCCGGTGTCGCCGGTGCCGCTGGAGATCGAACTGCTCGATCCCGAGGTGGTCGAGGATGCGACTACCGTTTCGCCGTCCATGATCCTTACAGTGAACTGATCGCCGGTAAAGCGCCGCGATGATCCCATCGCCTTGCGCACCCTCAGCCGCGGCTCTGCCCCGGTGGTGAAGGTGCAGACCAGGAACTCGCCGAATTGCAGCTGGCCGATATTCACACTCGTCGTGGCGAGATTGTTCGGCAGTCCAGCACGCGTAGCTCCGGTGATGTTCACGCAGGTCAGGC
This sequence comes from Porphyrobacter sp. HT-58-2, assembly GCF_002952215.1. Lineage (NCBI taxonomy): Bacteria > Pseudomonadati > Pseudomonadota > Alphaproteobacteria > Sphingomonadales > Erythrobacteraceae > Porphyrobacter > Porphyrobacter sp. HT-58-2. The sequence continues at coordinate 20,767 of NZ_CP022600.1, read as the reverse complement.
TCGCGGCATAGGCTGACAGCGGATTGACACTTCCGGGTGCCATGCCTAGCCGCAGCGTCAGTGGCAGGCCCGCGGCCATGTTCAAAGCGGGGGTTGAAAACGGGCCGCTGCCCGATCCGCTGGAATTGCCGCTGGCGATCGTCGCGCCGGTCGGGGTGCTGGCGATCTGATAGGTGAACTGATCGGCGCCGCTGACCCGCGAACCCGCGATGGTGCCTTGCAGGCGGATCGTGGCAAAGCGGATCGCGAACATCACGCCCTGCAGGCCGCCTGCCCGGGTTTCGACCGTCACTGTCGTCGGGCTGTTGCTGCCCAGGATATAGGCGCCGACCGTGCCGGGGCGTCCTGTAATGTCGACGTTGCCGGTGCCGACCCCTGCAATCTGGGGGAAGTTCGACCCGCTGATCGGCGACACTGAATCGAGCAGCTGCCAAGCGCCGCCATTGGTCGACATCCGCAGCGATTCATTATCGTTGCTGGACTCCGCATCGGCGACGACGAAGGAATAGATCGTCGCAGTCGCGCCTACGGGCGGGGTCACGGTGATGTTCGACAGCGTGATGGTGCGTGTGCCGGCGCTGGCGGTGTAGAGCACGGGCCGACCGGGAATGCCGATAAAGGCCGTGTTGCCGATTGCAGAGCCGCTCCACGATGGCGCGGTCACGGCGTTGTAGGCGGTGCTTGTCCCTGTCACCCGCGCGTTAAGGGTCAGCACCGAACCGTCCGGCAGGGTGAAGCTGAGGTTCTGCCCTGCTGCGGTGCGCGCGGCGGCATCGTTGTAATTGGCAAGGTTGAGCCAGCAATAGGTCTCCCAGCTGTCCGGAGCGTTGCCCTGGCTGGCTGCCTGGCCGCAATTCTGCGCTTGAGCCGCCGGGCTCCACAGCATTGCGCATGCCAGCACCAGCGCGGCCAGCACCTGGCGGATTGGAAACATGCGAGCGACCATGCTGCGGGCATAGGAAATCGTGGTAAACAGGCGGTTAGCAAACCGGCTGGCGGAGGCGTTGCGCATCGCTTACCTCCCCAGTCCGAGGAAGCTGAAGCTGTCCGCATCAAACGCCATCCGCACCGCCGCGAACACCCCCTTGTCGCTGTTGCGCGCCGCGCCGAAATCGCCATCACGGAAGCCTTCGATATTGTAGCCCACCGTTACCAGCATCCCCTTGACCGGGGTCACGCCGATGGTCGGGCCATAGGCAAAGCTGGTGGCCTTGTCGGTGACGTTGGAACGAACCGTGGCGCTCGCGCCGAGTTCGAATTTCTCGCCGATCCCGATGCGCGCGTCAGCCCCGACCAGCACCGACGTGCCGGAAAACTCGGTGCCTTCGAAGCGGTCGAGATTGTGCCGCGCGCCGAGGAAGAGGCCGAATTCGTGACGGCGGACTTCGGCACCTTCGACCTGGCCGCGCGGTGAGAAATTGGCTGACAGGCTGGCCACCAGACGGCGGGCGGTGGCATCGCCGTCGACCACCAGGGCGGTGCGCCCAGCGCCTCCAGCTCCGCCGATTTCGCCTGCGACGCCGCCGGTTATCCGGTCTGACCGAAACTCCACCCGGCCCAGCATGGCGAGCGGGGAAGCGTCGGGGCGGTGGGCAAAGGCGATGCTGGCATCAAGGATTTCGGCCTTGGCGCCGCCTGCGGCTTCCGACAATGTCCAGGTGATCCCGGAACCGACCAAGCTGCCTTCGCCAAGCTGACGGATTGCGCCAAACTGGGCGCCCTTGCGGTCGGCCATCTCGCCATCGCGCACTTCGCCGCGCGCCGTGATGCTCCAGCGATCCTTGCGCCACGCCGCGCCGAAGGTCACAGCGGTGAAATCCTCGAACAACAACCCACCGGTCAGCTGGCCGCCGCTGGCAGGCGGCTGGGCCGGGTTGATGACGCCTGCTGTTCCCGGATTGCCGCCAATGGTGCGGTTGCTATCCACTGTGGCATCGACCGTCAGCGTCTGGCTGATCTGAAGGGTCTGCGACAGGCCGAAGGCGGCAAAGCTGCGGTTGCCGTTCTCGCCAATGGTCTCCTGCCCGAGGGTCGTGACGATCTGCCCGCCCTGCCAGGGGGCAACCTCGATCCCGCGCGCGCAGCTGCCGCGCCTTCAGATTTTCGCCATCGGCCAGCTCGTAGGTGCCGACAAGGCGCACGTCCTGCGTGATCGCATAGCGCAGTCCCAGACGGTGGCGTGCGGGAAGATCCAGGCTTTCGCTCTTGCCCAGCGCGATCGCGGTGCCAGCCGACAGTTCCAGCTTGTTGCCCATCAGCCGCTGGGTCGCGCCTGCTTCCAGCACGGTCGAGGTTGCGTTGCTGCCATCGGCGAGGCGATCGTTGAAATGGGTGAGGCCCAGCCTGAGATCGGTGTTCTGGCGGGTCAGCACGAACTGGCCTTGGGCGGCGCGGCGGCGGGTCTGGTCGACAAGGCCCTCATCCTGCCACAGGCTGCCAGTGAAATTGAGCTGCTGGCTGAGCAGCACCCTGCCATCGACCCCGATCTTGCGACGGCCACGTTCTGCCGCGTTCTGCTGACCGATTCCATAATCACCGTCGATCTGACGGGCATAGGCGAGCAGGTCGAGGATGGCGGTCTGGTGCTGGGCTTCGACCAGCCAGCCAGTCGCAGCCTCGCCCTCGCGGCGGCTGACACCCAGTTCGGCGCGAATCTCGGTGCTGTCACCGATACGGGCGAGCAGATCGACGGCTCCGATATCGGTGCGCTGCGTCTGGCCGCTTGCCCCTTCGATTCCGGCATCGGTGATTGCGCTGGCACCGATGCGAAGCTTGCCATTCGCACTGGTCCAGTCGGCGCGCACCCCGGCGTTGAGCTCCGCCTCGCCCGCGCCGTCAGTTTCGAACTCGATGACGATGAATTGCGGGTTGAGGTTTTCATCCCGGCTCAGCACGGGCGCAGCGAAGCGGATCGTGCCTGACAGCAGATCAATGTCGTAATCGGCAAAGCGGGTCAGCGCGCGGGTCGAGATGATCAGCTCGGGGCGGAACCGGTCGCGCACTTCGATCGTCACACGTTCCGAATTGGGCAGGATGCGGCGGCTGGCGAGGCTGTAGGGGCCGGAGATGCCCTGACCCTGGATTTCCTGACGCTGGAACCGGCTGGCAATCTCTGCGGCAAAGCCCTGCGCCTTGATCTGTCCGACGCGTGCCTCGGCCTTCACACCGGTTGCGGTGCGGTTGTAATTGGCAAGCCGCGTCTGGTTGAAGGCGGTCTGGAAATCTCCATAGAGCGCGTAGAAGGTCGAGGTTTCGATGCGGACATACAGCTTTTCGCGAGTGGCGGCGTCGAACTGGCGGGCGGAAGCATCGCCGAACACGGTGTAATAGGCGGTCGGATCAAGCGCGCCGAGCACGCGCTGGTCTTCGCGCTGGCGGGCGCTGTCATAGGCGAGTGTGAGCAGATATTTGCCCAGCACCCGGCCCTTGGCATAAAGCGCAACGCGCGCATCATCGCCCAGATCGCTGTCGAACTGCCCGGCGCGCTCCATATTGTCCGCCACCGAACGCGCGCCCAGCGTGCCTTCGACAAGGCCGATGATCGTCCATTCGATATCACCCGGCTCGATCCACGCCTCAAGCTCTTGACGGCGGGTGATCTCGCCATCGTTGAACGCGAAATCGAGCCGCAGCGAGCCACTGACCATGGTGGGGGCGAGTTCGATCCGGGCGATGCCGTCCTCGCCCTCGACCACCCAGCGCGCGGCCATCGGGGTCATTCCGGTAAGCTGGTTGAGCTGCTGGCGGTCGATCTGCTCGGCGCTCTGATAGGGAGCGTTGAGAGTGAAATTGCCCGATATACCTTCGCGCAGGGGACGGCCGTTGCGGTCGAGTACGCGGATCGTCACCACCGGGCGCGTGCGGCCATCGGCGACAAGGTTCGATTGCGCAGGCAGGAATTCGACCTTGGCCGGTGTGCGGGTGAAGAACACCTCACGCGTGAAGGTCTTCGAGACTTCGCCATAGCTGTTGATGATACGCGCTTCGAGCATGGTGCGTTCGTTGATCAGCGGCACGCCGCGCCACTGGCTGATTGCGTATTTGCCTTTTTCCGGGGTCTGTGTGCCATCGAAGGCGAGCGGATCGACCGGCTTGCCATCAACCAGCAGCTCAACGCTCTGGCCGCGGCGGTGGCGGATCACCACGCGGACCGCAGGCGCGCGCGGGTTGGCATCGGGGGCGGGGGCAAGGAAGCCGTCCTCGCCATCGCCCAGCATCAGAAAATCGGTCGGCGCCGCGGCGGGTTCGACGGGAGTGGCCGGGGCTTTCTCTGTGGGACTGGCAGGTGCCACAGGCGCGGGCGCAGCCGTCGTACCGGCGGGCAGCACAGCGTGGAAATCGGCGACCACCAGGCTTCCGCCCTGACCGATCGCGAGCCGCGAGAAGGCGCTTCCGGCATTGCGGGTCGAGCGCGAGCAATCGATCATCCGCGCCCCATCGGGCAGGGTCATGCGCGAAACCTGCACGACGTGGGTGCCGGGGACGACGCCTTCGAAGTGATAACGCCCGTCGGCATCGGTGACGGCGAAGCTGCCGTCTTCCAGCATGATCCGCACGCCCGCGATCCCGCTGCGTTCGCGTTCGGGCAGGGTGCAGTCGCCGGCCGTGATGCGCCCGATGATGGTCATGCGGTCGGCGATGCCATCGCGCCGCAGATCCACTGCGGCGCTGGCGCGTGACAGGCGACCGAGCGAATCGGTCACCTGCGCATCGTTGAGCACCCGGCCCGGAGGCGCATCGGGGCGTACGGTCATGGCATAGGTCACGCGGGCCGAGGCGCCGGCGGCAAGATCGCCCAGTGCGATGGTCAGCACCCGGCCATCGGGCGAGATCGTGACAGCCTGCGGAGCAGGTGCGCCGTTGATGCGGATCGTGTCGCGCCGCAGCCGCAGCCAGCGCGAAGGCGTGTCGGTCAGCGTCACGGCGCGCTTGACCCGTGCCGGATCGGGATTGCGGACAGTAACGGCATAGAACACCACGTCGCCGGGAGCGGCGGTGGTGCGCGAAGCGGTCTTGGCGAGGCCGAGATCAAGGCTCGGCCGGTCGACCGGGATATCGACTTCGAAAGGCGCGGGATCGTCGAGCACGAAGATATCGCCGAAAGATCCGTCGCGAATGACATAGGGTCGGCCATCGGGCCGAGTGATGCGGGCGAGCACGTCGCGCGGGGCGGCAGATGGCGCGGTGTAGGGATCGGGCGGTGTCACGACGAGCCGGAAGCGACCCTGTGTGGTGAGCGGGAACCAGAACTCGCCCGGCCCCATCATGACGCTGCGTCCGCTACCGTCGGTCACGGCCTGACCGGAAATCATGCTGGAAGGCCATGCGGTGACGCCATCCTCGGCAAAGACGGTTGCAGGGGCGCCGGTGTCGGCATTGACGAGTGCCACGCGCGCACCATCGACCGGCTCGCCGGTTTCGCTGTCGAACACGACGCCGAAAGGATCGACCAGCACGGCGACTTCGGTCTGGACGAGTATACCGCTTTCGTCGGGGCGCATGGCGGCGATGGTGATGCGCGTTTCGCTGCCCACGCTGATGCGGCAATCTTCCTGCACCAACGGCGGGGGGATGCGCATTGTGTCGATCGATCCGGCAAATACGCCGCTATTGGCCGCGGTTTCGAAAACGGTGATCGTCTCGTGGTCGCCTTCGAGCGTGGTCAGCACTACGGTCATGCTGTCAACTGCGCCTGGATCACGGTTGGCACCGGCGGCGGTGATTTCGAAGAACATCGGCTCGCCCCCGCGCAGCTGGCTGGTCGGGACGACGCGGGCCGTAGCGGTGGTGGAAATCGGGCCACCCGCCGGCGCTAGGCTGGCGGTGACAAGGTCGCTGCGCAGCTGCGCCTGATTGGGCACAGTGCTGCAGCGCGGTTCGATATAGACCAGCTCCGCGCCGGTGCCGGGCGAACGGCGGAATACCTGGATCACTGGCGGGGCTGCAGGGAGGGTGCTGACGTCGAACCGCACCGGATTGCTCGAAATCCGGCGGCGCGAGCCGTCAGCATCCCATGTGGCTTCGGCGATGTTGGTGATGCTGCGCACCGCCGCGCCGTCATTGTTCGTCTGTGCGGATGCCCCCTCCTGCGGCACGCCGAGAGGCAGCAGCACCGCAAGGAGTGCTGCCGCGACGCGCCGCAAGGAGGGGGAAACACGCAAGACCTGGATCCGGATCGGGTTAGTCGATCACGACCCGGAAATAGAGCGAGCGGGTCTCGCCGCCAGCAACGTCGCTGAGGTCGCCCGTCACCCGGTCAGCGCCGCCAGCGCCCGCGCCCGCGACAAAGTTGCCGCCCGCCGTGCCGTTGGCACAGTTGGCATCGCCATCGACGAAGATGCCGAATGCGCTGTCATAGATCACCTCGAAGGGCAGATCGTCGGTCACGTTGACATCGGTCGCGGTTGAAGCACTGGCAGCGTTGGCCACGGTGATGCAATATTCGATCGTCGCGCCCGGAATTGCCTTGGGGTTGTTCGTCCCGTTGACCGGGTCGCTCACCACGCGGCTCGACTTGGCGACATCCACGACCGCACCGGCCACGGTGTAGGTGCCGATGGCCGAGAAGGCACCGTCGCGCACGCTGTCGGTGGCACCCTGACCATCAAACAGCACGGTGTCGATACCGCTGGTGTTGGTGGCGGATTCGACCAGCTCGGCACCCAGCGAGCCCGCGCCGCCAGCGGCATGGGCATTGGCAGTCAGTGCAATGTCGAACTGATCGTCGTTGATTGCATTGAGGCCAAAGTCGGCGATGACGATCACGGCGGTGGTGACGCCGGTTGCAGACGAGCCGACTTCATCAAGGAAGGTGATCGGCCCTGCGGCCAGTTCTGCCGCATCCAGCACCCGGTCGCCATTGGTGTCGAGGAAGATGCGGATATTGCTGATGTTTGCAGCTGTCCCTGCATTTAGAGCGGTCGTCAGTTCAAGATCGACGCTGCTGTTTGACAGGTTCGTGACGTCAAACGCGATCGCCTGTTCGGTCGAACCCGGCGTGACACTGGTGGCCGCGCCGACATTGGTAACGGTCACGTTGACGCGCTGGTCAACGGTGAATTCGTCGGTCGCGGTCTCGGCGTTCTGAGTGATGCCGTTGACGTTGTAGGTGACGTTCACGGTGTTGCTGATGGTGGTGCCTGCGGTGGTCCCTTGGGCCAGGGCAGGGGCGCTCGTCATCGCGATGAGCGCGCACGCGCTCACCGCACCGAGCAACTGCTTGGTGGTCTTCATTGGTCTGGTCCTGTGCGTGTGTCCCGCGTGATCAAATCCGCCCGCAGGACGTGGCGGTTATCTCCCGCTGGTCAGCGGATGATGGCTGGATAGGTGAGCCGCCCCGATGCGCCGGGGGCTATGCTCGCCAGCACCCAGCGGACATGAGTCACGTCCGCATGGGCGGCGGGACGTGTGGTCCCGTCGGAATTGGTGAAGGTCAGCGCGGCCAGCGCGCCCCAGGTCTTGCCTCCGTCGACCGACACATCGAGCGCCGGATCGGCATCGGGCGCAAGGCGAACGGCAGCGGGCAGGGGATTGGTGACGACAAAGTTGGTCACCGCATCCGCGCCGTTATTGGCATAGTCGGTACCGAACACCAGGCGGTCGCCCGGCACGATCGAGGTCGGCTCGACCAGTTCGATGCGTTCCGCGCCATCGGCGTCGGTGACGATCTTTTCGGCCTTCACGTCGCCATTGAGCGCAATCGGGCTGGCATTGCCCTGGGCAGCGACGGGCGCAGTAAAGGTGATGGCAGCAGCAAGTGCGAGCATCAGAGTGTTGATCGACTTCATGGTTGGACCCCTGTTCTGATCTTGTGAAATTGCGTTAATTGACAACGACATCGAAGGTGACGCGACGGATTGTTTCGGCGGCCACGTCCCCAAGGCTGACGATGACGCCCGCCGTGCCAGACGCCGAACCGGCATCGCCGTCCTCGGCATCGGTCAGCGTGACCGCGTCGAGCGCGAGAGTGCCGGGAGCGTAGGTGGTGCCTTCGGGAATGGCATCGGTGACACGCAGGTTGGCGACCGATCCGCTGCCGCTTACACGCGCTTCGATGGTGAAGGTGGCGATCGTGCCGGGCACGGCGCTGGTGCCGCCGAACGGGTCGCGCAGCACCACCGACTTGACCAGTTCGACGCTCGCGATGCCGTTGACGATCGTGCCACGCGCAATCGCCAGCGCGCCGGTGGTGCCGACGATCGCATCACCGCCATCGACCCCGGCACCGGCAAAGAGTGTGCCCGGCGTGCCGCTGCCGGTAACCGCCTCGGCGGTCAGCGTTACGGCGCTGGTCTGCTTGTCAGTGGCGGTGTCCGGAACGGTGACCAGCACGAACAGCGTCACGCGTTGATCGGGCGCGAGATCGGCAGTGGTCTGCGGCTCGGCGAGGATCTCGTCGATCCCCTCGTCATAGATCCCGTTGCCGTTGCTATCGATTGCAATGGCGCGAAATGACGAATCGAAATCATTGCCCGCAACGGCAGTATTGGCGAACAGCCGGAATGCCTCCGGCCCGTTGCCCTGATTGGTGAGTTCGAAGGTCAGTACCGCTTCGCCGGGACGCCCTGCGACCGGGCCGGGATCGAGCGAGGTCAGCGTCACGTCGAGCAGTTCGTCCACGCGAACGGTGACGGTGTTCGAATTGACGCTGCGCGCGACCCCGCCTTCGTCATAGCTGGCGACGGCAGTGTTGCGGATCAGGGTTCCGGCGCTCACGCCCTCGGCGTTGGCGGGGGCATGAGCGACGAGACCGGCCAATGCAGCCGATCCGAACACCATGACCAGGAACTGTTTTATGTTTGCATGTGCGACCATGACCCGGGGAAATACGGGCATATGGTTAGCATTTGGTTAGCCATCATTTTGGATTGCGGATCGCGGCTCTGCGCAGCGTATCCGTTTGATGGGGCAGATGATGTCAGGTGGCGAACAGGTTGCCGATGTCAGCAAAGGCCTTGAATTCCAGAGCATTGCCCGATGGATCGCGCAGGAACATCGTGGCCTGCTCCCCCGGTTGACCCTTGAAGCGGATGGTCGGTTCGATCACGAACTGGCAACCGCCGTTGCGCAACCTGTCAGCCAACGCCTCCCACTGTTCCATCGCCAGCACCAGCCCGAAATGCGGCACCGGCACCCCGTGGCCATCGACATGGTTGCTTGCCCGGTCACCCGCCCGCCCCGGCGCGAGGTGGGCGACGATCTGGTGGCCGTGGAAATCGAAATCGATCCATTCATCGGACGACCGCCCCTCGCCGCAGCCCATCACCTCGCCATAAAAGCGGCGCGCTTCGGCCAGATCGTCGACAGGAAAGGCGAGGTGAAAGGGGGGCAGGTTCATGGCGAAGGCTCCTTGATGACGCGGCGATAGCCCGTTCAGCCTCGACAGGGGAAGCCTGAATTCCTAGGGAGCGCCCACAAACCGTCTCGCAGGTGGAGCGCAGACTCATGAAACTCATCATCGGCAACAAGAACTATTCCAGCTGGAGCTTGCGCGGCTGGCTCGCGGTCAAGCAGTCGGGCCTCCATTTCGAGGAACTGACTGTGCCGATCATGGGCGAGGAATGGGACCGGCTGAAGCATGACATGGGCGAAGTGCAACCCTCCAGTGGCAAGGTTCCGATCCTGTGGGATGGCGAAACCGTGGTGTGGGACAGCCTCGCGATCCTCGAATATCTGGCCGACAAGGTCGGAAGGGCGCGCTTCTGGCCCAAGGAGGAGCCGGCGCGGGGTATGGCCCGGGCGATGGTTGCGGAAATGCACTCCGGCTATCAGAGCCTGCGCCGCGAATTGCCGATGAACATCCGCCGCCGGGTGGAACTGCCCGGCATCAGCGACGCGACACGGCACGATATCGTGCGCATCCTTGGCCTGTGGGCCGAGGCCCGCGCGCGACACGGCAGCGCGGGGCCATATCTGTTTGGAACCTTTGGCGCGGCCGATATCTTCTATGCTCCGGTGGTGACGCGCTTCGTCACTTACGGGATCGGCGTTCCGGGTTTCGCGCAGACCTATATGGATGCGATCCTCCAGCATGACTGGATGCGCGAATGGAGCGCTTCAGCAGAGGACGAGGAATGGGTGATCGAACAATTCGAGATGGTGCGATGATGCGGCGCATGATCGCTGCGCTGGCGGCGCTGCTGGTGCTGATGCCTACCCCGGCAAGCGCGTGGGGCTTCTACGCCCACCGCCAGACCGCCAGCATTGCCGAGGCCAATCTTTCGCCTGAGGTGCGGGCGAAGATCCGCGCGCTGCTGAAGTATGAAAAGCAGCTCGGCACGCCCGATTGCCCGCTCAAGACGCTGCAGGATGCCGCAGTCTGGGCCGATTGCATCCGCGGTGAAGGCTGGCGCTGGGGTTATACTGCCGCCTGGCATTATCGCACCGCTCCGGTCTGCCAGCCCTTCAACCCGCGCGCCAATTGTTCGGGTGGCAATTGCGTGACCGCTCAGATCACCCGCGCGCACCGCGTGCTCGCCGATGAGCGCCTGCCCGCAGCCGTACGGCTGGAGGCGCTCGCCTTCATGGTGCATTTTGCAGGTGATGTGCATATGCCGCTGCATTCGGGCGACAACGAGGATCGCGGCGGCAATGACCGGCGTGCCGCCTATGGGATCAAGCCGGGGCTGAACCTCCATTCGATCTGGGACAATCCCTTGGCTGAACGTGCCATCAGCGATCCGGCCGATCCGGTCGCGCGGCGTTACAGTGCCGCCGAGCGTGCCGAACTCGCGGGCGGAACGCCGGACGACTGGGGGCGCGAAAGCTGGGAAATCGCGCGCAGCTTTGTCTATCCGACCGCCTTCGACACCGATGATGTCTGCGCCGCGCCGCTGCCGGATGAAACGGCGCTCAGCCAGGAGGATATCGAGCGCGGGGTGCCGATCGCGCGGCGCAGGGTGGTGCAGGCTGGGCTCAGGATCGCTGACCTGCTCGAAAGCGCCTTTGCGCCGGGGCCGCTCGCGGTGGAGGAACGGCGGCGTTAACCGAAGGCCTTGGCGAGGAACCACGCCGCCACGCCCAGCATTGCCAGCGCGAGCAGTCGCCGCACGATCCGCGCCCGCGCCTCTGCCATCAGCACGCCGCGCACCCGGCCTGCCCCCAGCACAAGCGCAAGGTGGACGGCGGTGGCGATGGTGACGTTGAGGCTCGCCAGCGTCAGGCCCTGGGATAGGCTCGGCTGCCCGCTGTGGACGAATTGCGGCATCACGGTAATGAAGAACAGCGCCGCCTTGGGGTTGATGAGGTTGATGATGAACCCCGCCAGCGCGTGACGGTGGTTGCCCATGCGCGGCGTGGTGGCGGTTGAGCTCACCCCCGTGTCGCGCCACGCTTCCCACGCCAGCCATGCCATCATCGCAGCAGCCAGCACCGACACCGCCTGCGTCAGCGCCGGGCCTTGTGCGAGGATGAGGCTGGCGGCAACCACGCTCAGCGCAGCATTGGCGGCAAGCCCCAGCGCAATGCCCGAAATCGCGCCAAGCCCCGCGCGCCGCCCCTCGGACAGGGTAAGCGTGACGATCCATGCCATGTTTGGCCCCGGCGTCAGTTCGACCAGCAGCACCGCCAGCGAAAATCCGGCCCAGTCGATTCCTGGATCGATCATGGCCAGTGCCGGGGGATGACGTCACAATCGCGCTTGGGCATTGGCGATAACTCCTGCTAGGCCATGACCATGCTCGACCCTCTCGACCTTGCCAAGCGCCTGATCGCAGCGCCTTCGGTTACGCCTGCGACCGGAGTGGTGTTCGCCGAACTTGAGGCGATGCTCGCGCCGCTCGGCTTTGCCGTCCACCGCTTCATGCGTGGGGAAGGGCCGGAAGGGAGTGACGAGGCTCCGGTCGAAAACCTGTTTGCCGTGCGGGTCGGGCCGCCGGGTTCTCGCCACTTTGCCTTTGCGGGCCACCTCGATGTCGTCCCGCCGGGAGAAGGCTGGACGTCCGATCCGTTCGAACCGCAGGAGCGCGGTGAGCTGCTCCACGGGCGCGGGGCGGTGGACATGAAGGGCGCCATTGCCGCGATGGTCGCCGCCGTTGCCGACGTGCCTGCCGATGCCGGCACGATCAGCTTCATCATCACCGGCGATGAAGAAGGCCCGGCGCTTCACGGCACCCGCGCGCTGATCGATTATATGGCGGCACAAGGGCATGAGCCCGACCTTTGCCTTGTCGGCGAGCCTACCAGCGTTCACCGCCTTGGCGACATGGTGAAGATCGGCCGCAGGGGCTCGGTCAATATCTTCATCGATGTCGAAGGTACGCAGGGCCATGTCGCCTATCCGCATCTGGCGGATAACCCGCTGCCCAAGCTTGTCAGGATTTTATCCGAATTGGATTCCTTGACGCTCGATACAGGGACAAAGTGGTTCCAGCCGAGCAATCTCGAAATCACTGACATCAATGTGGGCAACCGCGCGCACAACGTCATTCCCGCAAGCGGTGCGGCGCGCATCTCGATCCGGTTCAACGATCTGCACACCGGCAAGAGCCTGTCAGACCGGGTTATGGCAATTGCCGAAAAGCACGGCGGCAAGGCGCGGCCGATCGTCTCGGGCGAACCTTTCCTTACCGAACCGGGGGCGTTTTCGAAGCTGGTCAGCGCCGCGGTCGAGGCTGAGACCGGCGTGACGCCCGAGCTTTCCACTACTGGCGGCACGTCCGATGCGCGGTTCCTGCGCGCTGTTTGCCCGGTCATCGAATTCGGCCTGTGCAACGCGACGATGCACAAGCGCGACGAGGCGGTGGCGATCCCCGATCTCGCCGCGCTTGCCCGTATCTATGCCCGCATCGCGCGCGCGGCGCTGGCGCTGGAAGAAGGACAGTAACTTGAGCGTCTGGCTGCGCATCCCCCTTTGGCAGCGTGTCATCGCCGCACTGGTTCTCGGCATCATTGTCGGGCGGCTTTGGGGGCCGGGGGCGGAAAGCATCAAGATCATCGGTGATGTCTTTGTCGCCTTCATCAAGATGCTGGTGGTGCCGCTGATCTTCTTCAGCCTCGTTGCCGGCGTTGCCAGCATCGGCGATCTGCGCAAGCTCGGTTCGGTCGGCTGGCGGGCAATGCTGCTGTTCGTGGTGACGGGGCAGATGGCGGTGTGGCTGGGGCTGACGCTCGGCACGCTGGTTGCGCCCGGCCTCGGCGTCGATACGTCGGCGCTGACGATGGGTACTCCGCCCGCGCCGACAGAGACCAGCTGGCGCGAGATGCTGCTGGGGATGATCCCGCAAAGCCCGGTCAAGGTGATGGCGGATGTCAATGTGCTGCCGCTGATCGTGTTCTCGCTCCTGATCGGGATCGGCATCCTGATGGCGAAGGAGGAAGGTGAGCCTGCGCTGAAGATCTTCGAAAGCGGGTCGGTGGTGATGCAGAAGGTCACGATGATCGTGATGGAGCTGACCCCGTTCGGCGTCTTTGCGCTGATGGCATGGGTGGCAGGGACGCTGGGCTTTGATGCGCTGGCGGCGCTCGGCAAGCTGGTGTTCCTCAACTATCTCGGGTGTTTCCTGATCATCGCGCTGATTTATGGCGGGATGCTGAAGCTGGTCGCCCGCGTGCCGGTGATCGGTTTCTTCCGCGGCATGATCGATGCGATCGCGGTGAGCTATTCCACCGCCAGTTCCAACGCGACGCTGCCCGTCACCCTGCGCTGTGCCGAGCGTAACCTTGGTGTGTCGCGTTCGGTCGCCAGCTTCGTCATCAGCCTTGGCGCGACTGTCAACATGAACGGCACCGCGATGTATCTTGGCCTTGCGACACTGTTCGGGGCGCAGATCTTCGGGGTCGATCTGTCATGGGGCGATTACGGCATGATCGCGCTGCTCGGCACGCTGGGCGCGGTGGGCGCGGCAGGGATTCCGGGTGCAGGGCTGATCATGATGGCGCTGGTGTTCAGCGCGGTGAACGTGCCGCTGGAAACCATTGCCTTTGTGGCCGGGGTCGACCGGATCATGGACATGATGCGCACCACCACCAACATCACCGGCGATGCCGCTGTGGCGGTGACAGTGGCGAGCCTGACGGGCGAGCTCGATACGGCAGAACTGGCCAGCGCCGACGATATCTAGTCTGCGTCAGCCCTTGGTCTGACGGACATACTCGACCGGCACGAATTCTCCTAGGGAACAGCCTGCGCCGCGTTGCGGGACGCCGCCGATATTGGTCAGCACATAGATAATCTGCGGCGTGCAGAGCTGATCGATCGAGGTTTCGTAGGTGATCGCCCGTTCAAAGGCGAGGCCGGGGCAGGTCGAGGGCAAGGTATTCCGGAACACCGCGCCGCTCTGCATTTCGAAATCGATCACTCTTTCGCTGCGCACGATGGTCTGGCGGATCTGTGAGCGCGGGATGCAGCGCTGCGCCGCGCCGCTGACCTTCGCCTCAGGCCCGGCGGCGAGCGCACGGGCGTTGCGGGCGGCCTGCTTTGCCGGGTCAGCCGGGGCGCAACCGGCCGCGATCAGAGGCAGGGCGGCAAGGGCGAGGAGGCGCAGGATCATGGCAGGTTTCTCCGTCTGAGGCGCAGGCATCATCGCCGACGGGGTTGAACCTCGCCTTAATCCGCCCCTGCCGCAACCTCGGCTATGCGCCCCTTTGGCGGCTCCGTGACTTTCTTGCGGAAGCTGCACAGGTCGGAGACCTTGCAGCGCCAGCATTCGGGGCTGCGCGCCTTGCACACATAGCGGCCGTGCAGGATCATCCAGTGGTGCGAATCGCGGCGGAAGGGCTGGGGCACGCGCTTTTCGAGCTTGGCCTCGACCGCCTCCGGGGTCTTGCCCTTGGCCATGCCGGTGCGGTTGCCGAGCCGGAAGATGTGGGTGTCGACCGCGAAGGTTTCCTGCCCGAACCAGCAATTGAGCACCACGTTTGCTGTCTTGCGGCCAACTCCGGGGAGCTTCACCAGCGCCTCGCGCGTGTCCGGCACTTCGCCGCCGTGTTCATCGACGAGGATCTGCGACAGCGCGATCACATTCTTGGCCTTGGAATTGAACAGGCCGATGGTCTTGATGTGATCCTTCAGCCCCTCTTCGCCGAGGTCGAGCATCTGCTGCGGGGTTTCCACCTTGCGAAACAGCGCGCGGGTGGCCTTGTTGACGCCCACATCGGTCGCCTGCGCCGACAGCGCCACCGCGACCAGCAGCTGATAGGCATTGCCATATTCCAGCTCGGTCTGGGGCGAGGGATTGTCCTCGGCCAACCGGCGGAAGAATTCGAAGATCTGATCCTTGGTCATGTCTCAGCCCAGCAGCCTGCGCCACAAGCCGTTCCCGACGGCGGCGGGAGGGCCTGAGGGGCGCACCCAATCGGTGCGTTTCTGCCACGTGATCCCCGGCACATCGAGCCGCGTTTCGGGATCGCCGTTCCAGTTGGGGGCAAAGCCTTCTGCCGTCAGGGCAGCGACGATCGCGGCGCCGATTGCGCGCTTGGCTTCTGCCCCCTCGACAACCGCATCAAAGCCGATGAACAGCGAGTCTCCCGCCACGGCCCGCTCCACGTCCTGCCCGTGGTAGAAGGCAAAGCCGCGCCATGCGCCCTTGGGATCGCGATTGATCAGATCCCACGCGTCGCCATGCGCATCGCTGGTGCTCATGCCGGCATTGTGGAGCGCCAGGATGCCGCCCGCCTCCAGCGCATCGAAGGCGCGGGCGAGGCGGTCCCAGTCGGTGACGGCAGGCCAGCCCGCCTCCGCCTTGCGCTTCGTCTCCATCGCCGCCCGCGCATGATCGCGCACGGCATTGGCATGGGGCGCGCCCTCGGGGTCGAAAGCCATGTCGGCGATGTAGGTTTCCAGATCGTCCTCGTTGAAGAACCCGCCCGCGATCATCACGCTGACCGTTTCGCGGTAATAGGCGAGGGCGTCGAAATCGTCCTCCATCGCGCCTACAGCCCGAGCATGTCGTTCATGGTATAGCGCCCGGCGCTCTGCCCGGTCAGCCAGCCCGCCGCCCGCACCGCTCCGCGCGCAAAGATCATGCGGTTCTCTGCCGAGTGCGACAGGGTCAGGCGCTCCTCGCTGCCAGCGAAGATCACGCTATGCTCGCCCGCCACGGTGCCGCCGCGCAGGGTGGCAAAGCCGATATTGCCCGCACGGCGCGCGCCGGTCATGCCGTGGCGGCCGCTTTCCATGTTGTCGGACAGTGTGATGCCGCGCCCTGCCGCTGCCGCTTCGCCAAGCAGTTTGGCCGTGCCGGATGGTGCGTCGACCTTCATGCGGTGGTGCATCTCCAGCACCTCGATATCCCAGTCCGGCCCAAGCCTTGCGGCCGCCTCGCGCACCAGATGCGCCATCAGCGTCACGCCCAGCGAGAAATTGCCCGATTGCAGCACCGGCACGGCCCGTGCGGCTTCGGCGAGCATCACAAAATGCGGCTCTTCAAGGCCGGTGGTGCCGACAAGGATCGGCTTGCCAGCGACCTTGGCCGCACCAAGATTCGCCGCCAGCGCATCGGGCGCGGAGAAATCCACCAGCACATCGCATTGCACTGCCAGCGGCCCGATATTGCCCCCCGCATCGACGCCGACGCACATGGCGTGTCCGGCCTCCTCGATCGCTGTTTCCAGCGCCTGCCCCATGCGGCCCTTGTGCCCGATCACCCCGAATTTGAGCTGTGCCATTGCCTTGCGACACCTGCCCCCGAATTTGAGCTGTGCCATTGCCTTGCCTCTAAACCTCATGCTTCATTGTCTCATGGCAGAGATTGAACGCATCGTCATCCTTACCGGAGCCGGGATTTCCGCCGAAAGCGGGATCGACACCTTTCGCAGCGCTGGAGGGCTGTGGGAGCAGCACCGGGTTGAGGATGTCGCCACGCCCGAGGGCTTTGCCCGGAACCCGGACCTTGTGCTGAACTTTTACGACATGCGCCGCGCCGCGCTCACCAACGTCGCGCCCAACCCGGCGCATGAGGCGTTGGCGCGGCTCGAACGCGAATTTTCAGGCGAGTTGCTGCTGGTCACCCAGAATGTCGATGATCTGCACGAACGCGGCGGATCGACCCGCGTACTGCATATGCATGGGGAGCTGAAAAGCGCGCTCTGCACCTCCTGCGAGACCCGATCGCCGTGGCTTGGCACCATGATCGACCGCCCGCCGTGCCCAGTCTGCCGCGCGCCCACCTTGCGCCCCGACGTGGTGTGGTTCGGCGAGATGCCGTATCAGATGGGCCGGATCTATCAGGCGCTGGAGTCCTGCGACCTGTTCGTGAGCATCGGCACCAGCGGCGCGGTCTACCCGGCGGGAGGCTTTGTGCAGGAAGCGCGCAGCAGCGGCGCGCGCACGCTCGAACTTAACCTCGAACCTAGCGAAGGCAGCCGCTTCTTCCACGAATCGCGCCACGGTCCGGCGAGCATTGTGGTGCCGGGTTGGGTGAACGAGGTGCTGCAAACGGGACGTTAACCATGCTGCGATAGGCTTGGACCATGTCTCGCTGGATGATGATCCTGCTGGCCTTGCTGGCACTGCCCTATGGCTATCTGGCGCTCTATTGGAGCGATTGCCTGGTCAACGGCTGCCGGTTCGACGGCCATATGCTGTTCTACAGCTTCATCGCGTTGCTCGCGATCCCCTTCGTGATGGCCACGATCGGCGGCGGAGTGATGATGGGCGGAGCGCGCGGCATGCGTGAGGCTGTTGTCTCCGGCTCTCCTTTCCCTGAAAAGGTCAGGCAGGGGGTGGGCGGGGGCCTGCGCTTCTGGATCGGCCTGACGCTGCTGCTCACCGCTTTGCCAAGCGGCGCGGCGTTGCTGTTTCTGATCCTCGACACGCCCAAAGAAGGGCGCGACAGTCTGGGCCGGATCTGCGAGACCGAGGGGAGCACAACCACCTGCCGCCCCGATCCCGAAGCTGATCGCCCCTCGGAACTCGACAGGATCAACGCTGCTCGCAAGCGTAAGCAGTGGTTCGAAGTGGACTGATCTAGCTAAACCCTGCGTGAGCCAGTTTGTTGGAGCGGCCTTTTCTGTTTGGTGTTACCACTTCGACCGACCGGCCACGTTGAATGGCGGGTTCAGATGATGGATGATGTACTCTTCTAGTGAAGCTGCCTCCCACGGGTTTGAAACCACAACAGTGCGCAGGTAGACGGGAGCCGAACGCCACGCTGAATTTACCGGGCGAAGTTCCTCTCCGTCCCATGAGAAATGGGCATCAACCCGCGCACCTATGCTGCTGCGCATCGAGGCCTTGCCAGCATAGAGCAGCTTATCGTTGGCATCAAAAAGGAAGTAGCAGCCAGGTTCATCCGCGTTCTGGATATTGGTGTTGAACTCCCAGAACCCGCGCAGTTCGACACGCGGTTCCAGCGTGAGACAGCGGCGACCGAGATAGAGCGCGGCATAGTCTCGCAAGACATCTCCGAGACGATCAACATCAGGCGTCGCCATCAGTTGGTCCCACACCGCTTGCAGGCTGCATCCTTCGCAATCCGGATCGTGCGCATTCCCGGGGCGAGGCCATCGAGAATGTGGAGCCGGCCCCAGCCGGGATCGCCGAGCCCGCTGACCCCCGCCAGCAGCACCTTGATCGCCTGCATCGCGGCAAAACTGCCGACCCATCCCGCCATCGCGCCCAGCATCCCGTCATCGGCGCAGGTGTCGCAGTCCTCGGCGTCGAAGGCATCGCCGACAAAGCAGCGGTAGCAGGCCTGATCGGGCAGGTGCCCGGCAAAGGCCGCGACTTGCCCCTGAAACCGGCCCACGGCAGCCGACAGCAGCGGGATGCCCGCCGCGACGCAGGCATCGGACACGGCAAGCCGGGTGGCGAAATTGTCGGTGCCGTCGAGCACCACGTCGGCGCCTGAAATCAGGCTTGCCGCGTTATCGGGTGTGATGCGCGCGTCGGACACGTCGACGTGCAAGCTGTCATCGAAATTCGCCAGCCAGCGCCGGGCCGACACTGCCTTGCCGTAACCGACGTCACGCTGGGTGAAGATTGTCTGGCGCTGAAGGTTGCTGACATCGACCACATCATCATCGACCAGCGCCAGCCGCCCGACGCCGCTTGCCGCAAGATATTGCAGCGCGGGCGAGCCGATCCCGCCGAGGCCGATGATCGCGACCTTCGATGCAGCAAGCTTTACCTGCCCCGCGCCGCCCACTTCGGGCAGGACGATGTGGCGCGCAAAGCGGTCAAGCCGGGCGGGAGAAAGTGGCGCAGAAGGCATGGAAAGGCTGTTTACAGCCTGTTGAGCGCCTGTCGACACGCCTGTGGATAGGCCTGTCGACAGGCTTGTGAAAGCGCTGCGGAAACTATGTGCGAATTAACCGTCCTGAGGGTCAGCTTTCGAGCTGACGCAACAGGCTGCGCACGTCGCCGTCCATGTCGGCGTCGCGCTGACGCAGGTCCTCGATCAGGCGCACCGCGTGGATCACCGTGGAGTGGTCACGTCCGCCGAACTTGCGCCCGATTTCGGGGTAGGAACGCGGGGTGAGCACCTTGGAGAGATACATCGCCACCTGACGCGGGCGCACCACCGCGCGGGCGCGGCGCTTGGAGCTCATCTCCGCACGGTCGATACGGTAGAACTGGCAGACCGTGCGCTGGATCTCGTCGATGGTGATCCGGCGGCGGTTGGCGCTCAGAATATCGGTGAGCTGTTCCTCGGCCAGTTGCAGCGAAACGTCCTGCCCGGTCAGCTGGGCATAGGCGATCAGCTTGTTGAGACCGCCGACCAGCTCGCGCACGTTGCGGGTGATGGTGCGGGCAAGAAAATCGACGACATCCTCCGGCACAGTGATCGCGGAAAAGCGCACGAGCTTGGACACCAGGATCTTCTTGCGCAGCTCGATGTCGGCAGGCTGGATGTCGGCGACAAGGCCCATCGAAAGGCGCGAGAGGAGGCGCGGTTCCACCCCGTCGAGCGCCTGGGGCGCGCGGTCGGCGGCGAAGACCAGCCGCTTGCCCTCGGCCAGCAGCGCATCGATCGTGTAGAGCAGTTCTTCCTGCGCGCTCGCCTTGCCGATGATGAACTGGATGTCGTCCACCAGCAGCAGGTCAAAGGAGCGCAGGCGCGCCTTGAATTCGATCGTCTGGCTGGTTTTCAGCGCCTGCACGAATTCGACCATGAAGCGTTCGGCCGAACAGTAGAAGATGCGGGCGCGCGGGTGGGCCTGCAGATAGCCGTGACCGATGGCGTGCAGCAGGTGGGTCTTGCCCTGACCCGTCGCGGCCTTGAGGTAGAGCGGCGAAAACTGCGGCTGTTCCAGCGCCGCCATGCGCTGCGCCGCATTGCAGGCAAGGATATTGGCTTCACCCGTCACGAAGGCGGCAAAGGTCAGCGACGGATCGAGCCCGACCGAGGATGTGAAGGTCGCATCACCCAGACTGCCGGCCGCCATGGCAATTGCGCTCGCGCCGTCATTGGCCGGGCGACGGCCATCGTCGAGCCGCAGGTCGGGCAACTGGCGGCGACCCGGGTGCACCATGATGTTGACCTTGCGCACTTCGCTGCGCGCGATGCTCCAGGCCAGTTGCAGCCGATCATGGAAGCGATCACGCACCCAGTTCGCCGAGAATTCCGTCGGGAGATAGAGGTCAAGCGTCCCGCAATCACGGCTCAGCGCGCCGAGCTGGATCGGCTTGATCCACTGGCTGTGCAACTGATGGCCCAGATCCTTGCGCAGGCCCTGACTGATATCCGCCCAATCGGCAGCGAGGTTCACGGCTTCGGAATCTTCCATCAAATGTTCATCTGCTTGGCGCCCGCCGGTCCGGGCCTTGTCAGTCCTGTGCACAAGCTCATCCCCAATTCACGTACCGCCTGCTGAGCGCGACCGCTCG